>CAZTXY010000006.1:0-56283 GCA_964617815.1 uncultured Candidatus Saccharibacteria bacterium | reverse complement strand
GGGTCGGTAGCTCAGTCGGTAGAGCAGTGGCCTTTTAAGCCATTTGTCGTGGGTTCGATCCCCACCCGACCCACCAAAAAACATCATGCAAATGGTGTTTTTTATTTTATTTACTCATGATATACTCAATGTAAAGATAAATCGGCAGAAACAAAAATGGTTATGAATAGAGTGATAATAGTTGGAGCTGGTTTTGGTGGATTGCGAGTTGCAAAGCAGTTGGAAAGAAAATTTCGAAATAAAGGAGAGGTTTCTTTGACTTTGGTGGATCAATATTCAATGCACCAGTTTACCCCAAACCTTTATGAAATTGCTAGTAGCGATGAAGAATTAACTACAACTCAGCAACTAAAGTCGAGCATTACAATACCACTTCAAAGTTTATTTTCGGGAACTGAAGTTAAAATTATCAAAGATACCTTAATACAAATAGATGGTAAGAATAAGACTCTCCAGTTAGAGAACCAAAAACTTTCCTATGATTATTTAGTTCTGGCCCTAGGTTCTGTTGTCGATTTTAGTTTTGTACCAACGGCTAAAGATTATGCTTTACCCATGAAGACTGTTTACGACGCATTGCGTATTAGGAACGAAATTGCGTTTGCAATGCAACGACACAGGTTAGATAGTTATAAATATAACCTACGAATTTTAATTGCAGGCGGTGGTTATACTGGTGTGGAGTTTGCGGCGGAACTTGCAAGGTCAATAAAATTTTTAGCGTGGAAAAATGATTATCCAGAAGAGAATATTGAAATTAGTATTATTGAAGCGGCTAGCGAGTTAATCCCTGGGTTAAATTCAAAACTGAGCGCTGATAGTTACACAAGACTTCGAGAGCTGGGAGTGCGCATCCAACTCTCAAGTCCAATTGCTGAAGTGGGTGACGGGTTTGTAACACTTACTCGTGGTGATCGGGAAGCTTATGATGTTTTAGTTTGGAGCACTGGAGTACGTGGAAGAGATATCCCATTTTCTGAACCTGTAATGTGTGATCGTAAAAATAGAGTGTGTGTGGAGACTTCACTACAACTTGAAGCTTTTCCAAATATTTTTGTGCTTGGTGATTGTGCTTCTGTACTTGGCCTAAATAATCAGCCTGTCCCTCAAACTGCGCAAGAGGCATTGTCTCAAGCAAACTTAATATCAGCAAATCTAACAAGGTTAATGAAAGGTCAAAAGCTTTTAAATTATCAGTGTAAAAACCGTGGATTTATTGTTACACTTGGTGGTTCATGGGCGATTAGTACAGTTGGCGGTTTTTATATCAGAGGTTTTCTAGGCTACCTTCTTCGCATTGGAGCAAACTTTAGCTATTTTGGATATTTATTAGGTTGGTTTTCAGCTATTCGGCTTGTTTTGTTTCAAACTAAACTTTATAGTAGAAATGATTAATATTTTTTATGGATTACAAAAAATTATTTGAAAATTTTGATGGTGAATTTTTAGAAAGCCAAAGTGAGCTTGAACCTTTTAGTCATGACGCCAGTATTTTTGTAGTTACACCTAGTTTGGTGTTAAAACCAAAAACAGTGTCTGCCCTTGAGTATTTAGTCCAAACAGTTAGTAAACACAAAAATGAATTCCCTAAACTGTCATTAACAGCGCGTGCAGCTGGCACTGACATGTCAGGTGGTTCACTAACAGAGTCAGTTATGGTTGACTTTACGGCGCATTTTAACAATTGTAGCGAAGTAGAAGCAGGTAGCATTACAACGCAGACAGGAGTTTATTACCGGGATTTTGAAAAAAAAGTTCAAGCAAAAGGTCTTTTGCTTCCTTCTTACCCAGCTTCAAAAGAGTTGTGCACCATTGGTGGAATGGTGGCGAACAATTCAGCAGGAGAGAAGTCATTGTCTTATGGGAAGACTGACCGTTATGTTAAGTCGCTTCGAGTTATATTAGCAGATGGTAAGGAGCATTTAATCAGACCACTGAGCGCAGAAATGTTAGAGCAGAAATTGCAAAATGAAGACTACGAAGGTAAAGTTTATCGGGAGATTTATAATCTATTAGAGGCCAACTATAATTTATTACAAGACAGCCGACCAAAAGTTTCTAAAAATTCTTCTGGGTATGCGCTTTGGAATGTTTGGGATAAAAAAACTTTTGATCTGACAAAACTTTTTGTCGGGAGCCAGGGGACGCTTGGGTTTGTAACTGAAGCCACATTCGATTTGGTAAAGCCAAAAACCCATTCAGAGTTGTTAGTCATTTTTCTTAAAGATCTAAGCGAGCTCGGACACATTGTTAAAACAGTTATGGATTTTGGGCCGGAAAGCTTTGAGTCTTACGACGATCACACTTTAAAGTTTGCGCTCAGGTACTTGCCAGAAATTATTGCGCAGATGAAAGGTGGAGCAATAAAACTTGGGTTTCAGTTTTTGCCTGAATTATGGATGACTTTGACAGGCGGTATTCCCAAGCTTGTGTTGATTGCTGAATTTACCGGGGATAGTGAAGCGGAGGTTTTGGAAAAATTGGATAAAGTGCGGGCAGTGGTCAAAGAAAAATATCATGTACCAACTCATCTGACAAAGTCATCGCAGGAAACTCAAAAGTACTGGACAATCCGTCGTGAGAGTTTTAGCTTACTCCGCAAGCATGTGAGAAACAAACACACCGCTCCTTTTATAGATGACATTGTGGTCAGGCCTGAGTACTTGCCGGAATTTTTACCAAAGTTGAATAAAATTTTTGAACAGTACCCACATCTCATTTATACTATCGCAGGACATGCAGGGGACGGTAATTTTCACATCATCCCTTTGATGAATTTGGCAGATCCTGCCGAGCGGGCGATTATCCCGAAACTTTCCGATAGCGTTTACGATTTAGTCCTAGAGTATCATGGCTCCATTACCGGAGAGCATAACGATGGTCTAATTCGTACTCCATATGTGGAAAAAATGTTTGGCTCCGAGGTCACGCGACTTTTTGAGCAGGTAAAAAATATCCTAGACCCCCAAAATATTTTTAACCCAGGAAAGAAAGTCGGGGGGAATTTAGATTATGCTCTACAGCATATTAGTCATAAGTAGTGTGGATAAGTAATTTGCCTTTTAATCAAAGAAGAATTAGACTTAGTTTAAGATTAATAATCAAAAAATAATGAAACAAAAAGAACTTTTATTGTGGGTTGTGGCAATTGCCGCTTTAACGTTATCGTTAATAGCTGTTATTGGCCCAAAAGGGCTAAAATCAGATGCATCGATGATGCAATATTCCGTTCAACAACAACAGCTTGACTCAGAAAATAGTACTCTCATCTCATCATGTGCTACTAAAGCAAAGTCAACCTTTAAGAGATGCTTGGACAGGGCAAGAGGTGACCTCATATCCATAGAAGATTGCTCCGATGCTTATAAACGCGCTAAAGCGGAGTGTGAAAAGGAAGTAAGTCCTATTCCAGTTCAGAACGATTATTAAACAATGAATTTTTTAAAAACCGACTCGTTAAGAGTCGGTTTTTTTCTTATAAGTTTTTTTTGGTTTAGGGGGATTTTCTTTCCAGTTCTTAAAGGCTTCCATTAATTCTTCCTGGTTTTCCGGTTTTTTGTTGAAAATAAAAGTACAGTCAGGATACTTGGTGCAGGCATAGAAGGGTTTTCCACGTCCACGGGATTTTTTCTCAACAATATCGCCGGGTTTATCTTTCCGTTCATTATTTTCCAAACAATTAGGGCAAGTGTACCCTAGCTTATTCCAAATTTTAGAAATGCCTTTGCATTTTGGATAGTCTTGGCAACCTAAGAAAAATCCAAAACGCCCTCGTTTAACTTCCATTGGTTTCCCACAAATAGGACAGACTTCGTCTTTGGTTTTTTCTTCCAAAGCTTTGATCTGCGCTGCCTCTTCTGGCATAGGTAAAGTAACTTTGCTACCTTCTTCTGGACAGGCTAAGAATTTTCCCATTCGGCCAAATTTAATCAGCATAGGTTTAGCACAGTGTGGACATGGAGTCTCGGAAATTTCAATTCTTTTTTCTACGCTAGCTTCTTTTTCAATTAAATGTTTTTTAAAAGGTGTATAAAATTCTTCTATAACTGGTACCCATTTTTGTTTGCCTTCTGCGATTTCGTCGAATAATTCTTCAATATGGGAAGTGAAGTTAATATCTACAATTTCTGGGAAATTTTCCACAAGCATGTCGTTGACCAAAAAGCCGACTTCAGTGGGTTTGTACTTCTTGTCTTCTTTTTCAACGTAGTCTCGTTCCTGAATTGTGGTTAGAGTTGGAGCATAGGTAGAAGGACGACCAATGCCGTGGGTCTCTAAAGCTTTGATTAAAGTGGCATCAGTATAGCGAGCTGGCGGTTCGGTAAAATGTTGTAGAGGCAGGAGTTCTTTAAGGTCCAAAATTTCTTTAAACGAGAGTTCTGGCAAAATGCCTTCTTCGCCAGCTGGCGAATTATCTTCACCTTCGTCAGTGCCTTCGGTATAAGCACGAATAAACCCGTCAAACTTTACAACTTGGCCAGTGGACTTAAATAAATATTTACCAGCTTCTATTTCTACTGTTGTATGGTCAAAAATGGCTTGGGCCATTTGGCAAGCAATGGTGCGTTTCCAAATTAGAGCATAGAGTCTTTGTTGGCCGCGATCTTGGGACTTAATTTGTTCAGGCAAAACCGAAAGATCTGTTGGGCGAATAGCTTCGTGGGCTTCTTGCGCCCCTTTGCTTTTGTTAGTGTAGATCCGTGGTTCACTTAGTGCGTATTCTTTACCAAATTCTTTGGTGATTACTTCGCGCGCCTGCAAAAGAGCAGACTGAGCTAAGTTTAAGCTGTCAGTTCTCATGTAAGTAATGTGCCCACGTTCGTAGAGCTGTTGGGCTAAGACCATAGTTTGTTTTGCTGAAAAGCCAAGTTTGCGGGCAGCTTCTTGTTGCAGGGTTGAGGTTGTAAAAGGTGCCGCGGCATTTCGCTTTACTTCTTTTTTAGAAATATCAGTTACAGTGTAAATGGCTCCTTCCAAATCAGAAACAATTTTTTGAGCAGAATCTTCGTTTCCAATATCCATTTTGCCGACAGTTTTGTCGCCAATTTTTGAAAGTTTTGCCCGAAAAATCTGGCTGTCTTTCTGCTTGGAAAGATCAGCTTCAATACTCCAGTATTCTTCACGATTAAACTTTTCTATTTCTCGCTCGCGTTCAACTACCAAGCGTACCGCGACGCTTTGGACGCGTCCGGCAGACAGGCCATAGCGGATTTTGCGCCACAAGAATGGGGAGAGTTCGTAACCTACCAAACGGTCAAGCACGCGACGAGCTTGTTGGGCGTCCACTAAATTTAGGTCAATGTCACGGGGGTTGGCTAAAGCATGCTCAATAGCGGTTTTGGTAATTTCATGAAAAACAATTCTTTTTATTCTTTTGTCTTCACTGCCTTTGGCTATTTGAGCTTCATTGCCAAGCCCAAGCGCCTGCACTAAATGCCAAGAAATAGCTTCTCCTTCGCGGTCTTCATCAGTCGCCAATATTATAGAGGGAGCAGTTTTCGCGTCCTTTTTTAATTTTGCAATAATTTCTTTGGCTTTAGGGGAAATAATATAGTTGGGTTCAAAACCATGCTCTACGTCTATAGAAAGCTTGCTTTTTGGTAAATCGCGAACATGACCAAAACTGGCTTCGACTTGGAAGTCTGTGCCTAAAAATTTAGAAATAGTTTTTGCTTTAGTAGGGGACTCTACTATAATAAGTGTTTTGGACATAGTGTTATTGTCATCCCAAACTTGATTTGGGATCCAGTTTAGTAGATCAATTTTTAATTGTGCAGTTGTCTGGATTCCATCCGCCGTCGGCGGACTGGAATGACACTGAGTAACAGGAGTGATTATAGTTGCAAGTTGAAAACTTTGTCAAATGTTTGATGTAAATAGTACTGAGTACTTAGTACCTAGTACTTAGAAAATACAGCTTATTTTTTTATAAACTTTTGTAACAATGGGCTGTATATATCATGTTTTGGGTCTATAACTAATTTTTTGTGTAAGTCTTTGTTAGTAAAGTTTATAAACTTTACTCCACGTGCGATAACTATGGGCGTGCACTCATTACCTTCTCCCATAAGCAGGACGGCCATGCCAGATAAGCTGTCGACAATATTGGCCTGAGTCATCTTTAGTTTTCGGCTAAAAATATCTTTTTTGCCTCGGTAATCAATGAGTGGGTATAGACCAAAAAATCCCACAGAAATGCCAATTACCCCGTGTCGCAAGGGCTCAAGTCTGCTGTCTGTGACTACAACTGCTAAGCGTTTAAGTTTATATTTCTTTTTCAAATAGTTGCAAATTTCTTTGGCTAGCAGGTTAATTTTTCTGGGCCAAAGAATGTAATAGCCATTGCCGTTGCTTTCATCAATGCCGGATTGGGCAATTAGAGTGTAGTTTTTTATTGTTAGTCTGAGTGCGCGATTTTGGAAGTGCAGGAGTTTACGAACAAAATAGTCCGCTTCTTTTTTTACAAGCTTATCTTTATTCACCGCAGGAGAAATTTTAATGCAAAGGCCTTGGTGAATTGCCAAAACCTTTGAAGTTATAAACACAACGTCACCTTCTTTTAAAGAAGGAAGAGACTTTTCAAAAACATCATAGATGTCGTCTTTTGGCGGAACTAGTTTTCTAGTCTTAACAGTAATAAAGTTCATTACTTTAAAATTAATTCGGTTTGATTAATCTTTTTTAAAATTACTATGCTTTCTGTTTCGTTGGCTAAGCGGGGAGTAGAGTAGTTTTCGATAATTACTGGAATAAGTTCAATTTGTTCTAAGTCAGCTTTAGTTCTGGTACCTTGAATGTCATCTATCATGGCTGCTCCTGGAATTGTAGTGTTGCCAATTTGTTTTGTTGAAAGACTGATTTTTAGAGTTAAGCCTTCTTTAGTTTCTCTGCTCCATTCCTGATCAAAAATAAAATTACCCAAAGAATAAAAAATGTAGCGCCCGTTATAATTTTCGATTGTCTGAACCCAGTGGGGGTGCGCGCCAATAACCATATCAGCTCCACTATCAATTGCGCTATGGGCAAAAGCTATTTGGCTGGCGTTGGGAGTGCGGGTATATTCAGTGCCTGCATGCATGGTGACCACTATAAAATCTGCAGAAGATTTTAGATTTAAGATAGAGGATTTAAGATTTTCTAGATCCTCAATACGGGCAACATAGTTATTTGTCGCATAGCCTCCGTCATTGACTGAGGAATATGATGCACCAATAAAACCAATTTTAATTCCACGTTTTTCAATAATTTGTTCTTGCCAAGCTTCGTCTAGATTATTTCCTGTGCCAATGGTTGTTATACCTAAAGAACTTAGAAATGTGCGGGTGTTGTCCAGCCCAGCTTTGCCTTGATCCATAGCGTGGTTATTGGCAAGGTTTAAAAGCTTAAAATTATATTTTTGTAATCCTACTGTGTATGCAGGTGGGGCATTAAATTCTAGGTTTCCGCTAGGATTAAAATCATTTCTTCCTGAAATAGGGGATTCAAGATTGCCGAAGTTAAAATCTGTGGATAGAAGCAAGCTTTCAAGTTTTTGGAATGGTAAGTTTGGATCTTTGGCTTTGGCAATTTTTCCGGCCACATTGCGTGAAAGCATAATATCTCCGACTGCAAGAAAATTAACTGTAGTTGTTTGGTTTTGTGGCTCTAGTGACCGGCTGGCACGATAGTAGTCTTCAAGACTGTCACTTATGCTATTTTGTTTGTAGATACTTTTTGTACTGCTGTTCAGTGGGTTTTCAAAGCGCGTAAGTCCAAAAATAATTGCTACTGCAAACAAAAGTCCAATAATAATTTTCCAATGTCTTTGCATGCGTTGATTATACCATAACTACTTAATCTTTTTTGCTAAGATATATTTTCCGTTGCCACTATTTCGCACCACGCCTTTCATTTCAAGCATGATTAAAATGCTTCCAAGTGTTGCCGTACTAAGTTTAGTGGCTTTGAGTAAACTATCTGTAGAAACACCTTCAAAGTTTAGTTGGTTTGTAATCAGTAATTCTTGGTCAGTTAAATTAATTTTTTCAAATAGCTGGGTTGTGGCAGATAAATTTAAATCAGTGAGTATATCATCTGCTTCAGAGACTAGCTTTGCACCAAGTTTAATTAGATTATTTGGTCCCCCGGAAGTCTCGTTGTAAATTGGCCCTGGGACTGCATAGACACTACGGTTTTGATCAAGCGCGTAACGTGCAGTTATCAACGCGCCACTTTTTAAACCACACTCAACGACAAGCGTGCCGACGCAAAGCCCAGAGATAATTCGATTGCGCGCAATAAAATTTTGCTTTAGGGCTGGTCGCCCAATTGGATGCTCGGAGATTAAACAGCCACCGGCCTCAATAATCTGGCTTGCTAAGAGCACATGGTCTTGTGGGTAGAGACTTCTGTCGTCTAAGCCACATCCAAGTACTGCAATGGTTGGGCAGTTTTTAGTTACGGCTAACTGGTGACTGGCAGTATCGATGCCATAGGCGAGACCAGAAACAATTGTCATGCCTTGGTTAATCAACGGTTCAATAATAGTTGGCAGAACAATGCGACCGTACCCCGAGATTTTTCTTGTGCCAACTACCGCAAGACACAACTGATCTGTGGTTGGTAAGGTTCCTCTATAATAGAGCAGAGGAGGGGCTTGAGGAATCTCTTTTAGTAGTATGGGGAAGTGTTCGTCAGAAATAGAAATCATCCCAATGCCATGTTTTTCTAAGAGCATTGCTTCAGTTTCAAGATTAAGGCTATTTTTATGTTTGAGAAATAAATCGACAAGGTCTTCTTCTAGTCCGCAACCCATAAGCTCTGTTTTGGAGGCAAAGTAAGCAGTTTTAAAATCTGGAAAAGCATGCAAAAGCAGGCCAAGTCTTTTTGGCCCAAATTGGGAAATTAGATTAAAACCATGAATATATAGAGTTTCTGGCACAACAGGCATGATAAAACGTTAATAAATATGGGTATTTTTTGAGGGACTTGACAAAAAGCCAAAATAGGCGTATAATTTATTATTAAGTGATGGAGATAGAATAGCATAGGCAAGATAAAGAAAAGATAAAGTTTTGTGTACGGTATCCTGCTTGCAAGTTGCGAATGTAGGCATCATCCCTCCTATTGTTTACTAGTAGCAATCAAGTAAAGATTTTAAGACGTTTGTTTTATATCTTTCACTTGCAAGTGGGGTAGCGTACATGATATGGCGGTGGGACTTCCCCTCCGCCATCACCACCAACCCCTTTAGAAGAAGTTTCAAGTCCGAAATAAATTCGTTACTTGAAACACTATAAATAAAACCCCCGCATGAGCGGGGGTTTTATTATTCGTAGTTTTAACTACAGACCAATAAATTTGTCGATGGCTGTTTTTACTTCCGGAAAAATTTCTTTATCTAGTTTTTGTAATTCTTCTGGATCAAACGGATGAAGTACAAAAGCGTCAGTCGGAATAGGTGAGCCTTCTGGCCGGGATTCGACTCCAATGCGAATGCGACTAAATTCTTTGGTACCAAGCTCGTCAATAATATTTTGCACTCCATTGTGGCCGGCACCACCTGCACTGGTAGTAGTCTTGATTGATCCGAAGGGCAGATCTTTGTCATCGTGTATTACAAGCAGATCGCTTGAAGGATTTGCTTTGTAAAAATGCAAGAGTTCTTTTACAGCTTGGCCAGACTTATTCATAAAGGTTTGGGGTTTAACAAAAAAAGTTTTGGTAGCCGCAAAATGAATTTCACAAATTTGGCTCATAAAACTGGACTGGCAGTGGATGGTTTCTAAATCTTTCATGTAATAGTCTAAACCTAAAAAACCAGCGTTGTGCCGCGTGTTTGCATACTGCATTCCAGGATTACCTAAGCCAACAATAATTTTCATGCATAAAGTATAGCAGTTTGGTATAAGCCTTGACAAACAAATATATTTTAGATATAGTGTTAAGTTATTTCGGCTTCAGCAATTTGAGAATATAGTTCTTAAATTGTTGCGGCGGAAGCCAAAACCTTTCTGCTACTTTCGGCAGAAAGAAAAGTGCTGGAGGGGTTATGAGAAGAGTCATCTGTGAGGTGGTGGCCAATGTGGAATTGGCCGTCGACAAGAACTACGTGCTCGATGAAAAAGGGTACGTGACTTTGACGCTTCAGGCGGGAACGCGCAGGGCTCGCGGAGCATACATGCTGGTTCATGATTGCCGCAAGGCAACTGTGCGAACCGTCAGGGAGCTTTTAGTGGCAAAGAGCAGGAAGCTTCGCAGGTTGAATAAGGTGCTCAGAAATCCGGCCATTGTTCAGGTCGTTGAAGGGAACTTCCAAGGCTATCGCTATTGGACAGTGAACTTGTTCGACGTCGTGGGAGCTTACCAGCCGAAAGCGTTGCTCCGGGTTGGGACAAACTTCCCCAAAAATAAAGGAATGACTCGCTTCTACCGAAACGAATCATTCTGGAGTTGGGAAAGTACCGAGCAGTGTAATTGGTGGGGAAGACTCGAGCAGGTGGTCTGTACGCTTACAGATCCGTGGCATACGGTTTTGTACGAACAGCAGAGCTTCCTTTCTCCAGGGAGTGCGACGAAGACTTTGTTTGGTGTCGGGAGTAACGTGCATGCGTATTCTCCTAGCGAGCCCAACACTGCCCTTATCATCATGGGCTTCTTGTTTGATGAAAGGTATTAGCTAGCGACAAGGGTGATAAAGATCAAGGGGGATTTAATTACTAATAAAGTAATATTAGTTAATTGAAATAGAATTGAGACAATAGTTGTTGTCTCAAATAAGCAAAACGCCTTATATATGTTATACAGGCGCTTTTGTTTTTTATAACGTTTTATAATACAGTTTAACTTTTGTCTTTGCCTTTGAGGCGGAGTTTAATTGGTGTTCCCCAGAAACCTAAATTTCTCGTAATGGATTTTTCCAAAAATTTTCGGTACTGCATGGAAATTGCAGCTGGATAGTTGACGTAGAGTTCAAAAATTGGCGGGTTGGTGTCGACTTGTTTAAGACCAATAACTTTTGGCTTTTTCTGGTCGCGCATGAGCTTTGGTGGATTGTGCTCAAGTGTTTTGTCGAGCAGTCGTTGCAACTCTTCGTCGCTTAGTTCTTTGTGACGTGCTGTCACAATTGGTTTTATAGCTCCAACAAGGTCAGAAATACCCGTGCCATTTTTGGCTGAAACTAAAATCATTGGGCACATCCATAAAAAGGGGAAGTGGAGTGAAATATAGTCACGTAGTTTTTGTTCTTCGCCTTCGTATACGTCAATTTTATTGGCTACGATAATTAGACCTTTGTTGAGTGTCCAAATTTCTTGAGCTAAGTGTTGGTCTTGTTTGGTAATTTCTTCGGTGGCGTCAACGACTAGTAGAGCCACGTCACTTCTGCGGATAGATTTAAAAGTTTGGAAACCGGAAAAGACATCAGGCTGACTTTGTCGATAGGCTTTACGTTTTAATCCAGCTGTATCAATAAAGGTGTAGTCGTCTTGGTCAATAATAATATGCGTGTCAATTGCAGCGCGAGTTGTGCCCGGGATTGGAGAGACAATAACTCGATCTTCTTTGATAATGGCATTAAATAAACTAGACTTTCCAACATTTGGTTTGCCGACAATAGCAACGCCAATGCCAAAATTGGTTTCTTCGAGCGGCACGTTTAATTTATTATCAGTAATAAACTCGGCAATGTAATCAAGCAGATCACCTGTGCCTTTGCCAGTGAGTCCAGAAACTGGGAACATAGCTTTAATTCCAAGTTTGGCAAATTCTCCGGTGACAATATCGGTACGTTTTGGTGAGTCTACTTTATTAATAGCTAAGACGATTGGTTTTTTGGCTTTGCGAAAGGCGAGCAGTGCTTTTCTATTAATAGCGCCAGGGTCTAGCTTGCCGTCTACAACAAGTACTAACATGTCGGCCTCGGCTACGGCAATGTCAATTTGTTTGTGAAGCTCTAATTCAAGCTGCTCAGAGCTAAAACTTAAGCCGGCTGTGTCTACAAGGGTCATGTCGACACCGTTCCAAATTGTATCAACATATTGACGGTCGCGTGTGGTGCCAGAGACCTTTGAAGTAATTGCAAACTGTCGCCCTGCAATTTTATTAAGCAGGGTAGATTTGCCGACGTTTGGTTCACCGACGAGCGCGATTATAGGTAGCTGTTTATTCATTGGTAGATGGAGTTATTGCAGCACTCAGTACTCAGTACTAAGTATTATGTATTATGGAGCTATATCTTCTTCTGGTAAAGGCGAAGGTTCCTCAGCATTTTCCAGGCTTTCATTAGTTGTAGTTTTAGGAGCTAATTTTTTAGTTGAAACTGGTACTGCAGTTTCAACTGGTGGGTTGTAGTCGTCTCCTATAATAATTACAGTGTCCACTCTGTCGCGATTGATTTTGACGCCAGGGGGAGGGAGTGTGACTTCGGTGGCAGAAAAGGTTTCTTTAATAAAACTTTCAGTGGCAGGTTTTTTATTGACTTGGTAAAACACAGTCTGTGTTAGTGGTTCGCCAGTGTAGCCAATTTGATAGACAGTTAAGCCACTTGCCGTGAGCTGTTTTTCTGCCCGCTTGTATTTGGTTTGTCCTTTTGTACTGTCGGCTAACCAGATAACACTTTTTTCACCAACCAGTTGGCCAGTATTAAAACTATTTTTAAAGAAATTTTGCACATCAGTTTTAGTTTTGCCAGGGCAAATGGAAAGAACATAGGCCCCGTTGCTTTCTAAAATTTCTGGGCAAATTAAACCACTACTTGGGTCAAGGCTTACCGATGAGATATTGCTGTCTGAAAAATCTTTGGTCAGTGAAAATAAATGGAGTAATTCCCCTGGGCTTAAATTTGTATGAACATGGTTCCCAAACACTGAGAGCAGTTTGTTTAGTTTATTTAAGTCGGTGATTAACTCTAGGCTCACCACTTTTTGTTTAACTGCAGAAATAACTTTTTGTTGACGAATGCTTCTGGAAAAATCACTACCCTCGGGCCCTGCAGCATGTCGACTTCGTGTAAAGATTAAAGCTCTGGAGCCACTCATAACTTCTGTGCCTTGTTTGAAAGTTACAGGAGCCAGGTAACCCTCATTGCTGTCTGGATATTTATAGTCTGTAAAAGTTCGGTCAACAGTAATTTCTACGCCACCAAGAAGGTCGACAGCTTGGACGAATCCTTTGAAGTCTACAACTCCAAAGTAGGGGACAGATTGACCGCTAATTTTTTCAACGGCTTCGCGCGCCGCTTTTCCAGCTTCGTCCCAGTTTTTATTTCTGCTATAGCCTTCGGCAAAGGCGGCATTGAGTTTGCGAAATCCCATGGGGCCAAGGTCAGCGAGGTAGTCGCGGGGAATTGCAGTTAAGCTAACTTTTTGTTCTTTGGGTTTTATTTGCGCCAAAATAATGGTGTCGGTGAGGTAAGCTCCGTCGTGGCCTTCACCACCCACGCCAAGTAGAAGTACATTAATTTGATCTTGTTCTTCACCAAGAAGTTTGATATTTCCACCACCACCTCGAATTAGGTCGGTAATTGTTTTATAGAAACTTGATTTAGTTCCAACAAAAACATTGCTACTTAAATTTAACGCGCGAACAGTTACGATACTGCCCAAAATTAAAATGACAACAGCAATTCCAATCATTGTCCAGCGAAATCGATGATGGATGACAGGAGGTGTTGGGAGAGTTTGGGTTTCCTTTGAGCGTTGTTTAATTTGTAGTTTGGGAGGTTTAATTTGATGGCTAGAAGAAATGCCGTCGAGGTCTTTATGTTGTTGCGTCATAAGTATGCTAAATCAGATAATAACTTATGTATTATAGCGAAAAAATAGGCTTTTGGTAAGGGCTTAAGGTTTTATTTGAATTGCATTTGTGGCTTTTGATTAATCCTTGCTTTGCTAATTGCCAAAGTGGTATAGTGAAGAAAGTTTGAAGGTTTTGTCTTAGTTAAGAAGGCTACTGGACAATTAGCTCAGTTGGTTAGAGCGCTGCATTCACATTGCAGAGGTCACTGGTTCGAATCCAGTATTGTCCACCAAAATAGCATTAACTTAAACCATATGGAATACACAGGAAATGATCCCTACTGCGACGTCATTCTGAAAGATACATCATCGCTACAAAAAGAGTATGAAAGTGATAATGTCCTTGCGTATCATCACACTCGTCCTTTTTGTCCAGTGCACATTGTAGTTATTCCTAAAAAGCACATCGCTTCTTTTACTAACAGAGACAGTGTTGATGATCCAATAGTTGCTGAAATGTTTGAGGTTGTTAGGAAAATTGCGAGGAAAGTTGAAGATGAGCAAGGAGCAGCAAGAATTCTGACAAACTTGGGTAAGTATCAAGATTCTAAGCATTTTCACATTCATATTAGTAGTGGCGAACCGCTTAGATAGATTTTATTTTGAGAAAAATTATTGAGCTTATGGCTCAAAATAGGTTAAACATTAAGTACCCTTTACAAATACTCAAATACTAGTACAATATGTGTACTAACATATAAGTGGAGACAAAACTCGTGGAACAAGAAACCAAAAATCAAGATGGTGAGGAAAAAGACTTTGACGAAATTGACCCAGAGCAAGGAAGCTTAAAAGCTGTAGGCTCCTTTGTTTGGGAGTTAGCCAAAGTTTTTTTGTATGCACTATTAATTATTGTCCCTCTTCGAGTTTTTATAGCTGAACCATTCATTGTTTCAGGCTCGTCTATGGTGCCAAATTTTCATAATCGTGAATATTTAATAGTAGACAAGGTTACTTACAGGTTTAGCGAGCCAGAGCGAGGGGATATAATTATTTTTAAGTATCCAAAAGATCCAAAACAATATTTTATTAAACGCATCGTCGGTTTACCAGGGGATACTGTAGTGCTAAGGGACGGTGGTGTAATTATTTATAACCCAGAGCATCCGCAAGGTCAGAAACTTGACGAACAGTATTTGCCTGACCAACGAGTGACCAGTGGCTCTGAAGATCCTGTTACACTTGGCAGTGAAGAGTACTATGTAATGGGTGACAACAGACAAGCTTCCAGTGACTCCAGATTTTGGGGAGTTTTACCAAAGTTTGATTTTGTAGGAAAAGTCTCAGTTCGAGTTTTTCCGCTTTCAAATTTTTCTATTATCAAAGGGTTTCCTTACAATTTTTAATTCTAGCTTAACTACCAGACAAAAGTCTTGAGTTGGTTTTTAGGAACGACAAATATGGGGCGACCAAAGAAAACAGCGGCGAGCACAGGAAAAACTGCAGGCCTTTTGGGTCTGCGTGATTTGGTTTCAGAAATAAATCCACTCTGGAGTGTTATTTTAAAACGTTTGCAAAAATCTAGCCGTACTTACGGATTTGCTAGAATTGAAACACCAATAGTAGAGGACGTGGGTTTGTATGAACACTATTATAAAAATAGTGTTAACCCAACTCAAAACACAACCCCGTTAGTGTTGGGAGGTAAGCCCTCTGTAATTCGAAGCAGTATTTTGCCATCGGTGTTGCGAAATTATATTGACTATAAAGTTTTTGAAACTGTTCCTATAAGCAAATGGGCTTATGTTGGTAATGTTATTAATACAGACGAACATGGGGGAGCAGTTTCAGAGTATCAGTTTGGTTTCGAAATTTTTGGCGCGTTTAATCATCTTACTGAGGCTCAGACCATTGGTGCAGTCTGGGATTTTTTAAGCTCACTTGGACTTGAAGACCTAGTCTTAGAAATAAATACGATTGGTCAAGCCGATTGTCAGAGTGGTTACCAAGGCGTTTTGAAAGATTTTTTGAAAGAGCGTAAGTTTTCTTTGTGTGACAATTGTAATGAGCATCTTGCTGGTCGTACACTTAACGTGTTTCGCTGTGATAATTTAGGATGCCAAGCAGTAGTTAGTGAGGCGCCAAGCATTTTGGATTTTCTTGACCCAGCTTCGCATAAACATTTTACTAATATCCTTGAAGCGCTCGACGAACTTCAAATTCCGTACCAGTTAAATCCTTTTTATGCAGGAACCGAGGGAACTAGCAGTACTAGCGTTGTAATTAAGTACAAGCATGAAAGTAAAGTTATCACTATTGGTGAAGGAAGTTACCACAATGAGTTACTGCAGAATATTGGTGGCAAGAATTTATGTTGTTTTGGTTTCGTAGGAAATTTATCAAGTGTCTACAGTGCTTTGGAGCTTTCTGCCGTGGAAGTCTTGCCAGTAAATGCAAGTGAGGTCTTTTTGGTCCCACTTGGGGAATTGGCAGCAAAAAAAAGTTTGCGCCTATTCCGAGACTTAACAGCTTCGCAAGTTACAGTTTATGACCACTTTGGAACCGTTGGAGTTAAAAGTCAGCTCAAGGCCGCGGAAACTTCAAAATCACCAATTGCTTTAATAATGGGTCAAAAAGAGGCTCTGGAAGAAATGGTTATCCTCCGTGATGTAAAGAGCGGGATGCAAGAAATTTTTTCTTATGATAAAATAGTGGCAGAAGTAAAAAAACGTCTTGGTAAGTAATCAATTAGTCACTAGTTTCTAGGAACTAGTAACTAGAAACTAAAATATATGGCTGAATTTAAAGCAGACCCAGATTGTGTATTTTGCGGAATCATTAACCATTCCATGGCCAGCGAAGTCGTCTTTGAAGATGACTCAGTAATTGTGGTTAAAGACATTTTGCCAAAAGCACCAGTGCACTTGTTGGTAATTCTAAAAGAGCACGTTCCTTCTATTATTGATTTAACTGAAGCTCAAGCTCCGATGATTGGTCATATGATTTTAGTCGCCAAAACCTTGGCCCTTAAACAAGGGATTAGCGAAACTGGCTATAAGTTAGTTTTTAATGTAGGTAAGGATGCTAATCAAATTGTAAAACATTTCCACTTTCACATGCTTGGTGGTAAACAACTTCCAGAATAAATTTATAGGTTTAAAAAACTGCCCCGATGTTCATCGGGGCAGTTTTTGTTTATTACTAGTTGGATTATGTAGCGAAGGTTTAACCACTAGACAAAAAGAAGAAAAAGGGGTAAGTTACTAAATTAAGGTTTATGGCTTGGGGAGAAGGGGTCCGAGGCCAAAAGCCTTTTGTAGACAGCAACGTAGGAGGTATGCGATGTCCGAGAACATTGCAAACCCAGATCCGGCAAAAGTCATTGCCCGCACCAGTGAGTGCATGCGACGACTTCTGGAGGGAGGGTTGTCCTTTGATGATCTTCAGCTCCCCATTACTGACGTAAATAAGAGAGAGCGGCTTATCCGCTTCTGGAAGTCTGGCTGCCCGCTTGAGCCATCTGCTCTGGTTTCTACCAAGGAGTCAAAACTCCTTCAGCTGGCTGGCATCGTGGATGTGTCAGGTTCAAAGATGTTTGCCGCTAGTCGATCTTTTTCTATCGGGCTTGAAAGTGGTGCGAAAATCGCTTCGATGACCCAAGAGTTTCGCACACACTTCCTTCCCAAAGAGGAGGACAGAATCAGGCACCGCTGGATTAAGGGGTATAGTTTGCTGAAGGCCTCTTCTGACCGAGCGATTACCGCTGAGTTTGAAGGAGAGTATGAGATAGCGCTTGTCCACTTCTGGCGCCTTCTCAGAGAACAGCCATGGGGTCAGATGGATGGAATTTTGCTGACCGATGAAACTATGAACCTTGCGTATATTCGTAATTTCGTAGGGACTCTTCGGGTCGCGACAGCACAGTGGGGCAGGGGAGGCTGGTATCTGGATAGTCAGCAGTTCTACGATTCGAGGGAAAGACCCGCTGGGCTTCGAGTGCTTCGCGGTGGGATGGATGTCTCCGGCCAAGGTTCGTAGGCTCTTGTAGCCTTTGTAACTGTGTAGACATTTTGACCCTCTGAAACTTTGTTTTGCCTAGCGGTAGATGCGAAGGACTAGGAGGGTCAGATTTTTTTAAATCAAAGAATATAATTAAATAAGATTTATAAATAAGAAATTCAATCTTTTGACTAAAACGGCTAAACATAGTATAGTACGAGTAACATCTCGCAAAGTGTTACACTAAATCGCGAGAAATTTTTGAGAAAGAGGTGATAGTTCATGGTAGAAGTGAAAAAGAAAGACAATGAATCCTTCGACAACTTATTGCGCCGTTTTAACCGTAAAGTTCAACAAAGCGGTGTTTTAATTCGTGCCAGAAAAACTCGTTTTTTTGAGCCAGGCAAAAGTCGTAACTTACTTCGCACAGCCGCTCAACGTAGAGGCGAGTTGCGTATTGTTCGCGAAGAACTGAAAAAACTTGGCAAACCAATTAAAAAGTTTGGCAAGTTTAAAAGATAAATAACTTTGTGTCATTCCAGACCTGTCCGCCTGTGGTGGAAGCGACGAGTCATCGAGGGCTATCTGGAATCCATGGTTCTGGATCCCGGATCAAGTCCGGGATGACAACAGGACAAGGCAACGCAAAAGCTCTAATCTCAAGTATCGCTTATGAAATCTATTACTAATATCGACACTGACTTAGTAGAAGCCATGAAGGCTCATAATCAAATGGTCGTAGAAACTCTACGTGGTCTTAAAACGCGTTTGCAAAATGAACGGATTGCAAAAGGGACTGAGCTGTTACCAGAAGACCTTGAAAAGTTAGTTAGTTCCGAAGTAAAGCGTCGCCGGGAAGCTGCTAGCATGTACACAGAAGCTAGTCGGCCTGAGCTTGCGGAAAAAGAATTACTTGAGGCCGCTATTTTGGCCGAATATTTACCCCCACAAGTTTCTACAGACGAAATTGCCAGCCAGATTGAAAAGCTAGTAAAAGATAACGGTTATACTCAAAAAGACTTTGGATTAGTTATGCAAGCTTTAAAAGCTACCTTCGGTTCGAGCGCTGACGGCGCAATCTTAGCCGAAATTCTCAAAGAAAAACTTAAATAAATATTTTAAAACTTTAGTCTTGCAGCACTAAACCTCGTGCTCAAAACAAGATTTAAGTTTCAGGTTTCAAGATTCATGGCAAAAGAACAATACATCACCGGTTTAGATATTGGCACGCAAAATATTCGTGTGGTGCAAGCCAAATGGGACGACGCAACCGCGTCGCTTTCCGTGGTTGGTTTAGCAAGCGTTCTTGCGAACGGAATGCGTAAAGGTGTGATTGTAGACATTGAAGAAGCTGTCTCAAGCATTTCCAGCGCTTTGGAAAAAGCTGAACGCATGACTGGAGTGCCTGTGACACGCGCTAATATTTCTGTTGGGGGCACACATATTGCTTGCATAGACTCTAAAGGAGTCATTGCAGTTTCCAAAGCAGACGGAGAGATAGGGGAAAGCGATATTATTCGTGTTATCGACGCATCACAAGCCATCTCCATTCCGCCAAACCGCGAAGTTGTTCATGTTATTCCTAAAACTTTTACACTCGACGGACAAGAGGGCATTAAGGATCCGCTTGGTATGACTGGTATCCGCCTAGAAGTGGAAAGCGTAATTATTCACGGGGGTTTGCCGTTTTTAAAAAATTTAACTAAAGCTGTAGCCCAAGCCGGGGTTGAAATTGATCAATTAGTCTTGTCGCCTTTGGCGGCGAGCCAAGCAGTTTTAGGCAAAAGGCAAAAAGAATTAGGCGTGGCAGTATTGGACTTAGGTGCTGGAACGACAGGACTCTCAGTTTACGAAGAAAATAATTTAATTCATACTGCAATTTTACCAATTGGTGGCATGCATGTGACTAACGACGTTGCCATTGGTCTTCGCTGTACAGTAGAGACTGCAGAAAAAGTAAAATTACAATTTGGCCATGCTATTTCAAACATGGTAGACAAGCATGAAGAAATTGAACTTTCTACTATTGACCCAGAAGAACACGAACGAGTAAGCAGACACCATGTTGTAGAAATTATCGAGGCTCGCCTTGAAGAATTGTACGATTTGGTCTCCCGCGAGCTCAAAAAAATTAATCGTGACGGCAAGTTGCCTGCTGGAATTGTGATCACTGGTGGTGGAGCACACATGTCTGGCATGGTGGAATTTAGTAAGCGCCAGCTCAGACTTCCTGTACAAATTGGTCAAATTCAAAATGTGCAAACAATTATAGACCAGGTAGAAGACCCGTCTTTTGCTACTGTAGTCGGTTTGGTTTTATGGGGAAGCAAGTTTTCAGCACATGGAAACAAGAGTAGCTGGACAGAGGGTTTCAAGGGCTTGCTGGAAAACCAAAACATGGTAAAATTGAAAAAAATGTTTAAGTCATTCTTGCCTTGACGCAATGGCTCGATGCCGTTAATGTAATAAGGCCTTGATTTAAGGCTTTGGTTGAATTGTTTGTAAAGTTTTGGCAGCATCCATTGATTTATATAGATTTATTATGAAAAAAGCCATGGAAGTTAAACCTAAAATTGAAACCTTTGCTCGTATAAAAGTGTTGGGAATTGGTGGTTCAGGAACCAATGCGGTAAACCGCATGACTGAGCTAGGAATTAAGGGCGTGGAATTTATCGCCATCAACACCGACGCCCAAGCTCTGCACAACAATAATGCGGACAAAAAAGTTCACATTGGTAAAGGGGTAACCAAGGGTCTTGGAAGTGGCATGAACCCAGAATTGGGAAGACAAGCGGCCGAAGAAAGCCAAGAGGAAATTGAAGAAGTCATTACCAATGCCGACATGGTTTTTATTACTTGTGGTTTAGGTGGCGGGACTGGAACAGGCGCTGCTCCAATTGTAGCTGAGCTTGCAAAGAACCGCGGGATACTTACAATTGCTGTTGTGACAAAGCCATTTACTTTTGAAGGTAGCAAGCGTAAAGAAACAGCTGAAGCTGGCTACGATAATCTTAAAGATAAAGTAGACGCAATTATTTCTATTCACAACGACCGGATCCTCCAGATTATCGATAAAAAAACTTCGTTGGTAGATGCGTTTAAAACAGTTGATGAAGTTTTGCGCCAAGGTATTTCTGGTATTTCAGACCTTATTACTACACATGGAATTGTGAACGCTGACTTTGCCGATATTCGTTCGATTATGCAAGATGCAGGCACAGCTCTTATGGGTATTGGTCATGCCAGCGGTGAGAACAGGGCCGAGGAAGCCGCTAAAGCTGCAGTTAACTCTCCTCTTTTGGAGCTTACAATTGATGGAGCCAAAGGCGTGTTGTTTAACATTACCGGTGGAGCCGACCTTGGCATGTTTGAAATTGACGCGGCTGCCAAAGTTATTACTAAAAATATTGATCCGGACGCCAAAGTTAAATTTGGTGCTGTGGTAGACGAAGAAATGGGCGACGAAGTTCGTATTACCGTTATTGCTACAGGTTTTGATGAAAACAATCATCGTCCAACTCCAATTTTGCCAATTATGGAAGAGCCTAAGAAGGTTGCTCCTCTTTCTCAGCCAGTTATGTCAGAACCAGCTCAGATGGAGGTTAGAAAGCCCCTCTTTAGTCCAAGACCTCCAGAGCCAGTTATGCCCATAGCGGTCACTCCAGACACTCAAGCAGAGGATGAGCTAGACATCCCGGCATTCATAAGAAAAAAAATGAAGTAATAAAAAATCCGCCGTTCGGCGGATTTTTTATTGCTAGTAACTAGTCACTAGGGACTAGTATGTGGATAACCCAAGGCCTACATTCAAGAGCTGGCGTCTTTACGCCAATTTTAAGTTTACCACTAGATATGGTACTATAAGTAGGCGAGTTGATACTACATCTAGTATCTAATCTCAAAAGAAATAAAAGCATAATTATAAGGAGTTTATTATTTTTAGAATTAAAACTATGGGCTTTGCCCATGGTTTTAATAACCAAGGAAAGGGGAGGCCTCGAGCGAAGTCGAGAGGAAGTTGGAAGGGGAAAACCCTTTGCATCTTCCTCGGGTTTTCCTCTCCAAAGACTATGAACTGTCCTAATTGTCAAAATGCAGATACCAAAGTGCTTGACAGTCGCCCAGTGGTGGAAGGTAACGCTATCCGCCGGAGGCGAGAGTGTGACAAGTGCGGGTTTCGCTTTTCTACTTACGAGGAGATTGAAATTCTAGATCTTTCAGTAGTCAAAAGCGACGGCCGAACCCAGCCTTATGTTAGAGACAAGCTTGAGGCAGGTGTGCGTAAGCCTTTTGAGAAGTTGGTGCATGACCCAGGTATCATTAAGCAGATTGTGTCTCGGGTTGAACAGGAAATTCAGAAAAAAGCTAGAGACGGCACAATTAGTAGCAAGGAGATTGGTGACATTGTCATGAAGCAGATAAAAAAAGTCGACAAAGTCGCTTACATCCGGTTCGCTTGTGTCTATCGAGCTTTCGAAGACGTCGAAGAGTTTAAAATGGAACTCCAAAAACTTTAATTTTTTATAAATATAACTGCCTTTATTTGAGGCTTAAACAAAAAAAGGAATACTACCATGAACCAAGCGGTCAATTTGCAAGATAGAAAAATCAATGCTCTCTCAGAATTAGGAGAAAAAATATTTTTAGACCGCTATGCAATCAAGGACGCAAAAAAAGAAACTTTAGAAGTCGGAGATACCGTGGTGGTGTGTGTAAACCTTAAAACTGGCCAGCGCGAGATTGGTGTGGTTGAAGATTTGAATCGTGAGACGCGTGAAGTGCGGGTCAGGCTTCGTGACGGTTTAATTGAGACTCACGCTATTGAACATATCGACAAGCCTATTGAGACAGCGCCAGAGCAAATGTTTGAACGCATTGCTAAGCATATTGCTAGTGTAGAAAAAACCGATGAACTTAAAACTGAGTGGGAAGGGAAATTTCGTAAACTCATGGATGACTGGCAGTATGTTCCTGCTGGGCGAATTTTTACTGGTGCAGGGACTGGCCAGAACTTAACTTTTTATAATTGTTACGTTATCCCAAGCCCTAAAGATAGTCGTGGTGGGATTTTTGAAACTTTGGGTCAGATGGCAGAGATTATGTCACGCGGAGGAGGCGTGGGAATTAACGTGTCTTCTTTGCGTCCTCGCTACGCTTATGTTAAAGGTGTTAATGGCCGTTCCAGTGGTTCTGTGTCTTGGGCTTCCTTGTATAGTTTTGTGACTGGTTTAATTGAGCAAGGTGGAAGTCGCCGTGGTGCTCTTATGCTTATTTTAAATGTTTGGCACCCAGACACGATTGATTTTATAAATTCAAAAAAAGAGGCTGGCAAAATTACTAACGCCAATATTTCTGTGGGAATTACCGATGATTTTATGACGGCGGTAAAAGAAGATAAAGAGTGGGATTTAGTTTTTCCAGACACGCACGATCCTCTTTACGAAGCGCACTGGGATGGCAACTTGGCCAAATGGCGTGAGCTTGGAGGCGCTGTAATAAAGCACAAGACTGTGCGCGCGCTGGATATTTGGAATAATATTATTGAGTCAGCATGGACGAGCGCAGAACCAGGGGTTTATTTTATTGACCGCGCTAATCAAGCTTCGAATTCTTGGTACTACGCACCTCTTCCATGTACAAATCCATGTGGGGAGCAACCACTTCCTGCTTGGGGTGTTTGTAACTTGGGCCATGTTAACCTCTCTAAGCATTTAAATGAAACAGGTAATGACGTAGACTGGAACAAGCTTAAAACTACAGTTCAGTACGCCGTGCGTTTTCAAGATAATGTTATAGATGCTACACCGTATTTCTTTGATGAAAACCATAAACAACAAATGAGTGAGCGCCGAGTCGGTATGGGAACCATTGGACTTGCTGAAATGTTAATCAAGCTAGAGCTTCGTTATGGTAGCACTGCTGGTATTGAATTTATCGACAAGCTTTATCAGTTTATTGCGGTTACTGCTTACGAAACGTCTGTGGAATTAGCTCGCGAAAAAGGAGCGTTTAGTCAGTTCAATGCAGAGAAATTACTACAAAGTGGTTACATGCAGTCTATGCCAAGCTATATCCGTGACCTTGTAGCAAAATATGGTCTTCGTAACGTGACCATTATGACTCAGGCGCCAACGGGTACGATTGGAACCATGGTGGGGACTTCCACAGGCATTGAACCATTTTTTTCTTGGACATATTTTAGAAAATCTCGTCTTGGGGTTCACCAAGAACATATTAAATTGGCTAAAGACTGGCTTGAGCAGAATCCAGAACAGGAGCTTCCAGATTATTTTGTAACAGCTATGGAACTTGCTCCTGAAGATCACGTCAAAGTTCAGGCTGCAGTTCAACGCTGGACAGACAGCGCCATTTCTAAAACTTGTAATGCGCCAGAAGACTACAGCATTGAGCAAACCAAAAAACTTTATGAGATGATGTACGACTTAGGATGTAAAGGCGGCACGATTTATCGTGATGGTTCACGCGACGAACAGGTTTTAGCAACAGATAGTAGAAAGCTCGGAAAAGATGTTGCTGATCAGTTGGCGGCTAAAGGGGATAGTGCGCCAAGCCAAGAGCAAGCTCCAGAGGTTATGTCTGTTTCTGGTGGTCAGATTCAGTTTAAAATTATCGCACGTGAACGTCCCTCTGCAATGTCTGGCGTTACTTACAGGTTAAACACAGCTTACGGCCATTTGTATGTCACAGTCAACGAAGATGGTCACGGTCCCTTTGAAGTTTTTGCTTCGCTGGGAAAAAGTGGTGGGTTTTTCTCTGCTCAAACCGAAGCGATTACTCGAATGATAAGCTTGGCCCTTCGTTCTAACATTGCTATTGAAGAAGTTATCTCTCAACTTAAAGGAATTCGTGGTCCAGACGTGTCTTTTGCAGACGGTGAAATTGTTTACTCACTGCCAGACGCCATTGGAAAAATTTTAGAAAAACATATTACACAAAAACAACAGCAACAGTTAGAGTTACCTATTACCATTCAAGAAAATCCGGAAGTTTCAAAAATTTTAGACTTGCATCTTTCAGAAAAAGTTATGGCTACAGTAACCGAAGAGGTCACCACCACTACTAGTGATACCAAGCACAAAACAACTAGTAAGGTTTCCATAGCTAATTTGGGAAGCGTCCCAGTGTGTCCGCAATGTGCCAACATGATGATCATGGCTGAAGGCTGTATGAATTGTCCCGCCTGTGGTTATAGTAAGTGTGGGTAGAAGACTTAAAGCATGAATCATGTAGCATAAACCATGGAATAAAAATTTAAGTATTTTTAACACTCTAATACACTAGTGTATTAGAGTGTTAAATAGAGAAGTTATGCTAAAACACAAACAAAAAACAACAGATCAAGTTATTGCAAAAAAGGGTTTGGTCATTGTCCACATGGGCGATGGTAAAGGTAAGACCACAGCTGCCATGGGACTTGCTGTCCGCGCTAGTGGTTCGGGACTTTCTGTGTATATTTTGCAGTTTGTGAAAGCCAAGAAAAAAGAGAAGCGCGAGAGTGGGGAGTGGCCACTGTCTTCGGAAATAGATTTTTTTAATTCTATTACTATTCCTAAAACTATGGGTCAGATTACCACAGAGCAGGTTGGAGAGGGTTTTGTGGGAATCTTGGGAGACAAGAAAGAACGAGATGCGCATATCAGGCAAGCTCTTCATGGCCTTGAGTTGGCAAGAAAAATTTTGGTGTCAAAAAAATATGACGTGATTATTCTAGATGAGATCTTGTCGGCGGTGGAACTAAATTTGCTCAACGAAAATGATGTGCTGGAAATTATAAAACATAAACCGTTCATGACGCACCTAGTCCTAACAGGACATGACAAGCATAAACAGATAATTAAAGCGGCGGATGTTGTTACAGATATGAAGCTGGTCAAGCATTCCTATTACCAAGGCGTGTTGGCTCAAAAAGGTATCGATTTCTAGTAAGTTGTCAAAAATTAATCACTTAACTATAATTGCCTTATGTCTAAATCAAAAAATTCTCTATTCGCAGTTCTTATTTTATCAGTTGCCTTTATCTCTGCAGGTTGCAGTGGAGGCACAAAAGGGGTGGCTCAGCCACCAAAGGAAGCCAGTTCCGAAGCAACTACTCCCGAACTTGTAAAACCGATTACAAATGTTAGCTATGCTGGCAAAGATGGACAAAACGCTTTGGATTTACTTAAGGCCTTACACAAAGTTGAAACTAAAACTTTTCAGGGCATAGGGGAGATGGTTTCTGGTATAGGTGGTACTGTTGCCGACCAAAGTCATTTTTGGGCGTTCTATGTCAATGGAAAAAGTAGTGACGTTGGCGCTGGTGCTTATATTTCAAAAAATTCTGACACCCTAGAATGGAAGTTAGAGGAAATTAAATTCTAATTATGTTTTTATACGTTATTGCACTGCTGGCCATTGCCAGTCGTTTTGTTCCGCACTTGTCGAATGCTGCCCCAATTACCGCGTTGGCTATAATGGCCGCCATGTATGGCTCAAAAAAACAAGCCGTGACTTTACCTTTGGTTGTTCGGTTTATTTCAGATTTATTTTTGGGATTTTTCGCTTGGCCACTGATGGTTGCTGTTTATATTTCACACCTTTCTGGTGCAGTCTTTGGTTTTTGGGCTAAAGGTTCAAAAAGTTTTGCTAGTCGGTTTGTAAAAGTCTTATCAGCGAGCGTTTTTGCACCAACATTGTTTTTCTTAGTCACTAACTTTGCATTGTTATATTCTCCTAGTCAATATTCGCATTCTTGGTCAGGAATAATGCTCTCTTATACAAATGGTCTTCCATTTTTTAGAGGGACACTAGTTGGCGATGTTGGTTACACTATGGCGTTCTTTTTAGGCTTTGAATTAGTCCGTTATTTTATAGTAGTACGCAGAAAAAAAACTGCTCCAGCAGTTTTTCGATTCTAATGAAGCTGACAATTTTTGCTCACCCAAACTCTAAACGCCCAAGGATCGATACCGATCTCTTGGGCGATTTGCATGTCTATGTCGCTGAGCCACCGCTGGAAGGGAAGGCTAATAGCGCGATACGCGATAGCTTAGCAAAGCATTTTAATGTTAGTCGTTCTCAGGTGGAGTTAGTCAGGGGAGAGAAAAGTAAAGAAAAAGTTTTTGAAATTATTGACAAAAGTTAAAAAAACTGCTATAATATAAAGGTAAATTAAAGAAATCTCTTTGTTATGTCAGAAAAGCAGTACCTAAAATATATGAATGTGGACGCAGAAGAGTTAAGTCTGCGCGATCATTTAGCGATTGACCGTACATTGCTTGCTAACGAACGTTCATTTTTAGCCTATGTTAGAACTTCAGTCACTCTCTTTATTGCTGCAATTTCGTTGATTAAATTTTTCGACGCCACTTGGATTCAAATTTCAGGCCAGCTAATGCTTGCGGCTACTGCCATCATTTTTTTCAGGGGACTATTAAAATATAAAGCTGCTCAGCGAGTCATGGAACATCTAGAAGGTATCTATCACCAAAAGTCATCTATAGTTTCTTTTAAGCTTCCCGTTGGTCTTTATAAATTAGCTCATCAAGTAGTTGGAATTTTCCGCAAATAATATGAATATCATTTTGATTCAATTAAATACTCATAACCACCCTCACGCTTAGAGGCTGGTT
Source organism: uncultured Candidatus Saccharibacteria bacterium (assembly GCA_964617815.1). GTDB lineage: Bacteria > Patescibacteriota > Doudnabacteria > UBA920 > UBA920 > CAZTXY01. The sequence goes on along the minus strand of CAZTXY010000006.1, from coordinate 28,937 downwards.
TGGTATTTGCATTTAGATATCCAAGCAGCCTTGTGGGCTGTTTTTTGTTTTGTGCAGACTCTAAACTTTTTTTCACTGTCATTCTGAGTGAAACGAAGAATCTCAAAGATAGACCCAGAGATCCCTCGACTGCGCTCGGGATGACAGTAATAAGTGGTTCATGATTACAATGCTGGAGATGTGATGACACTCAAACTATTAGTTGCTATTATATAAGAAAGGAATTCTATGAATAAAATTGAATCAAGACTTTTAAAAGGTTTTCGGGACTTCGGTCCAAAAGAGCAAAGCTTTCGTCAATCAAGCTTTGCCAAAATTCAAAACGTCTTCGAGCGGTTTGGCTTTTTGCCGTTGTCCACGCCGGTCTTGGAATATAAAGATATTTTGATGGGTAAGTATGGCGACGACGAAAAGTTGGTATATAGTTTTAAAGATAACGGCGATCGAGACGTGGCTATGCGCTACGATTTGACTGTACCCTTAGCTAGATACGTTGCCCAAAATCAAGGCCAGCTTTTCTATCCATTTAAGCGCTATCAGATTGCGCCGGTGTGGCGCGCAGACAATCCTCAAAAAGGACGACTCCGCGAATTTTATCAGTGCGACGTTGATGTGGTTGGTAGCGACTCTGTTTTGGCAGATGCCGATGTAATTGCCTGTTTGTGCAAAGCGCTAGAAGCTGTTGGCATTTCTGAATATCGAGTGCGTTTAAATGACCGCAGGAATTTTGATGTGTTTGGGGGAAATGCAAGCGACATTATTCGTGCGATAGATAAGGTTGATAAGATAGGCATTGAGGGTGTTAAGCAGGAATTAGAAAGTAAAAAAATTTCCAGCGAGCAGATTGATTTGGTAAAAGAATTTTTATTTTCCACAAAAGCACTCCAATACACCGGTGTATTGGAAGCATTGAGAAATTTGGTAATCGCACAGGGTATTGATGATAAAAATATAGTTATTGACGCATCAATTGCACGCGGCTTGGATTATTATACCAGCACAGTCTTTGAAATTGTGCTTCCAGATAAGCCAGAGTTTGGCAGTATTTGTAGCGGGGGACGCTACGACAGTTTGGTCGATCAATTCTCTAAGAACTCACTGTCAGCAGTTGGTGGTAGCATTGGGATTGATCGCTTGTTTGATGCAATGGCTGAGATGGGTTTAAGTAGCGAGGATGATACCATTCAAGCTATTATTGTTAACCAAGACGAGAGCTTGCAAGATGACTATGTTATGTTGGCAACTGAGCTACGCAATAGCGGAATCAGCACAGAATTGTATTACGAGCCGGCAAAACTAGAAAAGCAGTTTAAGTATGCTGAAAGTAAGAACATTAGCTTTGCAGTAATTCTTGGTCAGGAAGAAAAGCAGTCTGGTACAGTAAAGCTGAAGAATTTGAAGACTCGGGAGCAGGAAGACATACCCAAGACAGAGCTAATAACTAAGATAAAATCTTTATAAAAAATTTATCTCGCTTTTGCTACAATTGCCCCACAAGATTGTGGGGCTTTTTGTATCATTAAATCGGGCTTGTAGCCAAACTATACCTGACTACTGTCATCCTGAGCGGAGCGAAGGATCTCTGCAGGCTTTCTCTCCGCCGGAGAAGAATCGGAATGACAGTGTAAAAGAGGTTAGTATCGGAGAAAATAACTATGCCAAAACAGTACTATGTTTATATTGCTACGAATAAAAATCATAATGTTCTTTATACAGGTGTAACTAATAATATTGTGCGGCGTATGTTTGAACATAAAAACGCTTTGAGCCATGGCTTTGCTAAAAAGTACAGAATATGTAAATTAATTTTTTGTCAGCAGTTTGGTCAGATTGTCGATGCTATTGAAGCTGAGAAAAAAATTAAAGGCTGGACGCGCGAAAAGAAATTACAGTTGATAAGGAGTATTAACCCAAAATTTAATGATTTGTTGTAAATTTTCTCAAACTGTCATTCTGAGGTGCACACGAAGAATCTCAGGCTCAGAGATCCTTCACTTCGTTCAGGATGACAGTACTGTGTGGTCACTCAGAATGACGCCAAGACAAGTATGCAAAAAAGTACCGGACTAATATTGTTTTCTATATGTTTTGCCGTAGGCATTTTAATTGCTTCGGTTTTTGATATTTCGGAAAGAAGTGTTTATATCGGTTTTGGTTTAACTATTTTTTTACTTGGTTTGGGATATCAGATGTTATCAAAAAGCATTGGGATTATCGGACTCATAGTACTAAGTGTATCTTTTGGAATTTGGAGGATGAATATTTCAAATGAGACTAGCCAATTTAGTAAAATTGAAAACACTAAACAAGATTTGGAAGGGACTATTGTTACTGATGTAGATAAGCGTATTAATACTCAGTTGCTGACAGTTAAGCCTGATGGTTTTGACCAAAATATTTTAATAACCCTTTCAAAAAGTGGCGATTATTTTTACGGCGGCAGAGTTTGGGTGCAGGGAAAACTGGTTGCGCCAAAAAGTTTTGATAATTTTGACTATCCAGGCTATTTGTCTATGAAGAATGTTTATGGTTTGATGCGATATCCAAAAGTTATTGTCATAAAAACAGATTCGGGAAATAGTATTGTGACAAAGTTGCTGCAGTTTAAGTATTATCTGGCAAAACGCCTCGCACGATTTTATTCTGAACCTGCTTTGAGTTTACTCTTGGGTATTTTAATTGGCGCGCGTAAAACTTTACCACAAGAGATTGTAGACCAATTTACTAAAACTGGCATTAGTCATATTATTGCTATTTCTGGTTATAATATAAGTGTAATTATTAGTGGGCTAGCACCCCTTGCGTATTTAGTTGGGAGGCGAGTTAGTGTTTGGGTTTCGTTTGTAGTGATGTTGGCGTTTGTGATTATGGCGGGTGGCTCGAGTTCGATTATTCGCGCTTGCATTATGGGCAGTTTAGTTTTATGGATGACACTGCTTGGCAGGCCATATGTTTTAGGACCAGCAATTTGTTTGAGCGCGTTTTTAATGCTTTTACAAAACCCAAAAATTTTATATTTTGACGTGGGTTTTCAGTTATCTTTTGCCGCAACCATTGGAATTGTTTATTTTGTGCCAGTTTTTTCGGCAATGACAGATGCTGAGAAAAACTATTTTGGTTTGAAAACCATTGCGCAAACTACTATGGCTGCTATTATTGCCACCCTACCTTTGTTGCTATTTCAATTTGGTAATCTAAGCGTGATTGCTCCACTGGCCAATCTTGCTGTGGTGCCGGTTGTACCACTGGCAATGTTGTTTGGTTTTTTATCTTTGCTTCCAATTGTTGGTGGTGGGTTTGCATTTATAACACAAGGTTTACTTAATTATATTTTATGGGTTACAGCAAAGCTTTCAAAGCTTTCGTGGGCCAGTTTGCCTTGGGAGATTTCTGCCTGGCAGTTTTGGGTTTTGGTTGTATTAATTTTTGCACTCTACTTTCTATTAAAAAACCGTGTAAAAAATTCTGAGATTGGACTTGAAAACCCTTCACAAACTTGGTAGTAACCCTTATGTTTTCAAGTCGCAGCATGGATTATTTTGGTTCTTGAAAGACTCTAGTTAATATGGTAAAATACCTAAAGAATCATTAAATTATTATTATGAATAATCGAAATTTAATTATTAGTATTATCGTTATTGTTTTGGTTGTTGTTGGTATTTGGGGAGCTTTGCGATTGTCTAAAAATGAACAAACTGCAAGCCAGCAATCTAATAATGAGAACACGGAGCAAACTATGGAAGACACTAAGCAAAATGCAGATGCAACAAATCAAGAAGTCGCTAACACAGAACCAGTCCCATCTACTGTTGGTTGTAAGCGCAATTTTGATGAGAATAAATTGAAGACTGCCGTTGTCGATACAAAAAATAAATTTGTGACTCTTGATATCACAAATTTTGGTCAAATCAAAATTCAGTTATACGACACCGATGCACCAAAGACTGTAGAAAATTTCTTGCGCTTAGTTAATAGTGGTTACTATGACTGTATAACTTTTCATCGCATTGCCCAAGGTTTTGTTATTCAGGCAGGTGATCCAACAGGAACTGGGAGCGGGGGACAAAGTGCATTTGGCGCTGAGTTTGCAGACGAGCTTAATCCACAAACAGTTAGTTACAAAACCGGTTACAAAAAAGGCGTAGTGGCAATGGCTAACCGTGGCCCAAACACTAACACCAGCCAGTTTTTTATAATGCTTGAAGACAAAGGCTTGGCAAATAACTACACTATCTTTGGGAAAGTTGTTAGTGGGCAAGATACAGTCGATAAAATTGGCAAGCTTGAAGTTGAAGCCGGTGTTTTTGGCGCAGGTGATGGTGCTCCAAAAGAGAAGGTCGTAATTAGCAAGGCCGTTATTAGCAGTAAATAAGTAATAGATTTTTTTACTACTGTCATTCCGAGTGTATCGAGGAATCTCTACAGAGATCCTTCATTGCATTCAGGATGACAGTGGCTGAGATGAAGGCATATTATTATGAAAAAAATTAGAGAAGAACGTACGCTTGTTTTAATTAAACCAGATGGAGTTAAACGGGGATTGACTGGTGAAGTCTTGCAACGCATTGAGAGGCGTGGACTTAAAGTTGTGGCCTTAAAAATGGTGGAGGTTGGCCGAGAGCATTTGGAAAACCATTTTCCTTCCACTGATGAATGGGTTGGGCGTCTTGGTGATAAAGGACTTAAAACTTTCAACGACTATCAGCTCGACGCTAAAGAAATAATGGGCACAGATGACCGCATGGAAATGGGTCGTAAAGTTAAAGAAAGCCTGTTTGCCTATATGGTCAGTGGTCCAATTATCGCTGTTGTGGTAGAGGGTCTGCATGCGATTGATATGGTGCGTAAAGTTGCCGGTCACACTTTGCCGGTATTTGCTGACATGGGTACAATTCGTGGCGATTATAGTGTGGACAGTCCAGCTGTAGCAAACTTTGAAGGTCGCGCTATCTATAATATTATGCATGCTTCAGAAACTCCAGAAGAAGCCCAAAACGAAATTAACCTGTGGTTTAAACCAGAAGAGATTCATGTTTACAAGCGTGCTGACGAAGATGTGATGTTTAATGTCTAGCTTAAGTATCTAGTACTGAGTACTGAGAAAAAGGACTCCACGAAATATTTCGGGGAGTCCTTTTGGTTACTAAGCCGTTTATTCCCATGCCTGATAGGCATCATTGAGCCTATGGGCCAAGCTTGTCGCCAGCAATTCTGCGCTTCTGGTTTGCAGGCTTGATTGATACAGTGCAGGTGCACATTCTCGCAGTACCCGCACAATTTTGAGGCCATTAGCCAGCAAACTGGCCCCTGTCTCCACGAGCGTAACGCCAAAGTTGTATCCCTGCGGTATATAACCTTCAACACCACCGCGCACAGGCACAATCGGGCTACGTACGGCATAGGCGGTGATGCGCGGATAATCGCTGACCACTGGTTCATTCCATCGAGGCTCAGGACGAAACTCGTGCTCACTGGCAATCAGTGCAAGTTTTGATCCATGTTTCAGACTTTTGCTATAGGGTAACGTACAATTGAGTGAAGTCACTCTACTGCCTCCCTTGGTGAGCAAGTACTCTTCCCAGCAGTCTGAGCCAGTGAGGCCTACGTCCGCTACCCCTGTTGTTGTAGCATGCGGAATGTCGCGAGGGTTAAGCCAGATAACCTGGCGGATCGTAGAGTCCTCTACCATGACTTGTTGTTGCCTTGGGTGTGGGGGTGCTATTGCCATGCCAGCGTAACTAAACAATTTAATAGTTTGTGCTTGCAGGCTTCCTGTAGGGAGTGCTATTTTCAGTGCCATGAGATTTCCTCCGTTGTGATTGCAAAATAAAACCCCTTCTCTTTTGAGAAGGGGACAGGTAAATTGCAAATTAAGCTATTAGCTTAAGACGTCTATACGCAATCAACATAACCCTTTCGCAAAAGAGGAAAGAGTGTAGTGATGGATATTTGTTATGTTGAAAGTGACTTGCATAATTATTAAGTTCGATTGAGTATCAGTTTGTAACCATTTTCGCCGCTATGCAGCCAGTGAGCAACACGAGTGATCGTGGCTGTGCTGGTACCAACTTCTTCTGCAATTTGGAGGTAGGATTGTTTGTCTTCGTGGAGGAGCCGAGCAATTTTAAATCGCATGACGAGCTCTTCCAGTTCTTTGAGCGTGCATAGATCACGAAAAAAACGTTCACACTCGCCAACATTTTTTAATTTAAGAATAGCTGCAAAGAGTGCGTCGCTATCCGGGCTCTGCCAGGAATGTTTCATGTCGTAATCATGACTAATACTATATTAGCATGCTAACATGATAATATAGAGCTGTCAAGAGTCTGGAAAAGCCTTATTTTATTTGCCGTCCAAATATTTTTTAATCCAGCGTTTTTTTATTGCTGGTAGTGATTGCGTGGAAAGCAGAAAACCAACAGTAGGAATTAAAGCGTTAAGAAAATAGTTTTCCACGCCGATTGTTTTCATGACTATTACAGCAATGATATAGGTAATAAAACCTATGCTGGCAATTCTGGCTAAGCTGGTTTCCCAAGCTTTATCAGCTTCAACCCGAAGATTGCGCTGTTTGATAGCTTGTACATCATTGTGTAATTGTTGTAGATCTTGATCGGTCATTTTGGTAATTTTTTATTTAAAATGGACTGTCATCCTGATCCGCCTCCGGCGGAGAAGGATCTCTGAGATGCTTCGTTGCCTCAGCATAACAGTGGCACATGCGATTATCATTTTTTGCGAAAAAACTTTGGAAGTTTAAAATCTTGGAGTTTAAGTTCACGGACGCGTTGGATAATGCCTTTGTCATGTTCATTTAGGTATCCACGAATTTTATTGCGCGCGTGACTAGTTTTTGCTGCCGCCAGCCAATCTCGGGAAATAGTTACAGGTTTTTTGCTTTTTAAAATCTCCACAACATTGCCTTGCCGGAGTTCATCATAAATTTTACCCATTTTGCCGTTAACTTTAGCGCCCATCATTGTATACCCAAGGTCTGAGTGTACCGAAAAAGCAAAGTCAATTACGCTGGCGCCTTTTGGTAAGTCTTTAACGTCACCTTTTGGGGTGAGAACAAAAATGCGATCGTGGAAAAAGTCGATTTTTAAACTTTCCAAAAACTCATCTGGGTTAGTGGTTTCTTCTTGCCAGGCATGAAGTTCTTTAAAAAATGAAGTTTGCTTATTTAGGTTGTCTTTTTTACCACTTTCAGTGTAAAACCAGTGGGCGGCGATACCACGTTCTGCGGCTTCGTGCATTAAGTCTGTTCTAATCTGGATTTCAAAAATGTGTCCGTCTTTGTCAAAAACAGAAGTGTGAATACTTTGGTAACCATTTGGTTTGGGAATAGCAATAAAGTCTTTAACGCGGCCAGGCACGGGCTGGAAATGTTTGTGAACAATTCCAAGAGCGGCGTAACAGTCGGCTGTGGATTTGGTAATAACGCGGAGGGCCACAATATCGTAAACTTTACTGACATCACTTTCATAGCGCGTAAGCTTATTATGTAGCGAGTAAATTCGCTTAGTGCGACCTTGCATGTCTATAAATTTAATACCCTCGAGCCTTAGAATCGTTGAGAGTTCTTTTTGCATGACTTTAATGCTTTGTGCTCGTCTTGCAAGCTCGTCGTCAAGCACTTTTTTTGTTTTGGCGTATTCTTTGGGTGAGACAATTTTAAATGAAGAGTCTTCTAGTTCATCTTTCCACGCACCAATACCAAGGCGTCCAGCAATGGGAGCGTACATTTCCAGCGTTTCCGTGGCAACTTTTAGTTGTTTGTCCGGAGGCAAAAATTCAATTGTGCGGATGTTGTGGAGACGGTCTGCAAGCTTAACTAACATCACACGTACGTCTTGGCTAGTGGCAATAAACATTTTGCGCAAATTTTCTACGTAGTATTCGTCTTTGCTATTGAGCAAGCGAACATGGCCAAGCTTTGTGACCCCGTCAACTAGGTGCGCGATTTCTTCGCCAAACTCTTTTTTTACCTCTTCTTGTTTAACTTCGGTGTCTTCGGTAATGTCATGCAGGAGCGTGGCGACTATGCTTGATGTATCAGGAAAAATTTGCCCAAGAATAGTGGATGCGGCAATTGGGTGGGTGATATAGGGTTCGCCACTTCGGCGTTTTTGCCCCTGGTGGGCGCGAGTAGCAAAATCAAGCGCTTTACCAATTAATAGGCGCTCTTCGTGATTAAATGTATGAGGAATGGCTTTAAGGAAGTCTTCCATAGTCTTAGTATAACGTATTATGTATAATAGATTAAGAATTATCATAATCCAACATTTTTAATATCCATGCCTGAATTACCCGAAGTTCAAACCGTAGTTTTTGAACTTAACCAAAAGTTGGTTAACAAAAAAATTAAAACTGTAGAAGTTTTAACTCCTAAGATTATTAGTATTGGACCTGCAATTGTTAGTAATCGGAGACAGACAACAACAGCTCAAGTGCAAAAGTTTATCTCTTTGCTTGTAGGGCAAAAGGTTCTTTCGGTAACTCGCCGTGCTAAGATCTTGATTTTTGATTTTTCGGGACCTCTTTCTATGCTGGTGCATTTGAAAATGACTGGCCAGTTTATTTTTGAAGATAAAGCTCAGCGTCAAAAAACAAAAGGCTTGTATCGTATATTAAACAAAGCCACCGCACCATTGGTTAAGTTTCCAACCAAGCACACCCATGTTATTTTCAAGTTTGTTGATGGCTCGACATTATATTTTAGCGACGTACGCAAGTTTGGTTATCTAAAAGTAGTGCACGACAACGAAATAGACCAAGTTAAAGAGTTTTCGGAATATGGTCCTGAGCCTCTTTCTAAAGAGTTTACTTTTGAATCGTTTAAATCCAAAATTGGCAATCGAAAATCGGTCAGCATAAAACAGTTTTTAATGGATCCAAAAGTTGTGGTGGGTATTGGCAATATTTACAGCGATGAAATTCTCTTTCATGCAAAAATTCGCCCTGATAGAAAAGTAACAAGAATTTCGAATCAAGAGTTAAAAAATATTTACAAACATATTAAGCCGGTGTTGAAGCAGGCTATAAAGTATAAAGGCAGTAGTGTGGGGGACTTTGTCCGGACAGACGGAAGCTGGGGTGTTATGGGTAAACACCACTTTGTTTATGGTCGGTATAAAAAACAATGCAAAGTTTGCGAAACCGATTTAAAACGTGTTACGCTTGGAGGAAGGACGGGCACTTACTGTCCGAATTGCCAATTTTAACTTTTTACCATGGAAAAAGCACCAGAATTTTCTTGGCGAGGCACTTTTCCAAAGTCGGAAAATGCTCAAACCGAAGGGATATTAGAAAAAGCCCAACTGCAACTGGAAATATTAAAAGAACTCTCTAAAGTCTTAGAAAATAAGATTAACTTTTTACTTCAATCGCCAGAGAATCAAGAGAATCCAAATGATTTAAGTGATACCCGAGAAAAGCTAAGAGAAACTGCGCAAAACATTGAAAATTTTAAAAATTTAATTCAAAGTTTACAGTCAAAATTAAATAGCTAAAATATGGAAATCTCACAAACACCAAAACAATTTACACCCGATGAGCAACAGCAAATGCTTTTGGAGATTTATGAAAACACACGCAAAACTAAAAATTACATGAAGTGGCAGTTAATTATTACAGTTGCATTGGTGGTCATTCCGTTAATCGCTACAGTTGCTATAATTCCGGTCGTGTTGAATCAACTATCATCAATCTATTCTGGCACAGGTCTCTTGCAATAATATGGCTCACACTCACGACAAACTTTGTTACACTGTAGAAGTATTTATTGTCCATGACGATAAAGTATTGTTGCGAATGCATGATAAATATAACATTTGGTGTAGTGTTGGAGGTCACATTGAGCCAGGTGAGGATCCCGTGCAAGCTGCAATTCGTGAGGTTAAAGAAGAGTCAGGGCTTTCAATTAAATTTATCCAAAGCGGTAAAGGTGACTTAGAGGCACAGTATACAGATTTGCCAGTACCTAAATTTCTTTTACGTCATGCTTTAAGTGATGGTCACGAACATGCAGTTTTGGTTTATGTAGCAACAACAGATGACGTTACTTTAAATCCTCACCAGTCTGAACAAAAAACTGAGTTACGCTGGGTTTCATTTGAAGATTTGCAGCAAATGGAATTAAAGGCCAATGTAAAGTATTATGCTGAACAAGCCCTTGTTTTAACTAGGCACTAACTACTAGGAACTAAGTACTAATATATGACCAACGAAAAATGGGAAGACTTGGTCGAGATGACTAAGAAAAATTTTAAAAATGTAAAAGTCCGTAGTGAAGACTTAATTCACACTACAGAAGAAGGACAAAAAAAACAGGGAACTCAAGATATTTTAGAATTTACAGGACCTACTGGTACCTATAAACTTGTTCGTGAAAACCGCCCAGTTATTTTAGAAAAAAAAGAACATTATTCTCACAGACCAGGAGACACTGCGCGCACAGAGTATAAAGTTTCCGAAACAGAATTTTCACACAGATTGCGCGTTTACAAAGAAAACGATAATTTTGACTGGGAAGAAGTAGACGCTGCAAATTTTGGCATTTAGGATAGAGTTCTGTCCATCCAATCGCATGACTGTCATCCTGAACGGAGCGAAGGATCTCTGTAGAGATTCCTCGAAAAGCTCGGAATGACAGTGATACTTAGGCATTATATAATTACAGTCCATGCTTGAACACAGGATACTCTCTACAATAAAATTTTTCGACTTTCAAAACCTGCCATTAACAGGTTTTGAAGTTTTTAGCTATTTAATTAGCGACAATAAATTTGAGCAAGAAGTGTTTAAGCCAGATCAGTTAGAGGAAGTTTTAAAAAATTTAGATCTATTAGTTGCAGAAGAAAAACTCAGTGAACACTATGGCTATTATTTTTTGCCTGGCAAACAAAGTTTAGTTAATGACCGTTTACGTGGGCATCTTTTTGGAATTATTCGCGAACGACGGATTCGGCGATACGTAAAATTTTTAAAATTTATTCCTTTTGTACGAGGTGTGGCACTCTCAGGTTCTCAGGCCTTGGGTTTAGAAAAGACAGACAGCGACATTGACTTGCTTATTATTACTCAACCAGGATTTTTATGGACTGCTAGAACTTTGGTAACTGGGTTTTTCCAAATTTTAGGGCTTAGGCGTCACGGTAGCTACATCGCCAATCGTTTTTGTCTAAATCACTATATTTCGGGCCCAAAATTGCTTACTGATGGCCAAAATTTATATACTGCCTTAGAATATGCTAAACTACGTCCATTGGTATATGAAGAGTCTATTAGAGGCTTTCAACTAGTAAATAAGCCTTGGATACAAAAATACTTTGCCAATGTGTTTGGCCAATTTCCAAAAAGCTACGACTATCGTCAGTCACCAGTTCAGCGGTTTTTGGAGCTAGCGCTTAATAATCGCTTTGGACTTTGGCTTGAAGCTCGCTTGTCTGCGTTGGAGTTGCCTCGCATTCGGCAAGAAAAATATATTGTGGTGCGAGACGATGAACTGTCGTTTCATCCACATAGTAAAGCAGAGAGTTTAATAAAACAATTTAACCAAGAGGAGTAACAAACAAAATGAGAATAGAATCAGAAGAAAATTATATGGCAAAGCTCAAATCATCTGAAGAAACAGAGGTAGATGAAGGTGATGGTGTAGAGCTGCAAATTGGGGACTTATCTGTGGAAATGACTGAGCCCCAGCAAGAAATTTTAAAACAGGCTTTAGAAGCTCGTGGCGAAACTTTAGCCGCCTTAAACACTGTTGAAGATCCTAATTTAGTTGTTGAAAGAATCCATGATTGGCTAAAACAAGGTGCTCCAGACGAAGGTCAGGCCCTCGATTTACTTATGGAAGCCATCCGCGGTGAGTAACTAAAGTTTTTTAAATTCAAGTAATAGAAGTAGTGGAAAACGGTAAAGCCGGTAGCGCATATTATAGCTTTGGCTATCAACGTTGCTTTGTAATTCACAAAGTTCTGTCAGTGCAAAACCATTTTTTGTTACCGCGTTAATATGTTCTGATAAAGTATAATAATAAGAAGTAGAAGTCTTGTGGTCCCAGCTGGTCACAAGGCTTTTTGTATTTTCTGCTACTGGCCGTATATATAGCTTTGGTTTTCGGTTAAAAAGAATATCAATAATGTTTCTCTTCCAGATGCCGACAGGGAAGGCTGTGGCAGGGTTGGGGATTGTCACAATTAGTTTGCCGTTTTGTTTGAGTATATTACCGAGGTTTTTATAACTCACATGTAAGTCTGCAAGATCTGTGGCGGCCATATTCAGTATGATGACATCCATGCTTGCTTCAAAATAGGGAAGTGGGTTTGCCAAATCTGCAATCAGAAATTTTAAATTTGGATATTGTTTTTGGGCGAACTGAATTAAACTCTCTGAGCTATCGCTCCCTTGGATGTTATCAAACTGCTTTGATAAGAAATTTGTAAGCCACCCACTGCCACAGGCCGCATCTAAAATTGACAGTGATGGGTTGTCCTCTATTTTCCTTAGGATGGACGAACTTAAAATTTCTTGTTGAATTTGTCCATCTTCTGAGTTTAGAAAATCCAAGTAGTTTTGAGCTGTTTGGTTATTATCGTAATAATTCATATTTAAATAGTAGCATAAATCAAAGCCCCCACAACAACCAACCTTGGTTGCTGTGGGGGCGTGGGTATAACTACCGGCTTCGCCGACGCTTCAATTTCGGCTTGTTGCCGAGTGCTCTCGAAGCTCGAACGGGAAGCCCTTGCATTTGTCTGTTGAGGGCGTGACCGATGTTTCTGGTGATGCCGAGCAGTTCAGATGCTCTGGTCACATTGCCATCGCATTCCTCAAGGGCTCGCAGAAAGATATATCGATCCAAAGCGTCGTGCGCTTCGGCCAGATTCGGGTAGGCCCCGCGGGCATCGATGATAAGACAGCCGTCTTCTTGTCTGATCGGTTGTGCTGGTTCCGTTTTGGGAAAGCGTGCCAGCATGTCCTCGCGGAGTGACCGTAACTCTTTGAGTAGCTTGTCCGAGGCGTTTCTCAGACGAAACATGTAGTCGACAAGGTCAAAGTTGTTGTCGATTTGCAGTCGGTCACTGCCTGGAGAAATCTTCAGCAGGTGAATGAAGGTCTTGCCGAAAGGTTCGAAGTCCGCTCCGTGCATCATATCTGAGGATGCAAAAAGATTGGCGACGTTTACATGTAGTTTCATGGTGTCCTCCTGTTGACTGCCAAGTATAGCAGGCCTTTAGCTAAATTTCAAGTGGCTTGACAGTTCCATTGTTGAAGCCATTTTATAGGCGTATGCTTGCAGTAAGAATCCGTGCTAAGGAGGTACTAGCTGTGCGCGCATTGAGTTCTGCTGTGTTGATCCTCTTGCAGTCTCTGGGTCTGTTTGCAGACCCGAACGTTGTGTACTACAAGGTTACGTACTCCTATGGTACGGCAACCATCTTCATGTACAATCCAAGTGTCACTTGGCCAACTGGTAGTGAGTACTGGTACAAGCAGGACAATCAGACAGATGAGGTTCCGATAGTAGATCCTCTTCTCGCTGAGTTGGCCCAGGAGCTACGTGGGTACCCGGTTTACTACGTAGGTATTTCTGGTAACAAACTTGAAATCGGGCTAAAAAGCTACGAGCTTTTTGACAGGTATCCGCTTTTTTTGACCGATGACGAGCAACGTTGGCTTAACGGTTACTCCGAGGTTTTGGTGCTTCGCGCCTTGCGCGTCGTAGAAGGGCACTACAAGGTGACCTGTAGACCACAGCCAGGGGAGGTACTACAAAAAGAGCCAGTCCAAGTGCTTCCGCCAGCCCCAGCTTTGCCGCCCGAAACTTCAAAATTTTCGGGCGGCCTTTGTATCTTGACATTAGCCTGTGGTTTGCTAAACTAAGAGTTAGCAGTCACACTCCCAGAGTGATAATTTTTAGATAAAATGTATTTAAAGAGTAAATAAAGTGAAAGGAAAAGTATGCATATTAAACCTTTAGGAAATCGGATTTTAGTTAAGCAGATCTCCGCAGAAGACGTGACTAAAAGTGGAATTATTTTAGCACCAACCACCGACCAAAAAGAAAAAAGCCAATACGAAATAATCGCCGTTGGTAACGGTTCAGAAATTTCCTCACTTGGATTGCAAGTCGGGCAAGTTGTAGTCGCTGGAAAATATAGTGGTGATGAAGTTGATATGGAAGAAGATCGTGATTCCAAGTATAAAATTTTGTACGTTGGTAAAGACAAAGATGAAAGTGATATTTTAGCAATTATTGAATAGTTGCGTGTACTGTCATCCTGAGTGTAGCGAAGGATCTCTGTAGATTCCTCGGCAAGCTCGGAATGACAGTGTTGGTTCAGTATTCGACGAGTAAATATTGAAAATTAATTCTGAAAGAATTCAAACATATGTCAAAAATGATCAAGACTGGCTTCGAGGCCAAACAAGCAATTAAAGAAGGCGTAGACATTGCCGCTAACGCAATTAAGGTGACCTTAGGGCCCACTGGTAAAGCTGTTATTTTAGATAGAGGTTACGGGACTCCAACAATTACAGACGACGGTGTTACCGTTGCTAAAGACATTGAGCTTGAAGATAAATTTCAAAATATTGGTGCATCGTTAATTGCCGAAGTCGCCAATAAAACCAACGACCAAGCAGGGGACGGCACAACAACTGCCACTGTCTTAGCACAAAAAATGATAGAAGAAGGTTTTTCAATGCTCCGTCGGTACCCAACCCGTGCCAACGACATGAAGCGAGGCATGGACAAAGCAGTCAGCTTTGTTGTGGCTAAACTTTTGGAAATTAAAAAAGACGTTGTTGGAAAAGAAGGTATTCAGCAAGTCGCAACCATTTCTTCGCTCGACCCAGAAGTGGGCAAGCTGATTGCTGAAGCTATGGAAGAAGTTGGGCACGATGGTGTGATTACTGTAGAAGAAGGCCAGACTATTGGGCTGGAAAAAGAAGTGGTCAAAGGAATGCGTTTTGACAAAGGTTTCGTCTCTCCATATATGATGACCAACAGTGATCGCATGGAAGCTGTGTGGGAAGACCCTTATATTTTAATTACCGACAAAAAAGTTTCTTCAGTGCAAGACATTTTGCCAATTTTGGAAAAAGTTGTACAAAGTGGAAAAAAAGAGTTAGTTATAATCGCTGACGATGTTGAAGGCGAAGCTCTCACCACGTTTATTCTCAACAAACTTCGTGGTAGTTTCTCAGTCTTGGCCGTTAAAGCGCCAGGTTTTGGCGACCGCAGAAAAGAAATGCTTACAGACATTGCTGTCTTAACTGGTGGTCAAGTCATTTCCGAAGACCTTGGATTTAAGCTCGATAAAACAGAACTAGAACAATTGGGCAGAGCTCGAAAAGTTATTGCCACAAAAGAACATACTACTATTGTAGATGGGCAAGGTGACAAAACAGGACTCGATGCTAGAATTAGCCAACTTCGAAGTGAACACAAGGAATCTAAAAGTGATTTTGATAAAGAGAAATTGCAAGAACGCATTGCCCGCCTTGCCGGTGGCGTCGGTGTTATTAAAGTTGGTGCTTTCACTGAAACAGAAATGAAAGCTAAAAAGTTTAAGATTGAAGATGCGCTTAATGCAACTCGCGCCGCCGTGGAAGAGGGTATTGTGGCAGGCGGTGGTAGCGTGCTCGCTTGGATAGCACCAAAGCTTGAAGATGAAGTTTCAAGAAATGAATCTTTTTCTGAGTTTGAAAAGCATGGGGCTATGATTGTCCGCAAAGCTTTAGAGGCACCGCTTCGTACTATTGCAGAAAATACTGGTGTTGAGGCTTCTGGAATTATCACTTTTGTCCAAGCCTCAAGTGGCCAAGCCGGTTATGACTTTTCTAAGTACAATGAAAAAGATTGGACTACTGGAAATCAAAATGATATGATCCAAGCTGGTATTGTTGATCCTGTAAAAGTCACACGCTTAGCTTTGGAAAATGCCGTTTCAATTGCTTCAACTCTTGTGACCACAGAAGCGATTATTGTAGACAAACCAGAACCAAAACCAGCTCCCGCAGGCTCCATGCCAGGGGGCATGGGTGGCATGGGGATGGATTATTAGTTAGTAGCTAGACGCTAGTTGCTAGGAACTAGATTTACAAAGAGACTCATTGTACAATGAGTCTCTTTGTAATTTTGGAATAGGGCTTGACAGGATAGGATAAATGGTGTAGAATATTAAATCGGTTCGTGAAAACTTCATTATTTCCCATATTTATGAGGAAATTTACTCGCTCCTAATTTCGGTTACTCGGATTGGGGGCACCTAAAAGGCTGCGTTGTTACTGACAGGAATAATTTTTAAATTGATTCCCTATGTCCTAGTAATTACGTGGCTTTTTTGTTTTCCCACAGGCCTTGACAGAAAGGCTTAAATATGATAAAATATGGAAATTACATGGAAGCTTCGATTTTGCTGTTTGGTTTAGTTTTATCCCCCACAACATATTGTCATCCTGAACGGAGTGAAGGATCTCGAGATTCTTCGTTCCACTCAGAATGACAGTGGGACAGGGGGTAAAAGCCAAACAGGAGAACCGAACACCTGTCCATTAAATAGGTGAGTCCTCTTGCTCTGCACTTTTTGTTCGAAAGACAAAAGGTCTCTGCAACAAGACAAGGTTCTAAAAGTTCTTTCAAAAGGAGCGTGAGATGATTTCCTTCATCACCCGCACCATCACTGCGATCTTCATGGTCGTGATTCTGTTTACCGCCTTCGCGCCGATCTCTTTGGCGCAGGGAAACTCGGGACGCGTCGATGACGACGTGTACACCGTGGAAACCGGTGACACGTTGTACACTCTCGCGGGCACATTCCGGAACGATCCGGAGACCTGGCGGGAAGTGGTTGAGGCCAATCCGTTCCTTCGCGAGAAGGGTCGGGTGTTTGACCGAGCGGGCAGGACAATCGTCCTGATTCGTCCGGGAGAGCGACTGATCGGTCTTGGGCGGCTTGGCATCATCGCCGAGCCAGTCTCGATCGATCGACTCGTCATCCCGGAATCGGTCATACCGACTCCGACACCAGTCGTGGTCGACAACTCCTGGCCACTCTGGGCTTGGGTGCTCATCATTCTGCTGGCGTTGGTTCTGATCGCACTTGCGGTAATGATCTTCGCCATTGTCACCGGGAACAACGCGGCAAAGCGACTCGGCATTCACGTCACTGACGTGGACACCGAAGACCTTCGGATCCCGCAGGGAGCGCCGAACTCCATCGCCCAGACGCTCACGCCTCGCACTCCGTTGCAGGCCTTCGAGCAGACCGTGATCCGTCAGGCAGTTCCGGCTTCGGTCGGAGCGCAGCCCGACGGTTCGTACGTCGACCCGATCACGGCCGGTCCGGCCATGGTTGAGGGCGGCCTCACGGACGCCAACGCGGGACCTGAGATCCTTTCCAGGGTCTACGCCGAGCACCCAGACATGGCGGCGACCTTCAACAGGCCGTTCCGCATCATCCGCCTCACGTCGGGCTACATCACGCGTGGGACATTTACCACGTACTATCAGGGCCGGCAGATGGCCCAGACGATCGTCGATCCCGCGCGCCCGATTCGCGCCTACCGCGCGCTCGTCGTCCTTCCGGACGGCACGGAGCAGGAGCGTTACGCGCTCCAGGGCTGCGGCAACGACATCACCTACGGGGACCGGTTCTACACCCCGGGACCAGAGTTCACCTTCGTGGAGGGGCATGAGATTCTCGTCCCCGAGCCAATGCACCACGTCGTGGTCGTCTCGACCGAGCCGGTTTCCGCCGAGGAGATTGACTTGACCCCGCTTCTCGAAGAGGAGCAGGGTGAGCTTCTTCCGGATGGTGTGCTGACCACGGAGAACTTCTTCGAGCAGATGGTTCGCCTCGGCGTCTTCACCGAGCAAGACGTGCAGCGAGCGCAGTCGGCTCAGTCGGAGCCATCGCACATCATCGCGGTCGATGGCGACCGCGTCACGGTCAACGGCGTCACGTTTATCGACGCTACCGGCATCTCCCTTCGGGATGGGGTGTCGGTAATCCTTCCGATGTTCGGGGAGACAAGGGCTTCGCAGCTCTACGTCGACGAGCTCGGCAGGATCAGTGGGTTCCCGCCCACCGCGCAGAAGTCGCAGACGACGAACGGCGGTGGCAGCGACACGGACGACGACCTCGCCATGGCCACGGTCTCGTAGTACAATTTCGAATCTGGAGGATTCAACGCCTATGGACAAATAAGGTTCCTGGGAAAAGCTGGACGCCGGTTCTCGCATCATGCGGGGCCGGCGTTCTTTCTTTTTATCCTCATTTTTTTGAATCCAGTCTTATCCAAGTACTCAGTACTAGGTACTAAGTACTTTTTTCTTCTGTTGACGAAAGTTGTATTTTACAGTATACTAATTCTACTTTTCAATCTTAAAAAAGCAAATTTGCACTTGGGCCGAACGAAGAGAGGTTAAGCGTAAATTTGAGAGGAGAAGTTTAGCGATAATTGTAGAGTTTTGAGATTTTCAAAACTTGGAAATGAAAGCTGAACTTAGACGAATGGGTGTCCCGAAAAAACATAAGACCCGTGGTAGCACAGGTCAACGTAGAAGCCATCATGCATTGAAAGCTATTTCCTTTGCAACTTGTAAAAATTGTGGTGGTGCAACAATGCCACACTTGCCTTGTAAAAATTGTGGATACTACAAAGGCCGAAAAGTCACTAAGTAATTTTAGTGACTTTTTGTTTGTTTTTTTTCGCAGAAAACTAGATGCTAGTCACTAGTTACTAGAAACTATTATATTATGTCCAACCGTCATCTCGCCCGCACCGTTGCCATGCAGTCCTTGTTTGAATGGGACTTCAACAACAATACGGAAAATTTAAAAGAGCTAGTCACTCATAACTTGGAGCAATACGCCCCAGGCTTAGAAGAGAATGCTTTTGTCTATGAACTTGTGCAAGGCGTTGTCGACAACATCACAGAGATTGATGAAATTATAGTTAAGACTGCTCCAGAGTGGCCATTGAATCAAATTACAGTAGTAGACCGAAATGTTTTGCGTCTGGGAATTTATGAACTTCAATTTCTCAAAGACGTGCCGCCAAAAGTGGCGATTAATGAAGCAGTGGAAATTGCCAAAACTTTTGGTGGAGAAAATTCGGGAAAATTTGTGAATGGCGTTTTGGGAACTCTCTATAAAGATAGTCCATCAGAAGGGGAGAGCCCAGAAAAACCTGATGACACACAAGCTGATGAAGAAACAAAAAAACCGTCTGCCTAAGGCAGACGGTTTTTTTGTAAGCGATATGAAAGACTCCCTTTCTAAGATTCTCTTAGAAAGGGAGTCTTAGTAATTCCATATTTCTGCTGTCATCCTGATCCGCCAGCCGGCGGACGAAGGATCTCCGGATTTTAAAAAAATTTGATAAAGTCTTTATCTTTTCTTTATCTCGGTTGTGCTATGGTGGATTTAGTAAAAATATTCACTAATCATTTATATATGAAACACACATATTTATTTAGAAAAACAAGTCTATCATTCAAATTAATCTTTTTGTGGATAATTGTCTGTTTGGCTTTGGTAGTTCCTCTGAAAAATGCCAAAGCAGATGACCAAGCAGAGACCCCTTTGGTGTCATCAGATATGGCTGTTGGCGACAGCCCATCTATAATTGAACAAAAGCTTCAATCTGAAATATCCAAGGAGCCTACAGCCAACCTACAAAATGAGCAGGAAAACATTTTGCCTGACTCAACTTCGGCTATAAATGCTGACACAAAGACTGAAAATAAGCCCGAGCCAGAAAAGCCTAAAGAAGACAACCAAGAGCCAGAAAGTCAAAGGCTTAACGAAGATCAAACATCAAGCGGTACGGGCACGGGTCAGTCAAAATCTAATCAGGCGAGTGTAGACCAGGCTTCTGGTGCGCTTCAGTATTCTTATCTAATTGTTATACCCCCTGGCAGAAGTGGCCTTCAGCCGGATTTAAAATTAAGTTATAGTAGTCAATCTAGCGATGAAAATGGAGCATTTGGTTTGGGCTGGAATATTGGCTTGCCAAGCATTAGCAGGGTTAATAAAACTGGGAGCCAACAACTTTACACGCAAAATAATTTTTCATCAAGCCTGTCTGGCGAACTTGTAGATTTAGGAAGTGGAAATTTTGGGTCTAAAGTAGATAATGGCGAATTTTTGTCTTATAACTTTGCAAATAACAGTTGGGTTGTAAAAGATAAGAAAGGCACAACTTATACATTTGGAGCAAGTCTACAGGCGCGTCAGGATGATCCAGCTGATAACTCACTAGTTTATCAATGGATGCTTGAAGAAGTTCGCGACACAAACGACAATTATTTGCGCTATGAGTATTTTAAGGATGCAGGAGCAGTGTATCCAGCACGCGTTGTGTATACAGGAAGCGGGAATAGTGATGGAATTTTTAGTGTCGATTTTTTTCGAGAGGGGAGGACAGATGTAGCCGAGCATTATCGGCCAGGTTTTAAAGTTGCCACAAATTTTAGAATTAACCGAATTGAAACTTCTGTATCTGGGAGTTGGGTAAGAAGATATAATTTTACGTATGGACTTGCTGACGATAGTGCTAGCAGTAAAATTATATCAATTTTGGAAAGCGGGCGTGATGAAGCGAGTGGGGCAGTGGTAACGTTGCCGGCTCAAACATTTAGCTATCAAGCAAGTACCGGGCAGTTTACTGAAGCTACAACTAACTGGCAATTGCCAGATATTTATTTTAATCGGTACTATAATGGCGCAGATAAAGGCGGCAGGATAGTAGATGTTAATGGCGATAGCTTGCAGGATTTATTAATTGCTTACAACGACGGTGCTACTAACGACAAGCGTATATTTTTAAACACTGGCAGTGGTTGGAGCGAGACCTCCGCTTGGACTATTCCGAGCGATGTTTGGTTATCGCAGAGTAATGAGCGCGACACTGGTTGGCGCATCGCCGATATTAATGGTGACAACCTTTCAGACTTGATTATTTCTTATGACTTAGGAGGCGGACTTTCTGACAAGCGAGTTTATTTAAATAATAGAGTTAACGGGTGGACCCCTCAAAATGGGACGTGGCAAATTCCGGACATTTTTTTTGCGCAAGCAAATGCCACAGACCCTGGGGGGCGAATGGCGGATGCCAATGGTGATGGCTTGCCGGACTTGTTTAAAGCTCATTATATTCCAACAAATCCAACAGGGCCAATAACGGACTGGCAGATGTATTTAAATACCGGGAGTGGTTGGACTCAGTCCGTAGCTTGGATTTTCCCAGAAGACTTTCACATTTCAAATTATTACAACAGTAAAGACCAAGGCACACGCATGCTTGATATTAACAGCGACGGCTTGCTCGACGCTGTAACAAATTATGAAGAGTCGCCAAGCGTGTTTAAGCGCCGTGTCTGTATTAACACTGGTAGTGGCTGGGTATTGGATAATAAATGGGCTTTGCCGGACGATGCTGTGTTTACTAATTGGAACGGCCGTGACTTTGGCTGGCGCACCATTGATATTAACAACGACGGACGTGTTGATTTAGTAAAATCACAACTTGAGTCTGGCGTAGTTGTTAAGAAAATATATTTGAATAATGGCACGTCAGGTTTTGTGGATGCAACAAGTAGCTTCCAGTTTCCGGATGCGCATTTTTCCACTTACCAATATGGCTGGGATACTGGGCTTCGTGACGTTGACGTTACAGGCGATAGCCTAACAGACCTTGTTTGGTCACAGCATGAAAATGCCGGTGGACATATTCAAAAAGTTTTCACACACAACGGTCTAAAGCCAAACTTGCTTAACCAAATTGTATACTCCACAGGCGCTAGCACGACTGTACAGTATCAAAACTCAAGTCTTTATCGAGACAGTGGAAGCCAAAGTCTAAATCCACAATTACCAACCAATCTTTTTACAGTAAAGCAATTGTTACATAATAGTGGTTTTGGAAATGTATCAACAATTGACTATAGCTATGAGCAGGGAAAATATTTTTATGGTAGTCCACAGAATCGAAAGTTTGCAGGCTTTGGCAAAATTACAAAAACCAACACCGTAGGCACAGCGGAGGCAAGCTATTTTCATCAGGGCGACAGTAGTAACAGTGGTCAGGGTGAGTATGTGGATCATGAAAGTAAAATTGGCAAAATCTATCGCACAGAAGTCAAGAATAGTGGTGGACAGTTATATTCTGCAAACATTAATCTTTTTGATTCCAGAGATTTAGGAAATGGGCGCAACTTTGTCTATCAAATGCAAACAGTCAATCAAGTCTGGGACGGCCTATCTGTCCACACCGATACTGCGGAAAGTTTTGACTATGAAGACTTTGGCAATATAACATTCCATACACAGTGGGGAGAAGTCACCGCCAACAGTGACGGCAGTTTTTCTGACATTGGTAGTGACAAGAGAATTAGCTCAATGTTTTACAGCCATAATGGTGGTAGTTATTTGCACTCGCATTTAAACAACCAATTGCTTTATGATTTTTACGGCATAAAAGTCAGTGAACAAAAAATTTATTATGATGGCTCTGCTAGTTTGGGTGTCATCACAAAAGGAAATTTAACTAAACAAGAGGCTTGGGTTTCTGGCCCGACTTATGTTTCTAATTTAATTAGTTACAATCAATTTGGTTTGCCTGTGCTAACTACAGATGGTAGTGGCAATCAAACTACAATTGACTACGACAGTAATAATTTATATCCAGCGAGTGTCACAAATTCGCTAGGTCATGTTGTTTCTGCTCAGTATGATTATTCTTCAGGTCAAAAAAATTGGACTACAGATGGTAATGGCTTTGTGGCTACAGTTACTTATGACGGTTTTGACAGACCACTTCAGGAGAGACAGCCAGATATAAGTAATCCCAATTTGTTAGTTCTGGCAAAATCATATTCTTATGGAGATGCTCCGTTGCAAAATTTCGTGGCTACTACTGAGTATTTATCAGACTCTATTTCTAAAGCTAGTTATAGTTATGTCGATGGATTCGGTAGGCCTATTCAGACTCGAGTCCAAGCAGGATCGAGCCAGTATTCCGTTTCTGACACTGAGTACAATAGTGTGGGAGGTGTTGCACGTAGCTCCTTGCCGTACTATGCAAGTGGCAGTAGTAGATCCGGCGCGACAAGTGATACTTCTTTGTATACCAATTTTCAGTACGATGCTTTGGCAAGACCAATTCTGGCCACAACAGCACTAGGTTCTGTGGCTACAAGTTTTGAGGGACTAAAAACTTCTGTGACAAATGAGTTGGGTAAAATTAAGCGATACTATCGCGACGCTTTTGGCCAATTAGTCACAGTAGAAGAAATAAACAGTGGCCAAGTTTATCCAACAAGCTACCAATATAATTCCCTTGGTAAGTTGGTAAAAGTTACCGATGCTTTGGGAAACGTAAGACATTTTAGTTACGACGGTTTGGGTAACCGGCTTTCAGCGCAAGACTTACACGCATCAAGCAACACTACCTTTGGTACTTGGCTGTATGCATACGATGCCAATAATAATTTAACTCAAGTCACAGATGCTAAGGGGCAAGTTATAAATTATTCTTACGATAAATTAAATCGTTTGACTTTTGAAGATTTTACAGCAAATGCAGGAGTTGAACAAACCTACACTTATGACACTTGTACTAATGGCAAGGGTAAGTTGTGCCAAAGCGCAAATGCAAGCGTAACAGCTAGCAATTTGTACACACCACTTGGGGAAGTAAGTCGAAAAATAAAAAGAATCGGGGGCACCACATTCCAAACCGACTATAGTTATTTCAGGGGAGGACAACTGCAGTCGGTTACCCAACCAGACTTGTCTATCGTGGGCTATATTTATGGCGCAGGAGCAGTGCTAGACCGTGTGAATAAAACTGAAGCAGGGACAGGACTTTGGAGTGATGTCATTTCAGCTGTAACCTATAGTCCAACAGGGGAGATCGTGACAATTAGTTATGCAGATGGTAGCCAAACAATAAATACTTACGACAGCCAAAAGCAGTATCGCTTAACACATAAATTGACTATGTCTGGTAGCACTCGCATCCAAGACGTTGCTTATACTTACGACGCAGTTGGGAACATGACCTGTTTAGTAGATAGCTCACAGACTAAAACAGCAAAAACCGTCGACTATACTTACGACGATCTAAACAGGCTGCTTAGTAGTCAGGCAAGTGCTGTGGCATCTGGCCAGCAAACATACACGCATGCCTACACTTATAATGCAATTGGAAATATGTTGACACGTATGGAGACTATAGGAGTGACTCCAACCATAACATACACGTATAGTTATGGTGGTGACCAAGGCGTAAGTGTTGCAAACCCTCACGCGCCCACCAGCATTAGCAATGGAACAGTGATAAGTAACTTTAGCTATGACGCCAATGGCAATGTCGTTGGCGACGACGTGCAAACATATACTTGGGACTATAATAATCGCTTGGCCAGCGCAGTGGCTTCTGGAAGTGGAGGAGGAACTCCAACGACAGTAAATTTTTATGCAAACACTGGAGATGGCTCAATTTATAAAACAGCCACCTCGTGGGATCCTGCACATGACGCGGTTTCGGGAACTTCTGCTATTTATACAGGAACAACTTTGACTGCTGGCTCTGGCAAAAGTGGCAGTACAACGTATCGGCTCGATCGTGCATTCTTTGGCTTTGACACAGCAAGTTTGCCAGACAATGCGACAGTGACAGATAGCGTGTTGAAAGTTTTTGTAAACTCAAAATTAAATAATGACAATGACGGAGACGACTGGATGACTGTGGTACAAGGCTCTCAGCCCAGCACTTCTTCACTTATTACAGCAGATTACGATTTAGCAGGCAGTATTAATACACCGACTGAGGGCGTAGATGTAGGAGAGCGTAAAGATATTTCTACTGTGGCAACTGGGCAGTATCTAAATATCAATTTAAACAGTGCAGGGAAGTCTTGGGTCTCTAAAACTGGAAGCACGAAGTTGGCTCTTCGCGAAGGACATGATGTGGTAGATAGTTCGGTGGTTCTGGGTAGTGGTCAGTACAATCAGCTTACACTTCGAACTGCAAACTACATTGGGACAACATCAGACCCCATGCTTAGCGTTACTTACACTATCACACCGCCTCCGGCTACTATCACTTATGGTTACGATCATACCGGACAGCGAGTGTCTTCTACAAATGGCGCTATGACGACAAAATATCCTTCCGGTTTCTACAACTGGGACGGCACCACAATCCAAAAACATATTTCACTAGGAGACTTGAGTATAGCTACAGTAAAGGGCAGTGGGGCGGGAGCTAGCATCTTCTATAATCATGCCGACCACTTGGCAGGCAGCAGTGTCTTAACTAATAGTAGTGGTGGTCAAGAAGAAGTGCTCGACTACTTTCCTTATGGTACAATACGGGTAGATGATAAAGCGGGGAGCTTTGATGAGCAAAGAAAATATATTGGGCAGGAGTATGACACCGCTACTGGCCTGTCTTACTTAAACGCTCGGTACTACAATTCAGCAACTGCTAAGTTTCTTTCTCAAGACCCGCTGTTCTGGGAATTACCAAAAGAATATTTGGAAGATCCTCAACAGCAAAACAGTTACGCCTACGCCCGCAATAATCCCATAGTCGGCTCCGACCCAAGCGGGTTACTTAATATAATTATTCCTGGAACACATTATGATCAGGAAACTTGGAAAAATGGGCAAGAGGCAGCGGGACTCTATCAGAATGTTAAAGAAACCTTTGGGGGGAATACAGTTTTATTGGCAAACTTAGATTTATGGAATGGTGGAAATAACAGATATGATAGAGCAGATGCTGCAAATTGGTTAAAAAGTTATATTGGCAATTATTCTTTTGATCCAGGTGAAAAATTAAATATTATTGGCCATAGTCACGGAGGGAATATCGGTATCTTATTATCTAATATATTAGATCGTAAAATTGATAACCTGATTACTCTCTCAACCCCAGTTAGACAAGATTATAAACCCAGTTATGATAATATTGGTAAGCACATTCAGCTTTATTCAAATAATGATATGATACAGTTTTTTGGAGGCGGTTCCTATTCTTTGACCCAAGCATTTCTTGCTTGGTGTACAGCATGTAGTCAGGTTTATAAAAATACGCCATTAAATAAATATGAATTTGGTCCAACTTTAAGTCGCACATTTTCTAAAGCCGAAAATATTAATTATACAGATTTTACTCGCACTAGTGGGCCAATTAAGTCTCATTCCGTTTCTTGGAATAATTCTGGTGTTTGGAAAATGGTTGATGGTGCAGTGAATGGAAAGTCCTTAGTATTCAGGTCAAGGTAAATAAATGAAAAAAATATTATTAGTAATTAATCTGATTTTGCCTTTGTTAGGTTTGCTATGGGTTACAAATGTGTTTCTAAGGCCAGCAGACTTAATTGGAACAATATTTCTAGTCTTATTGTTATTCTTTGCCTCTATAGCTTTCATCACTTACACATTTTTTCAAAAGCGTATTGGTGACAGAGTACTAAACCGTTATTGGATTTTATCACAGTCAATAATATTAATTTTAGCTTTAAGTTTGTTCCCAAGTTTTAAAATATACGTGCCTAATTTGCAAACAAGAATTGTTGTAGATTTTCAACCACAAGTGATCAACACAGAAAATGGCGACTTAACTTATTATTTAAGGATAGTAAATCCCAGCAGTGTTATTTCGGGAAAGTATTTAGTTATAGAAAATAAAAATTCTGAGGATGAAGTTCCAATTGAAATAGAGGACAGAGAAGCTTTGGTTTTGGCTAGTTATTTTGAGCATGGTAAATTCGGAGTTTTAAAAAGCACATCAGATCCTAATATATTTTTATTTGAAACATATAACCCTGCTACCAATGAAAAATTAAAAAGAGTTAAAAATTTAATTTATGAAATCAATTTAACTTCTAATAGCAGCAAATTAATAAATAGTGAAGAAATTTCGAAGTAGGGTTTTGGCAAATTAAGGCTTGACAAAAGTCTAAAAATAGGTTATAAAGATAGATAAAAATCGTTGATATTATATTCAACGCATAGGAATATTTTTACGAGTCATGTGGCTTGTAGAACCTATGTAGGGAATTGATGTCAACGATTTTATTGCCCAAGGGGGGTAACATAAAATGCGAAAGGCTTTGTCTGTCATTCTCGCAATCGTTTTCTTACTGACCGCGGCCCCTGCTTTCGGGCAGGAGAAGAAGTCAGCCAAGATTCCGGTAGTCACTGGGATAGTTGGACTACATTCTTCCGTGGAAGTCTGGAGTTACATCCAGAGTCTACCAGCCAGTGAACCTGAACCGCTTCATCCGTTCCCCCTGATGAGAGGGTACTTGGTCGACGCGCAGAGGCTTCGACTTTTTTTCCCTGATCATTCGGCGGTAGGGGAGCCGGAAGATTACGAGGTTTATGACTTCGTGCTTTCGACAAATGTCTTGCTTGGTTCTGATTATGAGCCGAACCATACCGAGGCGTCTATGGTCCTGCAGAAAAAGTCTGAGCGCTGGACAATTACGATCCGGGAGTCATTGATTCCTGGCTTTCACCTAGCGGTCGTGCGCAACAGGCGCACTGGACTCGCCGTCGGGCAAAGCTTTTATGTCCCTTAAGTGGGGGACGACACTTGGTCGAGAGAGGTAGTTGATGCACAATCTTGTGCGTCCTCCTCTCTCGACCTTTTCATTTTCTTCAATAAACAGGGATAAAAATCATTACTTGACAAAAGTCTGAAAATAGTGTATAAAGATAGTATTAAATCGTTGATATTATATTCAATATATAGGGATAAAGTTATGAGCCAAGCGGTTTATAACTCCTATGTAGGGAATTAGTATCAACGATCGAAAATGCCCAAGGGGGGTAAAAATGCGAAATTTGCTTGCATCTCTGATTGCAATTATCATACTTGCGACCCCTGCTTTCGGGCAGGAGAAGCAAGGAGGTATGATACCAGTGACGGTCGGCATTGTCGATTGCCACTCATCGGATGAGGCGTGGGACTATGTTCGAGGGCTTCCTGTTGAGGAGCCTGGATCATTTTATCCACTCACCTTGATGAGGGGGTATCTTGTTGATACCGAGCGTCTTCGGCTGTTTCTTCCAGAACACACAGCGATTGGACAACCCGAGGAGTATGAGGTCTACGACTTCGTACTCTCTACGGATGTCTTGCTTGGCTCTGACTATCAGCCGGTCCGCAGCAAAGCGTCAATGGTTCTTGAGAAGAAACCAAGCCGTTGGACCATAACGATCCGAGAGCCATTGATTCGGGGGGTTCACCTTGCGGTCGTGCGCAACAGGCGCACCGGACTCGCGGTCGGTCAGAGTTTTTACGTTCCCTAAGCAGGGGACGCACTTGGTCGAGAGAGGTAGTTGATGCACAATCTTGTGCGTCCTCCTCTCTCGGCTTTTCTTTTGTATTTTTTTTAAAAGTATGTTAATTTTACATTACTTATATTAAGTAAAGATGTTTTGTTTTTAAAATAAATATTATATGAATTTTAAAATAAAATTTAAACTCATACAGACATC
The DNA here is from genome assembly GCA_964617815.1 of uncultured Candidatus Saccharibacteria bacterium. Taxonomy (GTDB): domain Bacteria; phylum Patescibacteriota; class Doudnabacteria; order UBA920; family UBA920; genus CAZTXY01. The sequence continues at coordinate 402 of CAZTXY010000006.1, read as the reverse complement.
TTTATTAAAGGTTACCCCTATTTTTATAGGTGGTTTTTTTATTTTATTTTTGCCATTATTTGTTCAGGCAGACCATGACGGGGGAGGCTTAGGCGCTGCTCATATTTGGGGAGATCCTTCTGTTCAACGTATCCAGCATGATTTATGTAATTCTCCAGCTGTTCCAGCTTGTACTACTAATACATCCACTTTTAGTTGTCCTTCAGGTCAAATCGCTGTTTGTTATAAAGGGGTTAGTGCAGTATGTGGTAATGGCCCTGGGCCTAGTACATATAGTTGCGGACCTTATTTTAGCGAATGTGAGTGTCAAGTAAATCCTTCTGCCGGCTCCTGCGGAGACGGCATTGTCCAAGCAGGTGCTCCACGCTATGAATTCTGTGATGACGGAGCAGCCAATGGCCC
>CAZTXY010000005.1:0-58229 GCA_964617815.1 uncultured Candidatus Saccharibacteria bacterium | reverse complement strand
TATCTCAGTTTTCCAAACTGATGATAGGGGTTCGATTCCCCTTACCCGCTCCAAAATAAAATGTGTCAGCTATGCTGATGCTTTTTCGTTTGGGTGGTTAGAGGGTGCGTAACAAGCGAAGCGAGTGGACATGCCCCTTACCCGCTCCAAACAAAGAGACTCATTGTTATAATGAGTCTCTTTGTTAATAGGTGTATAATAAAGACATGAATTTTTCTACACAAGGTTTTCAAAAACGAATAGATAAACCATGGGGTTATGAAATAATCTACACTCCCGAAGGCCTCGGTCGGGTAGGGAAGGTATTGTTTGTCAAAGCTGGATGTAAGCTGTCTTTTCAATATCATGACACTAAAGAAGAAACTCTATGTTTATTTTCCGGCAAAGCCTTAATTTGGCTGGAAAATGACGCAGGAGAGATAGAAAAAGTCTCAATGACACCTACGGCCGGCTACACTATTAAAATTAACCAAAAGCACCGGATTGAGGCTTTGGAAGACTCATTTTTAATAGAAGTCTCAGACCCTGAGCAGGGGACAACAGTGCGCGTGGAAGACGACTACCAAAGACCAGACGAAACAGAAACACTGCGCCAAGACCCCAGCCGCGGCTGGTCACAAGAATAGTTTGCTAGCTCCTAGTAACTAGTGCCTAGTCACTAATCTGCCCTTTGACAAAAAAGCCATTTCGTCTTATAATTAGTAAAAGTTGAGCACATACATATGTTGTTTGAAACTCCTCACCAAAACATTAAAATTATAAATAATCAGGATTTGTCCGTTTTTTCTAAAAAATAGCCGTATTTAAGGCAGTTTTTAAGCAGACAAGTCCTGGTTTTTTATTTAAAAAAATACTAAATCAGATTGTAACTAATAGTATATTCTCGCGTCTTTATATCTGAATGCCTTAATTAGGCCAGTTTTTAGAAACCATAATAGAAATTAGTTATAAAATAGTCCTTTCCATCCCGGAAACGCAATTTCTGGAACTAGCAAGCGTTTCCGAATTTATATTAGTTATTGAACCTTGGCCATCAAGGAACACTAAAAGGTGCTTTATTAATAATAGAGGTCTTAGGCAACTCTTTACTTACATTTTGTAGTAGCCCAAGACTTTAGGCTCCTTGGTCGAACTTTTAGTGAAATTTAGGCCATAGATAACTCAATAATCGGCCCAAGTAAACTTCCTTCTTTACTAACTCTAGAGAGTAAGGATTGCAATTTTGCTGGTCGTCAAAAACCAATTAATATTTTCTAGAATTTGTAATTGATTGTCTCAATTGAATAATCAATTCCGCTTTTGTCTGCCACAGGTAGAGAGGGGCGTATGTTCTAGAAATGGAGTATAAGATGCAAACTAATTTAGCAAGGAAAATCTTTGCTGTAGGTTCAGCCGCCGCGATTGCGTTGTCTGCCTTTGCCCCAATGGCTGCACAAGCTGCTGCCCATGCTGCAGGTACCAACGTTAAATCATCCGACGGTACTGTCTGGATGATTACCACCGACGGTATGCGCCGCGCCTACACTTCAGCTGGTGCTTTCTTGTCCTACGGCTTCAACAGCTTTAGTTCTGTTGTCGACGCGAACGCTGATGATTTAGCTCTTACTGCAGGAAGCTTTATTCCTCCACAAGATGGTAAAATCATTTGTTCCGATCGCGGTAGTGACAAAGGTACCTGCTACCTCGTAACTGGTGGCCAGAAAGCCGGATTTACTTCCGCTTCTGTGTTTACCGGTCTAGGCTTCTCATTTAGCCGTGTTGGCTATGGTGATATGTCCTGGATGACTTCCGCTTCAAACATTGACAACACTTCAGCCGGTCACCGTGCTGGTGTGCTTGTTAACAACAATGGTACTGTCCAATTAGTCGGTGCAACCGGCTTAGTTGGTATCCCAGACTTGGCTACTTTCAATTCTTGGGGTTATTCTTTTGCTGACGTTGTGCCTTCAAACGCAGCTGACGGTGCATTAGTTCAGACCAGCGTTATGGTTGCCCGCACAGCAGGTCAATTAAGCCCAACCGGTACTTCCGGCGGCGTAGTTCCTCCACCCCCATCAACCGGTTCTTCAGTCAATGTCACCACTGGTGCTATGACTCCTTCAACCGTTCTTCCAAAGGGTGCTAATACTGTAAAAGTTGGCGACATTAACTTTACTGCTTCAGCCGATGGTGCTATTAGCATCTCTGGTTTAACTGTAAAGCGTATTGGTGTTGGTTCTACTACAGACATCTCAAATGCCTATATCTACGATGGCACAACCAGATTGTCTTCTGGCCGAACATTCAACTCCAGCACAAACCAAGCTAGCTTTACCTTAAGCGTGCAAATTCCAGCTAACACTACTAAGACTTTGTCTTTGTACATTAGCTTGTCTACCTCTGCAACAACAGGTTCTGCTCATCAGTTTACTGTAGAAAATGCTGGTAGCATTAATGCTACTGGTGCTTCAGTCACTGGTAACTTCCCAATTTCTTCCAACACACATACCGTCTCTGGTACTTCTGCTGGAACAATTACTTTGACCAAAACTGGTTCTCCATCCAACCCTCGTGTTGGTGACCGTGAAGTTAAAGTTTCCGAAATTACCTTGTCTGCCGCTACCGAAGATGCTTGGGTTAACACCCTCACCTTTACTCAAGGTGGCAACATTGCTAATTCTGCTTTGATGAACTTCAAACTCAAACAAGCAGGAGTTACTGTTGCAACTGCAACTTCAGTTGGCACCAACAGCCGTTTGGCTTTGGCCTTTACAACTCCATTCAAAATCGATCGCGGTAACAACCGTATCTTCGAATTGTATGCAGACGTAGACGGTCGCCCATCTGACACAATTATCTTCTACATTGAAGAAGCTGCCGACTTACAAGCTACTGGTGGTACTTTTGGTTCCGGCATGACCTCAACCGTCACTGCTATGGACACCACTGCTGAAGGTCACACTTTGACTCTTCAAGGTGGACAGTTCACCATTACCTTCACTGGTCCTTCCTCCCGCAACATCAGCAACACTGCTAACGATGTTTCCGTTTGGGAAGGTTCTATCTACACTGCTAATGCAGTTGAAATCCGCAACTGGCGTGTACGTATAGTTGATACAAATGCTACAGATCCTGACTTAGCCGATGTTGGTACAGAAGCTATCCAAGATGTAAAAATCTGGAATGCTGACACCAACGTTGTCTTAGCTGGTCCAAAAGAGTTGACATCAGTGGCTGATAATGATGACACTGATGCAGCACCACAGACCACTCCTTTGGTATTTACCGACACTGCCAACTTGGCAGCCGGTAGCACAACTAAAATTAAAATTACCGTTGACGTTAGAAATAACCCATCCGGTAATATTGCTTTAGTTGCTTACCTCAGCGCTTTCCAGTCTAACGACGTGAAAAACGTTTCTAGCAACACATTCTTGACTCCAGCCACCGACATTTCTCCAAATGCCGCTATTACTGGTCAAACTCAGACTGTGACTGCTGGTTCTTTAACTGTTACAGCTGCTCCTTCTCCTTCTGACAACACCATCGTTAAGGGTGTCCAGAATGCAGAAATAACTGCTTTCAACTTTGCAGTTGGAAGTGGCGACACTGTAAAAGTTAATACCGTTGTTGTTTCCGGTTCCATTTCTGGTACTGACGACAACGTTTATGGTGCTGCTGGTGCCTCTGATACATCCGCTACATTAAACGACGTTGTTCTTTCAGCGAAGTTGATGGACGGTGCTACTCAGGTTGGTCAATCCAAGAGCTTTAGTTCTGGTCTCGCTACATTTGATAACCTTAACTGGTCACTTGCAGCTAGCCAAACAAAGAAATTGTCTTTGGTTATCAACACCAACAGTGCAGCTACTCTTACTGCAACAACTGACTACATGCGCTTTGCCATTCTTGGTACAAGTGGCGTAGTCGCTGTTGACTCTCAGGGTAACTCTATTACTGATAACTTAACTTCTTCAGTCGGTGCTAACAATGCTGATGGTACTCCAACAGCAATTAATGGTGCCGCTGCTGACGTCGTGGTTGCAGTAACTGACAGTGGTTCTTTGGTTGCGAGCATTGCTCCAGATCCAACTAACCCAACTTCTAGCTTAATTACTGCCGGAAGCTCAGATAAGGTTTTGGCTGCCTTCAAATTTGAAGCCACCAACGACTCCTTCTTCTTGAAGAAGTTTAACCTTATGCCAATTGTTTCTGGTTCCAATACCGTTGCTTCTAACGATCGTATTGCTCAACTCAAAGTTCGTTACAAGAAACAAGACGGATCCACAGTCACTCAGTCTGTTGGTCTTTCAGCCACAAACAACACTGTAGATATTACTGCCGCTCCAATGTATGTTGCTCAAAATGGTAACTCTACTTTGGAAGTCTTGGGTGATATTGCAGGGTTCACTTTGATGGATGGTTCTGAAGCAGAAAACATCACCTTTAGACTTGACGCCGACAACACTGCCGCCGTTAACCAAGCTACTGGTGTTGGTTCTAACTCAGACGACAACTCATGGGCTGGTGCAGATTTGACTGGTAACCAACACAACGTCTACCGTTCGGTACTCTCTGTTGCTAAAGGTTCTACCACCACATCTAACACTACCCGCGCCGCTTCTCAGAACGTTGCCAGCGTTGCTATGACCGCAAGTTCAGCCAATGCTAACGTCTTGATGCGTGGTTCTAAGCGTGCAACTGAGTCTGTTACTACAGGCTGGGTTGCTAACGGTATGGCTGCTGCAACTACAACTGCAACTGCAGTTAGTGGAAGCGCTGCTATTTCCTTAGTTGAAGCCGCCGCTTCTGCTGTCAACGACAGCACAAGCTTTGACTTCGGTGCAAGCGCTGGATTAGAAGGTTATACTCGTTTGAACTTTAACATCCGCACTTCAGTCGCTAAGGCTGCTGGTGATATTGGTGTTAGCGTTTCTAGTACCGCTGACGGTACAGACGATGCAACCTTAAACGGTTTGGGAACAGTAACTGTTAACAACTCTAACATTACTGCAACCGCCGCTAACACTTGGATGAACATTGATATTGCTGGTCCATTCGTGTCTACTGACCGATATGTCACCTTCAACATCAAAGCCAACGCAGATAACAACGAAACTATCTTCATCGATGACTTACGTTTCTACAATGACTCCATGAACTTGGATATTGCAGGATCTATCAATACCATCGCTACAAGCGCTGGTACTCGCTTCGATGCTAAGAATAGTGGCGGTACTGCCAAAGCTTACGGTGCCTACTCTGGTTCCGCAACTTCCGGTACAGTTATCTTAATCCCTGGTGATGGTACAACTGACGTAGGTTCTGTTACTACTTCTAGTGACATTGAAGTTACGACTTCTGCCCAAACCTTGGATATTATTACCAACACCATCACTTTGATGTCTGCCGACGTCTCTGGTGTCATTGAAACCTTGTCGGTTTCTTGGGACACTGGAACTGTCAGCACTGCTGGTGATTTCCGCTGGTATGACAACAGTGATACTGCAGGTTCAAACAACCTCGCTGGATTCACAGTTGTTGGTCCAACCTCTTCTACTCAATCCTTCACCCACGGTTATTAATCCTCACGGATTATTTAACTTAGTGGCCTAAAGGCTACAAGTTTTAGAGAAAAACCCACCCCCGCAAGGGGGTGGGTTTTGCGTTAAATATAGGTATGCTTTTTTATTACTGTCATTCCGAGCTTGTCGAGGAATCTCTGCAGAGATCCTTCGTTTCACTCAGGATGACAGTATAATTTCCGACACGGAAGAAACACGGAAGATTCCCTTCCGTTGGGGGTCTTCCGTACATGGCTTTACTGTCATCCTCGCCGTGCACTGTCATCCTGAGTGAAACGAAGGATCTAGATTCTTCTCTCCGCTCAGAATGACAGTGGTAGAAGAAGGCATTGAAATTTCAACCCATTTTTGCTACACTATAAGCTATGAATAAACGAAACTATATTATTTTAGGGTTACTAATTATAGGCCTTGGGCTCGCTTGGTTTTTTTGGCCAAAAAGCACAGCACCAGAACTTTCCAGTGATCAACGAACTAGGCTTGAACAGTATGTTAAAGATACAGACAAAAAAATAGAAAATGATAAGTTCAACCAGTTTAATTACCTCGATAAAGCTGACTATCTGCGCCAACTTGGACGAGAGAGCGAGGCCTTGGCAACGTTAGAGGCAGCTTACAAAACTAGAGAAACATGGAAACAGACCCCAGACTTTTTGCTTTTCGAAGCTCGTATTCGAGGTCAGAGGAATGTCGAAGAGGGGATAGCACGTTACGAATCGCTAATTGCTCGCGAGCAAAAAAACGAACAGTTTTACAGCGAGTATATTATTTTTCTGAAAAAAAATAATCAAAGCCGAGAAAAAATTCTTGAATACTATCGAAAACTTCTCGCCAATGTTCCAGATTCTCGTCTTGATGCTGAATACAAAGACTATTTAAAATCTAATCAACTCCAGTTTTCCCAATAACCCTTACTTTTAAGACCCCCAACGGAAGATTCCCTTCCGTTGGGTTTTTGTTTTTTTGTTTTTTAACATTTTTGTGATATAATATAGTTGTCTTTTAGTGAAAAGAGAAACAAAAATGATCACAACTGAGCTAAATAAGCTCCTTAAACAAAAGAAGTTATTAAATGCTGACAAGCTAGAAGCGCTTGAGCTAGATTATAAAAATCTCAAGAGTCCTATCTCTTGGGAAGATTTTTTAACTGAAAAAAAGGTGGTTTCTGAAGAGCAATTACTTGAGTTTAAAAGCGCGCTTTTAAATGTCCCAGTTATTGATTTGCGTGAGGAGGAGCTTAAACCAGAGGTCTTGAGTTTAGTTCCAGAACCAATTGCGCGGCGTCATAAAGTTATTAGTTTTGCGGCAGACAAAGAGTTGTCTTTAGCCATGGTTGACCCGACAGATTTGCAGACCAAAGAGTTCATGAAGAAGAAAACTGGTCTGGAAGTCAAACCTTTTTTAATTGGTAAGGCCAGTTTGGATTTTGGACTTTCAAAATACCACTCAAACTTAGAAGGGGAGATTCAGCATTTGGTGGACAAAGGAACTCCTTCAATTTCAGTAAATGGAGCCAATGCTCAAGAGGTTAGTGATGAATTAAAAAAATTAGCCGAAGAAATTCCTGTGGTACAAGTTGTTGATACGCTATTAGAGTATGCTGTTATAGAAAAAGCTTCAGATATTCATATTGAACCACAAGAAACTTCCGTTGCTGTTAGGTATCGCATTGACGGAGTCCTTCACGACGTAATGATGCTCCCTAAAGCAATTCAAGCTGCTTTAGTGGCGCGCATAAAGGTGCTATCGAATCTTAAAATAGATGAACACCGTTTGCCACAAGATGGTCGATTTAAAATTGAAAAAGACGCCTATAAGTTTTCCTTGCGTATTTCTACTATTCCTGTTTTTGACGGTGAAAAAGTTGTGATGCGTCTTCTTGATGAGTCAACAAAAGCCATGACGCTTGAGCAATTAGGTTTTTTGCCATCGCAATTGGAGCTTGTGACAAGAAATATCAAAAAACCTCATGGCATGCTTCTTGTGACTGGTCCAACTGGAAGTGGTAAATCCACAACGCTTTATGCTGTGCTGACAATTTTAAATACAAAGAACGTTAATATTTCTACAATTGAAGACCCAGTCGAATATCGAATTGTGGGTGCCAACCAAATGCAGGTTAACCCAAAAATTGGACTGACTTTTTCTATTGGGCTTCGCGCACTTCTTCGTCAAGATCCAAACATTATTATGATTGGAGAAATTCGTGACAAAGAAACTGCCGAAGAGGCCATGCACGCGGCTATGACCGGTCATATTGTACTTTCAACACTGCACACTAACTCTTCAGCTGGTGCTTTGCCACGTTTGATTGATATTGGTGAGGAGCCTTATTTAATTGCTTCAACGGTCAACGCAGTTATGGGCCAACGTTTGGTGCGCGTTATTTGTTCGGACTGTAAAACTGACGCGAAAATAGATAAAGAAGTTGCCGATAGTTTAGCTAAGCAGTTTAATTTAGAAAAAATGCTGGGGATTTTAGAGAAAGAGAAGATTATTCCTAAAGCTGTAAAAAAGTTTGAAGACCTGCCGTTTTTTAAAGGCCAAGGTTGTGATAAATGCAGTACGACTGGTTACCGTGGTCGTATTGGTATTCACGAAATTTTAGAAGTAACTCCTGCCATTGCAGATATGATTATTAAACATTCTTCTAGTCAAGAATTACAGGACGCAGGGGAGGCCGCTGGAATGATACTCATGTGGCAAGATGGATTTATAAAAGCTGTTCAGGGCGTCACTACGATTGACGAGATTTTGAGAGTAACAAAGGAGTAAAATCGAATTATGAATTATGAAATAAGAATCAAGAAACTGCGACAAAACCATAATTCTTAATTCAGTATTCTATATTCTAATTGTATGCCCAAGTTTTCATACACCGCAGTTAGCAAAGATGGAAAAAAAGAAACTTCAACCATTGAAGCTTCTTCTGCGTTGGATGCAGGCCACTTACTTAAAGCGCGCGGGCTTTTACCAGTTGAGATGGAAGAGCAGAAACAAAGCGCTTTTGCTGCGTTTGCACTTTCATTTGGTTATGTCTCATTAAAAGAAAAAATAGCTTTTATTGAAAATTTGCAGATTATGATTAAGAGTGGTATTGCTGCGCCACGCGGGCTTAAAATCATTGCAAAACAAACGAGAAATAAAAAATTCCAAAAAATTGTTACAGATATTGCCAATGGCGTTGAGTCTGGAAAAAGCCTTCACGAAGCCATGGATATGTATCCTAACGTTTTTTCTCATATCTTTGTAAGCATGGTTAAGGTGGGGGAGTTGTCAGGAAATTTGGAAAACAGTTTAGAGTATTTAGGGATCCAGCTTGAACGTGAGGCGGATTTAAAAAGCAAAACTAAAGGGGCCATGATCTACCCTGCAGTAATTGTTAGCGCCATGTTACTTGTTGGTGTGTTAATGGCAATTTTTGTGCTTCCAAAATTGACTTCAATTTTTAAAGATTTTAATACACAGTTGCCACTAGTGACACGGATTGTTATTAGTATTTCTGACTTTATGTCACAAAATTCCATTGTTGTTTTAGTTGGTTTGGTTTTGGCAATTTTTGGGACAATTTATGGACTGCGCACAATCCCTGGTCAACGGGCTCTAGATTTTACATTGCTTGGTTTTCCTATGCTAAATCCGATTGTTAAGAAAATTAATTTAGCCAGGTTTGCGCGTGTTTTAAGTTCTATGTTAAAAAGTGGGATTGCTGTGGTGGAAGCACTTCGAATTGCAGGTGAGTCTGTTGGTAATGTTTACTACCGTGAAGCTTTGCTTGAAACTTCAGAAAGTGTGAAGCTTGGAAAACCTTTGACTGAATCGCTAGCAAAGCATGAACGACTTTTTCCGTATATTGTGGTACAGATGTTAGAAGTCGGTGAAGAAACCGGAAGTTTGGAGACTATTCTTGAACAACTCGCAGTCCATTTTGAAACAGAAGTCGACGACACATTGCGGAATTTGTCTTCCATTATTGAGCCTTTGTTGCTACTCTTTATAGGTGGGATAGTGGGCGTGCTTGCTCTTGCTTTAATCGGTCCAATTTATAATATTAGTCAAACTATAGAATAACTTAGTACTTGGTACAGAGTACTTAGTACTTAGTACATAGTAAACGCAATTTATTTTTTCTCAGTACCAAGTACTAGGTACTAAGTACTATCCGTATGAAATTAAACTTTTTTCAACCACATATGCCTTCATTTGGATTGCAGTTAAACGGCAGTTCTTTGAAGTTGATGCAGTTACGTCGGAGTGGGGGAAAGGTGCATGTGCAGAGCTATTCTTATGTTAGTCTGCCAAAGAATTTAATGGCGAATGACGCGATTGTTGACCAAGATGGATTAGCCGCATTAATTAGAAGAAGTATTGAAAAACCAGCTTTCGGCTCTATTTCAACTAACCGTGTTTCTATTAGCCTGCCAGAGTCTAAGTCGTTTGTGCGGGTTATGCAAATTCCAGTAACCAATGAGTCACAAGTAGAGTCTGCGGTAATGTTTGAGGCAGAAAGTTATGTACCCATGCCAATGGATCAGGTCTATTTTGACTGGAAAATTGTGCGCAAGTTAGAGGGTGCGATGGAAGTTTTAATTGTTGCTTCTCCAAAAGAAACCGTGGATGCATATATTAATGTTTTGGAAAAAGCTCATTTAAAACCGATTGCAGTTGAAGTTGAGTCGCAAAGTTTAGAGCGCGCTTTGATAAACCAAAAAACGCAGGAAACAGCTCTGCTAATTGACATAGATGCTTGGCAAACCAATTTGATTATGATTGAGCGTGGAAATTTACAATTCACTTCTTCCATTCCAATTGCTGGCAGTACTTTTACAGAACGAATCAGCCAAGCTTTGGGAGTGACTCCACAGAAAGCTGAAAGCATTAAGCGTGAAGTTGGTTTAACCAGCACTCCCGAGTATCCTAATATCAAGGCTGCACTACAACCGGTTTTAGTTAGTCTGAGTGAAGAAATAAAAAATATTATAAAGTTTCATTACGATCATTCACAAGAAAAAATTACCACAGTCTTGCTTTGTGGTGGCAATGCTTCAACAAAAAATTTACCAGAGGCCTTAACAGAAGCCCTAAAAGACATTGCCGGCGTGCCAGTTGTTGTGTCTAACCCATGGGTCAATTTGCCAGAAATTCAAGATCCACCATTGTCTTATGAACAGTCGTTGAATTTTACTGCTGCAATTGGTTTAGCTATTAGAACTCTTGAAGACTAGTTATGAAGTATATAAATTTATTACCAAAACCAAAACAGCAAGAACTCCGCTTTGAAAGCATTTTTCATAGTGTTTTGATTTTGATTGAAATTAGTGCTGTTATTTGTGCTTTGGTTTTTGCTGGACAATTATTAACCAAAGTTTATTTGCGTTATACAACGTCTGCACTTGCGGGTGAAATTGAGTTAATTAAGAAGGCTACAAATAAAGAAGAATATACGCAGTTAAAGTCAAAAATTAAAATTATCAATAACCAAATTGTCGACTACAACGCCTTGGCCAATGCCAATCCAAAATTTTCCAAGGTTTTTCGGGCCTTTAGTGAAGACGTTCCTGACGAGGTTAAAATAAATAGTTTCGTGGCTAGTACCGAGAAGAAAAAAATTGATATTAGTGGTTTTAGTCCATCCCGAGAAGCTGTGATTATTCTCTATAATAACATAAATCAAGATACACAAAATTTTTATAATATTGATTATCCGCTTGAAAATGTCAGCAAGCCTACCGATGTTGCTTTTCACTTTACCTTTTATATTAAAGACGAGCTTCTCAAGTAACTATGTCATATAAGTACCGTATTATTATTGTTGCGAGCATTTATATCCTAATATTAGGAGCGTTATTTGGATTTGTTTATGGTTGGGTGGACAGTGGAAATGACAGTTTGGCTTTGGTAATTGATAAACAAAATAAAGATTACAGCGATCAGTTGGCAGAACAAAGAAGTTACGAAGCAGGGACGAAAGATCTAGAAGTTTTGGCAAAAAAAGCATATCAACCTGATAATTTTTTTAGCAAGGATACACGTGTTGTAAAAGAAATTAAACAACTCGAAGAGGTAAGCCAAGATTTAGACATTGACTTAAAGTTAACTGTTTCAGGAACTGTCAGTGAAGCGACTAAGGCGAACCAAACAGCAGGGGAGATTTATATTGTGCCGTATACTATGCAAGCTGTTGGACGGTTTGAGTCAGTCGTTTCATTTTTAGAAATTATTGAACAGTTGCCGTTTGTTACACATGTAAAAAGTTTGAGCATTAGTGCGCTAGGTTCGGGACAAGTTAATGCGCTAATTAGCGCAAACTTCTTTATTAAAAAATAGTATGAACAATATTTTTTCAAAAATTAAAGAAAGAATTCCAAAAAATGTCACTGTGTTATTTACGGTAAGCCTAGTGATAGTTGGAATTTTGGCAGCTTTAGTGTTACGGCATTCTGCTGTGGTGGTATTTAAGATTGCACGTTACCAAGAGCCGTTTACGGGAAGTCGTCTTGTCCGAGTAAATTTTACGGGCTATGAAAACGGGCTAAAACGGATTGAGGCAAGTACTAAGTTTACTCCAGGAGCTTCTATCACTCAAAATCCATTTGGTTTAGCCGACAAAACCAAGAAATAGTTTTTTAAATAACACATTAGAATTGGGCATATTAAAAGACCTTTATGTTAAAGGTCTTTTAAATTTAAGTCTGGACAAAGCCAGCATTTTATTGTATTATATTTAGTCACACTAAATCTTTGGGTGTGAAATACAACTTTATGGAGGACAAATCAGATGGATCATCTGAAGCTTGAACGCGTTGAAAAGGGAGTGCGCGACGATCTGGTTGCCCTCCAAAATGTGAACTCTGGGAATTTGTCGGCCTTCTGTGTCGAAAATCCTTTCACCACCGGACTCATTGGGCAGTGGGCAGAAACCCTTAAGTCCGATCTCCAGTTTTCCTACTATAAAGTCTATACTTTCAGATCTTGGTGGAAAGAGTTTGTGGATCTCTTTGAAAGTTCTGATTGGACTCACAAGTCAGTTCGTCGAACCATTTTGTGCCTTTTGTTTTCGGGTATTTTCGGCGGCCTTGTGGGGTGGCTTATCAGTCGCTTTATCTTTTCTTGGCTTACGGGAGGTCAGTACCTTACGGTTTTTGTTTCAGCTATAGGATTTATGGTCGTTGGCCTTTCCATGCTTGCAATCATAGATCTCAGAGCCAGAGAGCGAGGAGTGCAGGATTTTCGAGCCAGAAAAAAGCTTGAGTTCGAACAGCAAGTCGCCAGGCTTGGAAGTGATCCTGTCTTTTTTATCGGCGCCGTTACTGACCGGCTGAGAAAGGTTCACGCAGAGTATCTTGATCACTACCAGTCGTGCAAAGCTGTGTTCGAAAATGCCAAGGAAAAACGGGAAGGTTACTTGGCAAATCTGCAGAATTCTTTGCGTGATTTGCAAGGCTACAGTGACGAGGAGCTTCCTAGTCGCGTGGAGTTTATCAGCTCTATTCGCGCCAAACTCGCTGAGCATGAGGCATCTAGCGCCGAGGCTGAAGCAATGGAGGCTCAGGTTAAGGAGCGACTGAAGCAGATTTACGTTCAACTGGACTTGTTCCGTCGGCGTATTGATGCATTTGCTGTGCTGAAAACTCGCTTTGAGACCCAAGAGGTTCTCCTTGCTCGGATTCGCGGTTATGTTGGGATCTCTGAGGAGGATTGGGGGAAAAGCGAGCAACAGCAACACCAGGCACAGTTGCAGTTGGTCTTTACATCACTGGATCTCTTGGGACAGGACGTGACTGCAACTCAGTCGGCGCTGGAGGCGGTTACGCTGATGATCCCGGAGCGCTCTGCTTATCCGTCAGAACTGACGCGGTAGGAGCGACTGGCAGTTTTTGGTTAGATGAAGCCTCGACAACGGGGCTTCTAATTTTTTTAAAAGGGATAATTTTAGCAAAATGGAGCATTGAAAAATATTGAGAAATACGCTATAATAAAGCATATTTAGTTAGTTTTGATCCATAAAATAATTTACTTGTCACTTTCGGCAAGGATAACATGCGCCCGTAGCTCATCTGGATAGAGTGCCTGGCTTCGAACCAGGAGGTAGTAGGTTCAACTCCTGCCGGGCGCACCACGAAAATTTTATGCAAGCTGTTATATTGGCCGCAGGTTTCGGTCTTCGCTTAAAACCTTATACTGATTCATTGCCAAAAGGTTTGGTCCCAGTGTTGGGCAGACCTTTGCTTGAGCATATTTTTGAAGCTTTGCCGGATGTTGTTACTTCTGTAATTATTGTTACAGGATATCGCGGTGAGCAAATCCAAAGTTATTTTGGAAAAATTGCTTTTGGTAGGGAGGTTAATTATATTGCTCAGGATCCGATAAACGGCACTGGGACTGCGATTCACAGCGCAAAGCCACTTTTAACTTCCGAAAGGTTTCTGGTTGTAAATGGAGATGACCTGTATACAAAAGAAGACTTAACTACCTTAGCTTCGCTACAACGCGGAATTTTAGCTTGGCAGTCAGGTTCGGATACAGCCAATGGGATTGTTTTAAATAGTATTGGTAATCTAGAAGGGATGACTGACCCAGGACAGAGTAGTCCGCTCGTTAATTGTGGGGCTTATCTGTTGGGTCAAAATTATTTTAATTATCCTCTCGAGGAAATTATTGTGCACGACAAAGTAGAATATAGTTTGCCACATACTTTGGCGAAGCAAGCGCATGATCAGAGCGTCGAAGTTGCATACGCACATTTTTGGCAGCCTATTGGAACACCAGAGCAGTTAACACAGGCTGAAAAAATGTTAAGTTCTCTTGAAAAAAAAGACGGAATAGGCTAAACTGGCTAAGGTTTGTAATGAAGAAATAGAATATGGGTTGGTAGCTCAGTTGGTAGAGCAGGTGCCTCTTAAGCACTCGGTCGTGGGTTCGAGTCCCGCCCAACCCACCAAAATGTTAAAGTAGAATGTTTATGAAATTTTATCTCTCTTCCTATAAAATTGGCGATGAAAAAGAGAAGCTGAAGGACTTGTTTTTTGATAATAAGAAAATTGGGTACATCGCTAATGCCCTTGATTCTAAGAAAAATATTGCCGATTGGATCACTGAACATATTCAGAAAGACATCCAATCATTGAAAGATCTTGGGTTGGAAGTTGAACTTATCGATCTTAAAGAATTTTTTGATAAGAAAGATTCCTTACGCGATAAATTGGATAATCTTGGAGGTGTTTGGATTAGCGGAGGCAATGTATTTATTTTGCGCCAAGCAATGAAACTCTCTGGACTTGATGAGATTCTAAAGACTAGAAAGCCTAATTTTGTTTATGGTGGCTACAGCGCGGCAGCATGTGTACTTTCACCAAATCTTGACGCTTATAAAATTGTTGATGACTCGAAGGATTTTCCGTATCAAGACCAAAGTGAAACGATATGGGATGGACTGAGTTTAATTAACTATGCTTTTTTGCCCCACTATAATTCTGGTCACTCTGAGTCCGAAGATATTGGCAAAGAAATTCAATATTGTATTGAAAACAAAATCCCCTTTATTGCATTGAAAGATGGAGAAGTTTTGATTTTTTAAAGGGGTCGAACTTTCTGGTCATCGGTTCAATACTTGGTTTGAAATCCCCACCAAAATACCTGACATGTCAGGTATTTTTTTATAGGCAAAATTCCTGCTACAATAGTTGTATGCTTTACTTATTACTTGGCTCCGAAAGCTTTTTGCATAAGGATTTTATTGGCTCTTTGGCTGATAAATTTTCCGCCCCTGTTATCGAAATTGGAAGCGATGACGTTTTTCCAGATAAAGCAGAATTATCCAGCCAAGACTTATTTGCTGAAGAAAAGATTTTTGTGATTTTTGAGGGTTTAACGAAACGCGGAATGTTGGAATTTATTGAGGAATTAAAAGCCTCTAAAAATCATATTGTGATTTTAGAAGATAAATTAGATCGTCGTAAAAAAGAAACTGCAAGCATTATTAAGGATCCTGAGATTACAGTTGTTGATTGTGTGACTCCACTTGGTGCAGAATTGGTAAAGTGGCTTGACCTGCGCGCTAAAAAATATGGAACCAGTTTTGAGACAGGGGCTGCTAGTTATTTACTTACAACTTTGGGACAGCTAGGTGAAGTAAAAAATTTCAAAGAGCCAGTTCAGTCGCAGGTCAATTTTTGGCAACTGGAAAATGAAATTAAAAAACTGGCGACTTATGTAAATGATTCTAAAATAACTAAGCAGGCGATAGGGGAGTTAGTCAAGATTAGAGAACCTGTAGAAGTTTGGGATATTATAAATGCGTTGGCAGATAAGAATGCGCATAAGTTATTTTCTAGTTTGGAACTATTTTTTGGAGTTCTTGATGGAACTGACGAAAAGTCCAAAGTTATAAAGTGTACAGCCCTTCTTGCCGAACAGTTTAGGTCAATAGCTTTAGTTCAAAGTATGCTCTCTCAAAGATTGCCAGACGATATTATTTTAGAGAAAACAGGATGGAAAAGTGGGCGTTTGTTCATGGTCAAAAAACCGGCAGCAAGATTTACAGCAAAAGTTGTTCTTGAATTTTTAGCTAAACTAGAAGCTTTAGATTTAGAATTAAAAACATCGAGTACTTCTCCTCGAGTTTTGTTAGATTTGATAGTCGCACAAACAGTTTAGAGAAAGTTGAATTTTAAAAAACCTCCCCAATATTGGGGAGGTTTTTAATTATCGCTTTTCTCGTTTACGGTCGTTTGCTAGTAAAAACTTTTTGCGGATACGGATACTTTCAGGAGTAACTTCGACAAGTTCGTCTGGGCCAATGTATTCAAGCGCAAAGTCGAGGGTAATTTCTTTTGGTGGCGTGAGTGTTAAGGCTTCATCAGCACCAGAAGAACGCATATTGGTAAGCTTTTTAGTTCTACAAACATTAACCTCAATGTCTAAGTCTAAAGCATTTTTTCCAACAACCATACCTTCGTAGACATCAATCGCAGGTTTGATAAACATAATGCCACGTTCTTGGGCGTTATTTAGGCCATAAGCGTTGGAAGTGCCTGATTCTGAAGAGATAATTGAGCCATGTTCGTTGCTTCGAACGTCAATGTCGTGGGTTGGTCTGTAGGAATCAAAAAGGTTGTTGATGATTGCAGTACCGCGAGTACGGGTTAGAAGTAAGTTTTTAAGTCCAATTAATCCACGAGTTGGGATAATATATTCAGCGTGAAGTTCATTTGAGTGGTTGCTGTCCATATGTTCGAGCTGACCACCGCGTTTTGCGACTTCTTCAATGACTGTTCCTTGGTATTCGGTTGGAACGTCGACAGTTAAAATTTCATAGGGCTCAAGTTTTTGGCCATCTTCTTCGTGAAAAATAACTTGTGGTTGGGAAACTTGCAGTTCAAAGCCTTCGCGACGCATAGTTTCGATTAAAATACCTAAGTGGAGTTCACCGCGACCTGAGACTAAAAACGAGTCGCCACTTTCTGCTGAGGGTTCAACACGAAGAGCAACGTTGGTTTCTAATTCACGCATCAGACGGTCTCTGATATTTCTAGAAGTTACAAATTTACCTTCACGTCCAGCAAAGGGGGAAGTGTTTACACCAAAGGTCATTTTAATAGTGGGCAACTCAATAGCTACTGGGGGGATTTGTACTGGGTTCTGGCTGTCACAAAGAGTTTGACCAATACCAATATCGTCAAAACCACCAACTGCGACAATGTCGCCAGCTGTTGCGCTTTCAACTTCAACTGGAACAAGTCCCTGATACATTTGCAAGCTAGTAACCTTTCCTTTGGTTACAGTTCCGTCGTGAGCAATGCGCGCAATGCTTTCCGCTTTTGCAACCTTGCCTGAAGTAATTTTGCCAATACCAATTTTACCTTTGTAGTTGTCGTAGCGAAGGGCTAAAACAAGCATGCCAAAAGGGGCGTCTGGTTCGACTTCTGGTGCGGGAATATTTTTTATAATAGTTTCAAAAACCGGAATAATGTTATGTTGCTCGTTTGGTAAGGCCACACCAGAATTAATCGCCTCCATTACAGGAGCAATGTCGTCGTGAGCAACACCGTTAATCCCACTAGAGTACAAGATAGGGAAGTCGAGTTGTTTGTCGGAAGCACCAAGTGAGACAAACAAATCAAAAGTTTTATTTATGACTTCGTCGACTTGGGCGTCGGGCTTGTCGACTTTGTTAATAACAACTACAGCTTGTAGGCCAAGTTCAAGCGCCTTTTTTAAGACAAACTTAGTTTGTGGCATTGGGCCTTCTTTAGCGTCTACTAAAAGTAAGACACCGTCTGCCATTTTTAGGGTTCGCTCTACTTCGCCACCAAAGTCAGCATGGCCAGGAGTGTCAACGATATTGATGCGTGTGCCATTGAAATCGACAGAAGCATTTTTGGCTGTAATGGTGATGCCTCGTTCTTTTTCTAAATCGCCTGAGTCCATGATTAAATTGGCCGCTGAGTCGTTTTTGACAGCAGAGGTTTGTTTAAGCATAGCGTCGACTAGGGTGGTTTTGCCATGGTCGACGTGGGCTATAATTGCTACATTTCGAATGTTTTCTCTTTTCATAGTAATGATAGTGACTAGTAGTTAGTTCCTAGTTATGTTGCAGATTGAAATTCTAGGAACAAGGAACTAGTTACTAGGCACTTTCTAAAATTAAAATACGCCTGCAAACAGGCTCTATATCTGTATAAGTATACTGATAAAATATGATTTTGTCAATAGCTTTTCTAAAAGTTAACCGACGCAGAGACTGAGTCTCCGCGTCGGTCTTGAAATCTAATTCCATTTGTGTCCTCGTCAGTCTGTTGTTGCCGTGGCAGCAGCTCCGGCGGCTTCTACCGTACTGGTTTTGAAGTTCTCAGTGAACTGCTTGTATAGTGGCCTAATTAGTGCACCGTGTTCCTCGTTGTCGAAGACAAGTTTCCCTGTCTCCGGGTCGAGGTCGACGTGCATGAGGTCTCCTGTCTCTACTTGCTCAGTTGCGGCAAGATTTGACAAGGGCTCCACAAGCAACCGCTCGATGGCGCGCTTGAGGTGCCGTGCCCCGTACTTTAGATCCCTCCCTTCCTCGAGAATCAGCTTCTTCGCTGCGGCCGTGCAGCAGAAGACAAATTTTGCTCCCGCTGATTGCATGATCCGCTTTTGGACCATTTGGAGCTCAAGCTCGAGGATTTTCGTCAGTTGAAGATCGTTGAGGCTGCGGAAAACCACAACCTTGTCAATTCGGTTCATAAACTCAGGCGAGAATTTTCGTCGGGCAGCTTCATGGGCCGTCCGATAAATCTTCTGGTCGACCTCAGTCTCCCCGTACTTGCTACCTTGGGCCGGGGCAAAACCAATTGACCCCGTAATGAGGTCGCTCATCTCCTTGGCGCCAAGGTTTGAGGTCATAAAGATAACCGTTTGCGAGAAGTCAACCATTCGGTTGTCGCCAAGTGAGACCGTCGCTTTGTCGAGGATGCCGAGCAGGAGCTGCCACAGGGAATCTGAGGCTTTCTCGATCTCATCGAAGAGCAGCAACGTAAGCTTGTCCTCATCGGTATGGTAACGATCGAGCTTCTCCTGTGCAAACATCGGCGAGGTCTCGCGGTGGCCAAGGTATCCAGGAGGGGAGCCTGTCAGCTTGGCGATCTCATGGCTGTGCTGGAATTCCGCACAGTTTATTTTGACCACAGCGTTCGAGTCTCCGAAGAGAACCTCGGACGCAGCTTCGACGACTCGAGTCTTGCCTGAGCCCGTTGGACCCAGAAACAAGAAAATGCCGATTGGTCTGCCAGGGTTTTGCATCTTAGCCAAATAAACCTGGTAGCAACCGGAAACTCGCCTTACGGCTCGTTCTTGGCCGACGATGCGCCGTCCGAGATTCTCCTCGAACTCTAGCGCACGCGTACTTTTTTGAGTAGGGTCACATCTGCGCTTCTTAGCAAGGGGCGCAGGTTTGTCTGCCTTTGCTTGGACCACTTTGACTTGATCTGATGACATGTCATTCCTCCCCATTCGGTTGTCCATGTAGGCCTGTTTGTCGGGCAGGCAGAAAGGGCTATTTTTAGTAGTTTAGACTTATATTCCATATTTATCAATAGCTCATTTTTTGCTATAATAAAGTTATCATTAACGCTTGATTATATGAATTATAAAAAGTTACAAGTTTTTAGTTTCCTCTCCATTCTCTTAGTTGCCTTTATTATTGTAGTGTTTTTGTTTAAGCCTTTTTTGAATATTGTTGCTTTGGGTATAATTGCCACTATTTTATTTTACCCAGTATACAGTTATTTTTTGCGAAAAATTAAAAATAGTACCTGGTCTGCATTTTTAACAGTCTTGGTAGTTGTGTTTATATTTTTAATTCCGTTGGCTTTATTTGGTCAGTTATTGTTTTCAGAAATTTTAGATGTTTATCATAAATTTAGGGATGGGGGATTAGTTTTAAATCGTGCTGACTTAATTCAGTCATTGCCAGTTCAAGTTCAAGACTTAGTTGAATCTCTTAGTCGTGACTTCAATTCTCTTATTGCGAAATTTAGCGCAAATGCCTTTGCTGCATTTTCGAGTTTAATTTCAAACGTAGCAAGCTTTTTTGTGTCTTTGTTCCTGCTTCTTTTTACAATTTTCTACTTACTGCGTGACGGAGAAAAAATAACAAAAGTTTTAATGGATATTTCTCCAATTAACGACGACCAAGAACATGCATTAATAGAAAGAATTATTATTGCTATAAATGGCGTGGTTAAAGGCTCGTTCCTTATAGCCTTAGTTCAGGGGTCTGTTGCGACTATTGGACTGTTTTTATTTGGCGTGCCAAACCCATTTCTTTGGGGGTTCTTTACGGTGATGGCAGCTTTGGTGCCAAATGTGGGAACGTCATTGTCTCTAATCCCCGCAATAATTTATTTATTTATTACCGGTCACACCGGGAGTGCTGTTGGACTCCTAATTTGGAGTGCTTTGGCAGTGGGCTTAATAGACAATGTGCTTGGTCCAAAATTAATTGGTAGCAAAGCTCGTGTCCATCCACTTTTGGTTTTGTTTGGTGTTCTTGGTGGTATTCAATTTTTTGGAATGATTGGTTTTCTGCTTGGACCAATTTTAGTTGCAGTTTTTGTGGCTTTGGTTGATATGTATCGAACCGACTTTAAAGACTATTTAGAGCAGTAAAAGTGGTGCTATGAGCAATAAGACAAAATTACAACATAGTCTTCACACCATTTCGCACGGTCTGCCAAGGACCGTGCTGACTATTTTTGGTGCCACTGGGGACTTGGCAATGCATTATCTATTGCCAGCGCTAGTCCATATGTGCGAGCAGGGCTTGTTGGCAAAAGATTTTACTTTAGTTTGTGTTGGTAGGCGTCCGTTTAGCACAGCTCATTTTGTTGCGGAAATTGTACTTCAAAATCCAGGTTTAAAGTTCTCGCCTAAAACTCTAAAAACATTTCAGTCTTTTTTACATTATTACCAAGGGGAGTTTGATGATGAAAAAAGCTTTGTAGGGCTTAAGCGCTTATTGGCAGATAGAGATGTAGGAAAGGGTCATATTTGTTCGAATAGACTGTATTATTTTGCAACTGCTCCACAGTATTTTGAGCCTTTAGCGCGGATGTTGAAAAGTCAGGGATTGTTGATTGGCTGTAGCGAGCACCAGAGGACTATTCGCTTGTTGGTGGAAAAACCTTTTGGCCACGATTTGCAAACTGCAAAAAAATTAAACTCAGTGCTCCGTAAGTTTTTTTTGGAGGAACAAATTTATCGGATTGATCATTATTTAGGAAAAGAGACAGTTCAAAATTTATTAGTTGTTCGTTTTGCTAACGACTTGTTTGAGCCAGTTTGGAATAAGAATTATATTGATCACGTCCAAATTAGTGGACTTGAGTCGGTTGGGGTGAAAAACCGTATTAATTTTTACGATCAAACTGGAGCTACAAAAGATCTTGTGCAAAATCATATGTTGCAAATGTTGGCTTTGATTGCGATGGAAGAGCCAAAAGATTTATCTAGTGAAAGCATCCGCACTAGTAAAGTTAAAGTATTGCAGGCTTTGCCAAGGTTTACAGCTAAAACACTTGCGACTAACTTAGTTCGTGGGCAGTACAAAGAATATTCAGGAGAAGTGGGAAAGCCTAGTCGTACAGAAACTTTTGTGGCATTTAAAACTTTTATTAATAACCCAAGATGGCAAGGAGTCCCATTTTATTTACGGACAGGCAAACGATTAAATAAAAAAGTTACTGAAATTTCTATTCATTTTAAAAAAAAGTGCGCGCTGTTTGGTAATGACCAGCGGGCTAATAATATTTTAACTTTTCGGATTCAGCCGGACGAAAGCGTACAAATGCAGATTAATAACAAAGTTCCTGGTTTTGGGATTCAGCTTCACCGTGGAAGTTTGGACTTCGGTTATAAAACCGCTTTTTTGACTGAGATTCCTGGGGCATACGAGCGGTTACTGCTTGACTTTATTCAAGGTGACCAGCGTTTGTTTATTAGGAGTGACGAAATAGAAGCGGCGTGGAAATTTGTGGATAGTATTGTAAAAAAGTGGAATTCTAAAAATGCGCCAGTAAAAAAATATGCGAGTGGGAGTTTTGGGCCCGATTCCGCAAACCAATTATTGTTAAGAGATGATCGTTCTTGGCAAGCAAAGTAATAGACTAAAGAATTGTGTAATTTTTAATTTAAAATTTTGAAAGGAATACCATGCAAATAGGAATTTTTGGGTTAGGAAAAATGGGAATGCAAATAGCAAAACGACTGCACACAAATAATTTTGATGTGCTGGGTTGGAATCGCTCCGACAGCGCACGTCACTTATTTGCCAATCATGGTGGAAAAGTTTTTGCAACTGAAAAAGAGTTAGTAGAAGCGATGACCGAAGAAACTCGGGTATTTTGGGTAATGCTGCCAAGCGACGTGGTTAATGATTTTATATTTGGAGAGAATGGTTTGCATCAATATTTGCGAGCAGGGGATATTGTGATTGACGGTGGCAACTCTTTTTATAAAGATAGTATTCGCCGGTCAGGATTGATGAAAGCCAGTGGCATTCATTATTTTGATTGTGGGACTTCAGGAGGCGTGTGGGGAGAAGAGAATGGCTTTGCCCTCATGGTTGGTGGTCCAAGCGAGGTCTGGCCAGTGGTTGAACCAATTTTTAAAGCCCTTAGCAGTGGACAAAATTATGGGTTGGTTGGCGACAATGGGGCTGGGCATTTTGTAAAAATGGTACACAATGGTATTGAATATGGGATGATGGAGGCTATTGCTGAAGGTTATAGTGTGCTCGAGGCCAGTACTTTTAATTTAGACTTAGCTAAAGTTACTAAAATTTACCAACAAGGGTCGGTGGTCCGTAGTTGGCTGGTGGATTTAATGGCTGATATTTATGCGAATGAAAATATCGAAGAGACCAAAGGTCTTGTCCATGCTACTGGTGAAGGGGAGTGGACAGTAAATGCTGGTAAAGAATTTGGGGTAGACGTTCGAGTTATTGAAGCCGCTCTCCAAGTTCGCAGAGAATCTGAGTTGGAAAGTAATCAGGATCTTTATAGAAATAAAATTTTAGCATTGTTACGTAAACAATTTGGTGGTCATGGGGTAGAAAAGAAATAGTCAGGAATGATTCAATATACAAAAACAGAAATCAAGCTTTTTAAAAGGTTAAATACACCTGCTAAATTACAGGATTATTTAAACACGCTGAAGCACAACCCAAAAGACACATGGCGGTCGCCACGAGGTGTAATAGAAAGCGGGGAGGCTTACTGTATTGAAGGTGCAGTTTTGGCTGCGAGCATTTTGCAATTTCATAGACACAAACCACTAATTTTAGATATTCGGGGTTTTGAGCCAGATGTGGACCATGTTTTGGCAGTTTATAAACTGCGCGGGTTTTTTGGCGCAATTAGTAAAACCAATCATGCTGTTTTGCGCTTCCGTGAGCCTGTTTATAGGACTATACGTGAGTTGGTAATGTCATTTTTTCACGAATATTTTTTGGACAGTGGCAAAAAAACCTTGCGTGATTATTCTAGACTTGTGGACTTAAGCCGTTTTGATAAATACAATTGGCAGACAAGCTCGGAGAATTTAGAATATATCGCTGAATATTTAGATAAAGTGAAACATTATCCAATTTTAAAACCGTGGCAAAAAAAGAATCTGCGTAAAGCAGATCCAATAGAAATTAAAGCGGGGAAGTTAGTTGAATGGAAAATAGTAAAAGGAAAGATGGTAAAAAACTAGTCCCACAACACAGCACGGGCCGGTGCGGCATCGCCAGATTTTATTTTAAGTGGGAGAATGGCGCCACTATAAACCCCAGATTTCACAGTAGATAAATTGAGACCTTCGACAATTACTATATTAGAAGCCAGGAGTGCACGATGGACTGGATGATTTTTTGAACCACGTGCTTCAATGCCAAAATAATCAATGCCAACAAGCAATACTTTTTTCTTGACTAAAAATTTTGCAGCCTCTAGAGACAAGCTGATAAAATTGGAATCAAATTTTTTGTGAGTGACAATTTTGGAATTAGTTGTTTTAAAGAGAATTCTGTCGCCGGCCCCAATGTTAAGGGGTGCTATATCTGCAAGCATTATTTGGTTTTTAGTTTTGATTGTAAAAACTTTGTATAGACCAAGAAGAGAGTTTAAAGATGTTTTTTCAATCCCTGATTTTGTCCAAAGAAAGTGCTTGGGAGCATCGACATGAGTGCCATAGTGGCTACTTAGAGAAAGATGGCTTGAAAGAATGTCTTTATTTTTAAGTTCTTTACGAATATATGGAGGATTGCCAGGATAAAGAGATGTAGCGGGTGAGAGCTCAACTGTAATGTCGTAAAATTTCATAGTAATGACAAAATAATAATTATTGATATACTTAAGTATATCATCCTTTATTCTTATGGCGTATTTATTAGCACTTACAATTTTATTGGCTCCAACCTACATTTTACGTTATGACTGGTTTGGGCTACCAATGAACGTTTTAATGCAATGGATTGTTGTTGTATGGGCTTTTGTTTTTGGCTATTTAACTTACAATGGTAAAATTTTAGATTTTTGGAATGTCGTCAAAAATATAGACCGCGTTTTGTTAGTTTTTATTGGTTTGTTTTTTGGGGCGGGCGTGGCTTCACTTTTGTTACCAAGCATGAGTCGGGAAAAAATTGGACAATTTATAGTTTTATTTTTACAGCCAATTAGTTTATTTTTTGTAACTTACTACTTTGTGAAAACAAAATCGAGTAGTAAAGAAATTGTTATAAACGCAATTTATTTATGCGTTGGGATTTTAGGAGCGATAGCATTGGTACAGTATTTTACTTTGTGGGGAGTGCCCCAAGTATGGTGGGGAAATAGCAATGAACCAAAGCGTGCAGTGAGTCTTTTTGCACATCCAAATTTTTATGCTTTATTTGTAACACCGCTTTTAGCCTATGCCATTCCTGATTTATGGAAGCGCATCCAAGACAGTAATTTTCGTGCTAGGTTTATTTATGGTGGATTGTGGGTGCTAGGTGCGCTTGGATTATTTTTGTCACTCTCACGTGGTGGATGGCTCGGATTGATGTCTGCTTTGATTATTTTTGTAATAATTTCGGCGAACAAAAAATTAATTTTGGCAAGCCTCGTTGGTCTTGTTTGTTTGAGTGCGATTGTTTTTGCTACACCAAATTTGCGTTACCGTGTGCTTTTACCTTTTGCTGGTGAAAAGTCCAGTGTGGCGCGCTTAAGCCTTTGGAATACTGGTTTTAAAATGATAAAAGACAGCCCCGTTCTTGGTAAGGGACTCCTTGGTTTTAGTAATAATTGGTACAACTATAATACGGACCCAAACTTGGATCATTACCCAGCGCCCCATAATATAGTGTTGAATTTTTGGGTTGATACTGGGATCCTTGGGTTGCTAAGTTTTTTGGCTATTTGTGTTTACTTACTGTGGCGGGGGGTAAGAGCAAAAAATAATTTTTGGCTTTTTGGATTTACACTATTTTTAGTGGCTATGTTTGCACATGGCTTGATTGATATCCCATATTTTAAAAACGATCTTGCGTTAGTGTTTTGGATTTTGTTGGGCTTGTCAGTTTAGGTAATTTCCTGTAGCATTGTCTTGACTTCAAATCTTCGGAAACAGGAGGAAGGGACATGCAAACATTGTTCTATATTTTTGCGACTGTCATTTTGGTTTTCAGCGTGGTTATTTCACTTCGCATCATTTATCAGCATTGGCATCTCTCTCGGGCGTCGAAAAAAATGAGAGAGCATGCCTCGAACTTTCAAGGGCAGTGGTTCGTGGAAAAGGTCCAAGTCTGTGTGGAAGGTACTCAGCCAACCATCGTCGTGGATCTTCTCAGAGACAACAAGAGACTTAAGCTCAACATTTTCCAGGAGCACCCGAGTTTCGACTACAAGCTCCGAAGCAGCGAGGGGATTACTGTATGGCTGAACCTCATGGATCCGCCACTACCACTTCGGTTGAAGTTTCCAACCGACGTTACTCCATCGCATCTGTCGTACCATTTGTGTATTGCGCGTAGTGGTGCGGTTGTAAGAGGGGGATAAGGTGCGCAATTGCGCTACTGGTAGATTTCTAAACAGCGCCGACTTCCCAAGTCGGCGCTGTATTCTTTTAATCAAAAGATTATTTAATTTTGTTTTTTCCAAAGGGCAATCATTTCCCGGCCGTTTTTAAAAGCAATATCAGTTGGGATTTCATTTTTATCAAACCATTTAAGCTCGCTCATTTCCCCGTTCAATTTTTCCTGGCCTCCCAGCAAGCTTCCAATATAGCAGATGTTCAGAGTGTGGTAACCATCTTCGCTGTAGGTGTCCATAAAAATACCGAGAAATTTTTCGATTTTTATATCAAGCCCGGTTTCTTCTTTGGCTTCCCTGATAGCTCCAGTTTCTGGATCTTCACCTAATTCCAAAAAGCCGCCGATAACATCCCATTTTCCCTTTTCTGGTTCCTGCGTCCTTTTCCCAAGCAGAATTTTATTATCATTAACAATAATTACACTACTGGTAGGCTTTGAATTTTGATAGAAAATATAGTCGCAGTTAGCGCAGGTTAGATAGCTTATGTTTTGGTTTGCAGAGTAGGGGGCGCCACAGTTTGGACAAAATTTGTATTTCATTGGACGTAGTTATTATTCTAGTTCTTTTTGAATTTCTTGAGACTGGGTTTTGCCAGCATTGTTAATTTCTCGGGCTTGATTTATGCCTTCTTGACCTTTTTGTAGCTGCGATTTTTGGCTTGACCCAGTTCCACTGCCTCGGACATATAACACTATCATTAGTGCAAAAATCGCCAGCCCAATAATCAGAACTATCATTCCAAACCCTTTTTGTGATTTATACATCGTAGTGAGCTTATTTTTTAGAGGAGTCTTTAAAAATATCCCAGTAATGGCTTGTCGCTGTAGCGTTGCTTTGTGCATGTTCTCGCCACTGTGCTACTGTCCCGTAATTTTCATCTACATTAATAACAGCCGGAGAAGTAAGCCTATTTGGATTTAAGTTTTTGTGAATTAATTCTTCAGAGGAAAGGCCGGCAAACTTGCTTGAGGTTGCTAAGCTACTACCAAAATTCTTTTTTAAGTCGAATGGATTAACACAAAATGAGTAAACCATTTGTTCGGGTCCGAGTTGTTTTAAAAACAGTCTAAAGCCAGACTGAAACTCAATTTGTTCTGTGCTGTGCCTGTCTTGTCCTGCGGTGGGGTGGAGAAGTAATATTCCGCCATCGCTGATGTGCCCTAAAGCCATTTTAAAATTTTCTCTGGCTTTTGTGGGATCGTTGGGAATAAGTTTGTCCATTGCAATTTGTTTTCCTGCTTCTCCCAAGCTACGTCCAAACGCCGCTACAATGGTTTCATAAACAGCACTTTGAACATAGGCTTTAAAATCTTCTCGATGGATGTTGCTTAATACAACTGGGATGTCTATAAATCCTGCTGGATGGTTTGATATTATAAGGCCTGATTCGGTATCTAGTTTTTGTCTTAATTCACCAAATTCTCTTGTGGCTTCTTGAGTATAGATTGGAGTTACGTTCAAAGACTTGAGGTAGGCTAACATGCTTTCTGGAATTGCTTCCCAGCCTTTTTGCTCAAAATCTTTAGCGTAGGTTTTAACTAGAAAATCAATAGCTTTTTGGCCAATCGCTTGTCTAGTTTCTTCAATAAAGCCTTGTTCTCTATTTCCTGATTCTCGCTGCATGATTTATAGTATTAAAATTGGTAAGACTTTGTAGGCTCAATGACAATAAACTCAATGCCAGCAGGTTCTAAAATAGTTGGTGGAATACTGTGCGCTACACCTGGTTTAACTAGCAAGGCTTCGTGAACTGGAAAGCATTTTTTTGGTTTAATCTCTAAAGCGTAGTCTATTACTTCACTAATTTTAAGCCACGGTCCGCTTACGGGCAGGGCTAAAATTTCTACGCTACGGTTAGGCAGAGTTAAGGAGTCGCCGGGGTAAAATAGTTTATTATTAATAAAGTATCCAGTATTTTGAAATTGAGGAATGCTTTTGTGAATAATAGCATGTTTGTCACCAATCCCTTCGATTACAAGTCCGTTCTCATTTAGAGAATTACCATCTTCAAGTACTAAGCTTTTAATATTATCTGTATCTAATATTGTTTTGACAGCGGTATTGGTAATTATTTTAACTGTTGGGTTTTTAGCAATGATTTGTTTGATAGAGTCAATGCTGAAATGGTCAGGATGCTCGTGGGTAATTAAGACAAAGTTGAGGTCTGTTAATTGATTTTGTTGGTCAGAATAAATTCCAGGGTCAATTAGTATTCTTTGGCCTTGGTCTTCTATTAAGAAACAGGAATGAGCAAATTTGGTTACTTTCATATGCTTTTTTAAACGTATTACTTAACTAGTATTAAGAATATCAAAAAACACTAACCAAGGCTAATATTTAAACATTAGACATTAAGTACTTATATATGGCACAATAATCTTATGAAAATTTCGATAAGGATAAAACTTCATTTATTGGATTCAGATCCCAGGTTACGAATTTATTTGTCCGATCTTCAAAAGGCAGCTGGACCTGTCTTAAAAAAAGTAAAACAAATCTTACCATTTAAGGAGTCTGTTGATGTTGTCGTTTCCCGTTACCGTGCTTCTAGTTTAGATTTTGCAGTCAGTGGTTATACTCCTACGGGCAATTTGATTTGGATTTACACTGATCCTAGTCAGCCTAACTACAGAAAATTATTAAAGGAACAACTCCCTCGAGTTTTAGCGCATGAGTTACATCATGCTTGTCGTTGGCAGGGTCCTGGTTACGGAAAAACATTAGAAGATGCTTTGGTTACTGAAGGACTAGCAGGTCATTTTGAAGAAGAGGTAGTTGGGGGCAAGCCCTCAGCTTTTTATGTAAAATTTAATAACAGAGAGTTGGCTAGTTTATTAAAACATGCAAAAAGTGATTTAAAGAGCAGTAGTTATAATTATCGAGATTGGTTTTTTGGAAACAAGACAAAAAAGATTAAGCCTCACTCTGGCTATGCTCTTGGCTATAAGCTTACGAGCCAATCTATTTCAGGTATTCCTCCGTCAAAACTGGTAATGGTTAAGACTCGACAGGTGCTAAAAAATATGATTTAATAGAGGGTCATCTGAGAAGGTGGCCCTTTGCAATTTTTGCATTGGTATCTACTTACAAGGGGGAGTGGTTATGTCGTTTCAATCTCGGTCTAAGCCGTTGGCTCTGTTGTTTGGGCAAATACGCGCAGATGGAGCACTTGTCTTCGTCGGGCGCGAGGGTAGTATCGAGTGGTCGAGGAACCCTGAGTTGCTAGCTGAGGTCTTAATGTCGTGTAATGGATACAACACGATAGGTGAGATAGCAAAGAGCATTGGAAAGCAGGCTCGTCTGATTTCTCAAATGCTGTCCTTGGCTGAAACCTATGGGATAGTTGCCCATGCAAGCGAGGTTAGTCTCAGGCATCACGAAGATGGAAACAATCCGATCGTGTTTGCAAGTCAACTTTCAGATCACGAAGTATCCAAACTTCATGATTCAACTTTACCATGGTCAAAGTCGAAAGCAGTCAAGTTGGATTTGCTTTCTGCTCAAACAGACCTTTTGGAATTGTTGAATCAACGATACAGTTGTCGGAATTTTATACCGGGAGAAATGGAGATTAAGGAGCTACGCAGTCTTCTTAGTTGTACTTACTCTAGATATTCAGTTCCATCAGCTGGAGATCTTCGCCCGATTATGCCGTATCTGTATCTTTTTCAAGCAGTCTCGGAATTTTCTGAGGGTTTGTATGAGTACAGGTGGCAAACCCAAGAGTTGGCAAGGTTAGAAGTACAGCCAACTAGTCAGCAACTAAGGCAGATTTTTCCCGAAGAGCATTTGTTTTGCAATTCGTTATGCTTGCTTGTGTTAGCGGCCGATGCCGATCGAGTGACAAGTAAGTATGGTAATCGTGGTTATAGGTACGCAGTTCTAGAGGCAGGGCATGCTGCACAGAATGTATATCTGTGGGGAACTGAGTCGCACTTTGGAGTTTTGGAGTATGGAGGGTATTTGGACCGCGAGCTGGAGCAATTGTTGGACCCGCAGAGCTCTAAGAAGTTGGTACTGACTACTTTGTTTGTTGGGAAGCCTTCTTCTGTCAGCCCGAAAGTTGTGGATGTGGATACCAGCAGATCGAAGTTCGAAAAGTTATCCGAGCAGTGGCAGGGTAAGCGAAAAATTGTCTCTGACGTTCGCCTGCTTTCGCTACCTGATCAGATTTCACCTCGTAGTTATGCTACGGCACAGTATGTGCCCAGTGGTGAAGGAACTGAACAGACAGCTTGGGGAAATGGCTCGAATCTCTATGAAGCGAAGCTCAAAGCCCTTGCTGAGGGAGTGGAGCGTTACTACTCTGGTATGGTTCATGTTGAGCGTCAGTGCTCTGCAGATGAACTTGACGGAGAGTGGCTTGATCCACGGGCTGTTGCACCCTTGTCTCCGAGGCAGTATCGTCTTTTGCAAAACTTGCAGCCATTCGACCCATCGGTGAAGTGGCAGTGGGTGGAAGGTCGATACTGGAAGACTGGGCGCCGGGTATGGATACCAATTGATTTAGTGTACTATCCAATTGACGTTCCAAGGTATGGACGTAAATTGTGTTGTTATGCAACATCAAATGGTGTGTCTGCACACGTGACGACTCATCAGGCCGTAGAAAATGCGTTGCTCGAATTGATAGAGAGAAACGCTTTTGTTCTGGCTTGGTATCTTGGTCAGTCTTCTTTGGTTGGTTTAGATGTGAGGTGCTTGCTAGAGTCACCTTTAGCAGGTTATGTTGAGTCTTATGCCAAGGGAGGCGTTGAAGTGTCGTTTCTGCAGATTAATTTGGAAGGAAAGGCTCCTGTTGTTGCTTGCTTAATGAGGGAGCAGGGACGATATGGAAAGTTGGGTATTGGCGCTGGCGCTAGTTTTGCAAGCTGTGAGGATGCGGCTGAAAAAGCTTTTTATGAAGCAGAATGTGTCTGGCTTACTCTGCCGGAAGATTCTGTTCATATCAAGTCTGCAAAACTTGTTCGCTTAGTGTCCGATCACTCTAACTACTACCAAAGGTCTGCTAGGCAACGGCTGCTTCAGCCATGGTTTCCAAAGCAAGTTGCACAATCTCAGTCATTCGAGGATTCCCTTGACGGGTATAATCCTATAGTTGTAAACTTAGCTCACTCAACAAGCTTGCAAGTTGTTCGTGTGATTGAGACTTCTCTAGTCCCTCTTTCCTTTGGATATGGACAAGAGTACTATCTTCACCCGACCTTTCAAAAGGCGTTAAATGGTGGTTCTTACCGGTTTCCTGGCCAGCTCCACTGTTTCGTTTGAAGTTGCAAGAATGTTGAAATACTCGAAGTGGTAAGGAGGCGCGTATGAAAGTCAAGCGAGTCCGAAAGGTGCGGGTAATTCCGTACAGCAAGACGGTGGGTGCGAGCTCGAACACGAGTCAGACCTGCAATCACAGCAGCGGCTAGGCTGGCCTTTCGGCCACAACAAGTTGGGCAGGCGGAGTTTACTCTGCCTGCCCTCCTTCCTTTTTAGTTTGTATTTTGTAGTATTTTTGAGAGGAAGGCTTTGGTCCAATTGTTATAACCTTCGTCATTTGGATGAAATCTATCTTTAGCAAAAGTTGTGTTAATGTCTGGATAGTTGTCCCAGCCAAATTCATGAATAGGGATTATTTTAGCACGTTCAGACTCAAGTGCATGAATTTTTGGGTTTATTTTTTTTATTTGAAACTCCAAAAGTTTGCGGTATGGATAGGGAAGCAGTGATGCACGATCTATGATTGGTATATCAGTTAGGTAGATTTTGGCTTGAGTTTTTTCAGTTAGCTGAGTGATTATTGTTTCAATATTTTTGAGGGTTGACTTTATACTTTTTTGATGGTTTATGTCGTTTGCTCCAATTGAAATGGTAATTATATCTGGATTAAATTTTATTATTTCGTTTAGCTGGTTTTCTAGCAGATCAGTGGTTTTAGCACCGCTGACTCCAACATTTTTGTAAGTCACAGTGTTTGCATTGCTTAATTCTTTGGCGATAAGGTATGGATATGTATTTCCCACGCTAGTTGCACCAACTCCAGCAGAGGTACTGTCGCCACCAGCGATGTAGCGAAGAATTGGTCCTTGGCCAAAACTTTGTTCTTCGTGAACGATGGCTGGTAGATTAGCTCTCGATAGAGTGTATTTAAACTTTATCAAAGTAAAAGCACTATAAAGAGCTAGCAGTACTAGGATGATGTAGAGTATTTTCATGAGTTTAGCTTTGATAGCGTGTTTATACTTTTTATAATTACATCCCAAACTTGTTTGTCTGCTAATAGTTTGTGATGCCCGCGGTCGTTGACATAGATATTTTCTAAAGCACCTTGGAGAAAACTTCCTTTGTCATGCCATACGTGATTGTCGTATTGTGGAATAATTGAAATTATTTTTTTGTTTACCGCAACATGTGAATTTAGGTATTGAATAATTTTGCTGTCTGCTGAAAGTTCTTTGTAAGAGTAGTGAGGGACAAGTTTTACAATGGCTGATCCAGAAAATGGTGTGGCTAGCGCAACTTCTCCTGTCACTGCGTTGCCTTGGTTATCGTGCGCTAATAAATATTTTCCAATAAGCCCACCTTTGCTATGGGCTACAATGACTGCTTTTTGAATATGCTCTTCATTTATTAAATCACGAACTATACCCGAAGAAGTTGGGATGTCTCCTAGGTTATTTCCCAGCTTCGGCACAATATAGACTGGATGCCCCAGCAGTGATATATGGTCTGCCAAGGGCTTTAGGAAGGCCCATCGCCCAAATATACCTGGCAAAATAATAACTGGTACCAGCCCCTCTTTAATGTGTCCGAGGTAGTGGGAAGGTGGGGTATGGTGAATAAACATCAAACCATGACCTTTTATTAAATGAGTATAATCGACAATCCAGTCTATAATTTTTTGCATATAGGTCTTTAAATCATAACAAAAAAGAGTTGCTCTGCCTATCTTTGCTAAGCTACTGAATCATTTTTTGTATTTTTAATAGCGCTATTTTCACCAGCTAAAAAGCCTGTGGTCCAACAGATTTGCAGACTAAAGCCACCAGAGGGCCTGTCAAAATTTAGAATGTCACCAGCTAAAAAAAGGTTTGAAAATAATTTTGATCGCATAGTTTTGAAATCTATTTCTACAAGCGACACTCCGCCCGATGTTACTATAGCTTTTTCAGTTCCTAAAAATCCAGCAACACTTAGGGGTAGAGCTTTAATGACTGAAACTAATTTTAAACGTTCTGCGCGAGGAAGAATGTTGACTTCTTTTTCGCCATTAATATTTGCTAAAGTTAGCAATGCACCAATTATTTTAGGGGGGACAGTACCACCTAAACTATTTTTTATTTTTTTGTTAGAGACTTCTTGTAAGTTTGCTAGAATTTTTTTATCAAGCGCTGTAATATCTAAATCAGGATAGAGATCTATTTGTAACTGGACTGGCGCATATTTAAATAACTCAGAGATAGTTTTGCTCATATTTAAAACCAATGGGCCGCTAAGTCCAAAATGGGTAAATAAAATTTTTCCAGTAGCCGTTGCTTGTTTTTTGTTATCCTGAAAAACGGTTAGTCTGGCATTGGCAAAACTCAAGCCAGATAGAGCATGGCTCCAACTCTCTTGTGTCTTTACTGGTACTAAGGCGGGGTTAGATTCTTCAACGGTGTGACCGAGTTGTTTGAGGAAACCTAATCCTTCGCCGGTAGATCCTGTTTCCGGGCGGGACCGGCCACCTGTAGCAATAATGTAATTTTTTGCAACGATCTCACCTTTTTTTGTTTTAATTCCAACGAGTTGGTTATCTTTTAAATGAAATCCTGTCATGGGCGCGTTGTAGAGCACGTCTACCCCTCCTTGCTTTACATACTCTGTCATAACTTTCCAGACACTTTCTGCTTTGTTACTTTTAGGAAATGCTCTTTTTTCTGCCTCAATTTTTGTTTCTAAGCCATGGCTTAGAAAAAAATCTAAAGTCTCACTAACACCAAAGCGGGTAAAAGACCCAAATAAGGCTTTACCTTTGCGACCATATTTGGAAACCATTTTGCGAACATCCATTTCAGCGTTGGTTATATTGCAACGCCCACCACCAGTAATTAGGAGTTTTTTGCCTAGCTTAGGATTTTTTTCAAGCAATAAAACTTTTGCACCAAGTTCCGCTGCTCTGCCAGCTGCCATCATACCAGCTGGACCACCACCAATTACAACCACGTCGTAAATTACTGTATTCATAGTTAAATAGTAACAAAAAACACTAGCTTCTACTAGTGTTTTTTGTTACTTAGACATTAGATATCAAGCAATTTAAGGACATTGCTTCTATCGGCCGCCCAAAGAAATGTTCCAAGGCGAGGGCCGGTGTCCTTGCTAATGAGCAAGTTATAAACGTCTTTAAAAAATGCTCTTTGAGCTATTTTAAGTTCAGCTTCGTTTAGATTTGGATTTTTTGGTATTTGGTAGGCAAGAAATTCTAAATCACCAATACTTGCTTGTGGCTTATTTGCTAATTCGGTATGCAATTTTTTTACCAAAGCTTTTTGATCTTCACTTAAAGAATTTAAATATTCTGTATTGATTTCTTTATTTAGAACAATCAATTCATCAGGATTATATTTAATCAACCAGTTTTTAGCTAGGGGAAGTCTTTGGGATATACTTTCTTTGTCAAAGTCTAAGCCTAGTTCAGAGATGACTTGAAAAAGTTTATCTTCTTGCCATTGTACAATTTGTCCAAAGCCTACGAGTTGCCGAAATGGAATTGCTTTAGCATTATGGTGCTCGGAATCGTATTCGTCGTATTGACGATAAATTTCTGAATCAAATGCGAGTTCAAAAGATTGATTAGGATCTTTTCTTGCATACAACCATTTCAAGAGTGATGGCTCGTAAATATCTAGTAGGTCAAGGGGGGAGACAGCATTTCCTTTTGAGCCAGACATTTTTGCTCCAAGTCCTCTAATTCCCACAAACTTATATTCAACAAAGACTGGGGGAGTGTTGTTAAAAATTTCTTTGGAAATTTGGGAAGAAACGTCGTAGCTTCCGCCAGGGGAGGCGTGGTCGTGACCAGCTGGCTCAAAATTAACTTTTTCGTATTGCCAGCGCATTGGCCAGTCAACTTTCCAGTTGAGTTTTGCAATATGGTCAACTCTGAGATCTACGGTTTCTTCTTTGCCAGTTTCCGCACAGAAATAGGTGATACCCATATCTCCATCGTAGTTAACAATTTTCGTAGAGTCTTTGCCAGTGAAGCGTGAATAGATTGAAATAGGATAAAAATTAGTTGCATACTCGACTGGGTCGATACTTTTTTCACCTTTTGCTTTATCTGTCATAAATGAAAGCAGGATATTCGCAATTTTAGTGCGTTCTAGCAAAGCATGTTTTATCATGTCATCGTAAACACCACTTTCGTACAAAGCTGTTTGGTCTCTGTATTCAATTTCAATTCCAAGTTTTTCCATTGCAATCACAAAAGGACGCTGAAAATGCTCAGCGTATGAAGAGGCTTCTCCAAATGGGTCTGGAATTTTGGTTAATGGTTTACCAATATGCTCTGAAAAGCTTTCAGGAACACCAACAGGGACTTTGCGGAAGCGATCAAAATTATCCCAGGAAAAAATAAGGCGCGCTTTGTGTCCTTTTTCTTTGAAAGCCTCTTTGACCATGTGGGCCGTAATGACATCTCGAAAATTTCCAAAATGGACAACTCCCGAGGGGCTAATTCCCGCGGCTACAGTATAAAAATCGTCGCTTTTATTTGAAGCGATGATTTGGTCGGCAACTGCTGAAGCCCAAGGTTTGCCGTCTTTTATCTCCGATAAATTAAATTTTTGCGGATTTAACATAACCGAATTTTACCATATTTATAAGATAACTAAAACACCCAACTTTTGCCGGGTGTTTTAGCTGTGCAACCTATGAACGCTATTTAAATTACAGCGGTTTCGTCTATGCTAAATAAATTTTCTTTGGAGTCTATTGTTGCATTAACACCAATTGGGATGGTAAGGATAGGATCGGTGTGGCCAATTTCAACATTGTAGAGGATTGGTTTGGTCGGGTCATTTACAACGTCAAGGATAATTTGTTTTAATTCTTCGTGCCAAGCATCGTTATAAGCATAAGGTCTGCCGACAATCATCCCTCTCATTTTTTCAAAAATCCCATATTTTTTAAGCTTCATTAAATCTTGCTCTACTTCTTTTGGCTCATGCCCAATAGACAGTCCCTTTTCAGCACTTTCCCAGAAGAAAATAGTGTCGGTAAAGTCAGGAATATAATCTGGATAATTTTCTAGAGTAAAGATTAAAGTTTGGATACATCCACCCAACAACTTGCCTTGTGCTTTACCTTCTTGCAACCATTCCCAGCCTTTTGAAGCTGTCATTTCTCTTGGTCTGGTTAAGTCTAATTTTTGAGCCCAGTCCAAAGTTTCATCGGTCCATTCTAATGAAGGTTCTATTTTTCCAATAGTTTCTGTAGAAGTTAAAGTTTTTTCTAAGGAATTTTTTGTATAGGGAAGTATGGTAGGGTATTCGCCGAATTGGGTCATCACCGCTGGTCCATAAAAAGTAGTTAATCCAGTTTTTGCATAGATCCCTAACACTAAGCTTGTGACGTCGGAATAACCCATAAAGATTTTGGGATTGTTTTTAATCAGTTCAAAATCTAAATAGGGAAGGACTTCAGCGCAGACATGGTTGCCACCAAGCATTGAAAATAATGCTTTGACATTAGGATTTTTTAGAGCGCTATGTATATCTTCTGCTCTTTCTTCGCCGGTGCCAGCTCTCTCTCCGGGGATTAGTGCATTGCCTCCAGTAATAACCTTAAAACCCATTTTTTCAATGGTAGTAATTCCATTCTCAACTCTATGCTTGAGGACTGGAACCCCAGCTGCTCCTGAAGCAGGACTAAAAAGCATAATAGTATCGCCTAGTTTTAGTTGTGATGGTTTCATTTTAGATTATGGTTTAGTCATTAATTTAGAGAAACATTAATGCCTTTTAGTATTTTCCAAATAGTTGGCCGACTGCTAGTCCAATACTGATTGCAATACCGCCTAGCACTGCCATTCGTATAGAAGTTCGTAAGAGTCTAAGATTTAAAAGTTTTGAGCTAATTATCCCTAAAATAAATAGAGCAATTAGTGTGATGGTAATCGAGATAATGATCGATGTGTTATTATTGTTGCTAAGCGTAAATGGTAGTAGGGGAATTAGTCCAACTAAAATATAAGAAATAAACATTACAATCGAAGCAGTTAGCGATTCTTTAAAAGCAATAGTTGGTTTGAGGTATGATTCTTCTGTTGTGGATTCTGAAAGGTAAGATCCTACGCCCATTGAGAAAGCTTCTACTATAATTAGAGTAAATCCAGTTAGGATAATTTCAGAGCGCGATAATCCACCAACAGCAACTCCGGTAAGTAGTCCAACTGTAGAGACTAGGCTGTCTTCGGCGCCAAAGATAAAATTGCGTGTATAGGTTAGGTAAGCTCTTTTATTCATAAATTTAGCATATCAAAAAATCAGATTAAGGTATTTTTCAAATTTATATATTTACTATAACAAAAAAGACTAGTTTTGAAAAAGAATTTACGCCCCAATTTGCAGTGGGGCGTAGAGTTGCTGTTGCACCGAGTTCTTTTAGCGCTTTTGCTTGGTAGGCCTTGGCACCAGTGCGCACTTGGTCGTAGTGGTACACCATTGGATGGGTGATGAGGTAGATAATTCCTCGTTCCCCATAGTTTCTGATGATGGGTGCAACTATCCACCGACCGCCTTTGTACTTATATGAGTTGCCCTTCCAGCCGTAGTGTTCAGGGCCTTCTGGCAAGAAGTTGACTCCATTTTCATCACCATCTTTGTCGGGTGGGTCGCCTTTGTATTCAAAATAGGTGGCGACTCCTTCTGACAAAATCTTGATGCTGATTCTTTCTTGAGCGCTCATCTTGCTCATCCGCTCAAGATTAAACCATGGTCCATTCCCAGAGCGTCGGCTGATCTGATCCATTAGTGCGTGTCCTAATTCATGGTCGGCCAGTGACACGTCATTTTGGTATCTTAGTTCGGGTGAAAGCAGAAAGGATTGACTAGTCGAGAAATACTCTGCGTACCAGTCCAATTTTTTTTGCTTGGTCAAGTCGTCAGGGTACCCGAAGCAAACTCTTGGTTTCCAGTCTTTGTCGAACTTGATGCCGTGGATCTGTTCGATGACTTGCATCCGTTCTGTCATAAGACATTCAAAAGTTTCCTCCGAGGTTTGCCGTATTGTAGTTTGGCCAGAAGCCACGACTACGCAAAAACCCAAAAAAAGCGCCAAAAGCAATTTGTTCATCTATCCTCCAGCAAGCTTGAGATTGTGCTTTATAGTAACAAAAAATCGCCAACAAGGCGATGTTACCAATTTTTAACTAAGGAGTATATAATATATAAGCTATTAATATAAATAAAAATGATGGACAATACATTATTAAAAGGTTTATATATAATCCTAATTAGTTTAGGATTGGCTCTGGTATTTAATTTCTTGTTTTTCCATAAGCTATTGGGTGTTTCGTTTCCGATCTTCACAGTTATTCTGTTGGGAACGGTGTTTTTATTTGGGCAATATCAAAAGGTTTCGATGAAGAGAACATCGTGGTTAATGTTGCTCATCATTTTCTTTGCTCTTATGACAGGCATTCATGACAACGAATTTCTCACGTTTTTAAATGTTGTAGCAACTTTCGGCCTATTAATGCTCTTAGCGCACGGGCTCGTTGGTACTCCAGCTATTTTAATGAGAATTCGTGACTACTTTATTTTAGCGATTCTCGTACCGCTTCGAATGTTAGGAAGAGCATTATCAACGTTGTCTTCCATTGGCCAAATTCATAGTAGTGTAAAGAATCGCGATGTCTGGCTGCGCGTGTTTAAAGGCGCGGTTATGGCAGTGCCAATTTTGATTATCTTTGGCGCTTTGTTTTCACAAGCTGACTTAGCTTTCTCAAAATTTCTTAAAGGCTTTATTGACATCCATCTTGAAGAATCAGCCATAGAATTCACAGTGCTATTGGTTTTGTCTTTTGTAGCGGGCTTATGTTATTTATCGTACATATTTTTTCCTAAACAAACTCAGCCTGCATTACTTCATGATCAAGTTGATAAAGAAGTGCAACCAGGGAAGGGGATAGAGGTCTTAGTTTTCTTGGGACTTATCTCAGCTTTGTTTTTGGTGTTCATTGGTTTTCAGATTACTTACTTATTTGGCGGTGAGACAAACATTGTAAACACTGGGTTCACCTATGCTGAATATGCCCGCCGTGGTTTTTGGGAATTACTATGGGTTGCTGTTATGTCTTTGGTGGTTTTGTTGGCTTCGGAAAAGTATGCAGGAGTTGAATCAAAAAAAGACAAGCGCTTTATGATACCTGCACTTCTATTAATTGTCGAAGTTATAGTTGTGATTACTTCTGCGTTTAAACGGTTGTCATTATATATTGATACTTACGGCATGACTGAGTTACGTTTTTACGTTGCAGGTTTTATCACTCTGCTCTTAGTTTTGTTTATTTTACTTGCTGCAAAATTTATAAAGTCCAAACGAGAAGAGTTTTTCACTTTTGCTACATTGCTTTCAGTGGTAACCTTTTTGATTGTAATAAACATTGTAAATCCACATGCTTTTATAATCAGAGTGAATATTGAACAGTTTAATCAAACAGCAAAAGTTGATGCAGATTATGCTGGACGTCTTTCCGCTGACGCTGTGCCGGGGAAAATGGAGCTGTACAAGAAGTTGGAAGGTGATGACAAAGAAATTCTGAGAGGACTGCTTCAAAAGCAGAAAGAGAGATTGCAAGAACGCAGTGATGATTGGCGCTCATATAACTACTCTCGTCATCAAGCTTTGAAGTTGTTGCAAGAAATTTAATAATTTAAAAAAGCACTAGCAAAAGCTAGTGTTTTTTGATGCAGCTATTTCACCATCTGTGGAGTGGGGGATGTTGTAACAGAGTTATTTTAGAATTTCATTTAAGAGTTCTGGGAATTCGTTTGTTCCCATGCTCTTAAAGACAAAGTGACCTCTGCCTTCAAGAGAGATAACTTTGGCGCCCAATATTTTTTTATATAGTTCAACGTTGTTTTTTCTATGGGTTGGTTCTTCAGGAGAAGTGAAGATAGTAATTTCATTAACCCTTTCTTTTAATTTTGGGTTTACCTCAAAGTCATATAATTCGCGATTGTGTTCTGCATTTGGATAGTCGCCGATATTTTTTCCTGGTGCAACTAGAATGAGTTTCTTAATTTTCTGTTCGTTGTCACCTAACCATCTTACTAAAAAAGCTCCGCCAGCGCTATGTCCAATTAAAATAGTATTTTCTTGGATAGGTAATTTTTCAAAAGCTTCTTTCCAATCTTGATAAATTGGTTGCCAGGGCTTGGGCATGTCTGGTGTAAAGGTTTTAATTTCAAGATTTTCTAACACATTTTTAATCCAGGTTATCCATCTTTTTTTGTCACCAATAGGAATCCATAAATCCTTACTTGGCGGAGATCCGTGAATAATTATGCAATTTATTTTCATACCGCAAGCATAACAAAAAACGCTAATTCTCACTAGTGTTTTTTGATGCAGTCATTTCACCATCTGCGGAGTGGGGGATGTTCAAATTTGGGTAGACAAAAGTCTAAAAATATGCTATAATAGGTATAGAAATAAGGTTTTTGAAACAAAAATAAAAAAATAAAATGCCCGAACAGGAGTTATTTGAGTCAGCCGTAGTGAATCGCGATTGGTATGACTTAAATCATAAAATTTTTGTTACCCCAGAGGGTCACGAACTAACTTTGCAGGAATGCTATGACCGTGATATTAAATTATCACAGGAAATTTTTGACGAAGTCAGTAGCGTAGCCGATTTAGAAATTCCCCCAGGCAAGTATATTTTATTTGTTGATATGGTTAATCCTGGCTCAATGGGTAGTCCTCAAATACAATCGGTTGATCCAGAGCGTTTAGCTAAAGTTTACAAAGCTGAAACAGGTGACTCTGATATTAATCAAGATTTTAGTAGTGCTAACATGCGGCACTGTTTTGGATTTCAGAGGGGTGATGCTAGGTTTGTTACTGTAAAACCATTTTTTGAGGACATGCCCAGTGATTTGAGTAATTGTATTGGTATAGTATTAAGCGGATCGGAAGCTAATATTAAAGACGAAACTGTCCCAGAGCGAATTGCGATGACAAATAAAGTCGTTGAGTTTATTAGCTTGGCTAAAGACTTAAAGATTCCGATGTTTGGTATTTGTTTTGGAAGCCAGCTTTTAAATAGTGTGTTTAGAGCTAAGGTGGATTGGATTCGGGATTCAGTCGACGACCATCTTACTGAAGAAACGGGTTTAGTCTTACTTAAAAAAACTGAGATTGGAAATTTGCCTGGCTCTCCCTTGGAGCAACTGCCAGAACAATTTTATGTTCACGCTAACCATAAACAGGAAGTTCTCAGGGATAGTATGCCAGAGGATTTAGAGATCTTAGCTAGCAGTGACACCAGTCATGTGCAAATTGTAAAGTTGAAAAAATCTGATATAGTTTGGGCGATTCAAAATCATATTGAGTGTGGAGACACACGAGCTGACATGCTTAGTGATATGCATGGGCAAATAACAAAAGACGAGATGCTGTTTCAAGGGGAGTCAAGCAAGGCACGTAGAGTTTTATGCCCCCATTTTTTAAAGACTGCTGGAAAATTCGCGCGAATTTAATTTTTAATAAATACAAAAAGACATTCTGCTGAGAATGTCTTTTTTAGCAAGCTATATAGGCAAAGTATAACAAAAAACTGCTAAGAAGGCGATTGACAATGGTGGTAAAAGGCTTTATTATTAGCTGTCAGACTTTGGATCTGATGCTGGAAACGCATTGGCGAAGGAGGCTTTCATGCTCAAGGTGGAACCAACAATCGATTGTAGTTGTCCATGTCATCGAATTGAAAAGCATCGTTGCGGAGTGTGGGCTTGTTGTCAGCATTCTGGGACTTTGCTTGAGGAGCATCGTCGGTCAAAGGCAAAGACCCCGAAGCAACTCAAGAAGATGATCGACGACGCCAAGGAGGCAGACAGGCAGCAGGGGTAGGATTCTCTACGCAGTTTTTTCTAGGGTGCTCAAGTATCAACTGATTCTTGAGCACCTATTTGTTATAGTATTCTTTAATTTCTTTTGTTTGGATTAAGCTATTAAGCATTTTAAGGATTTTATTCACGTAGTAATTTTCTTTTCTTTCCACGTATAATTTCAGCAGTGAAATAAAAAAGATCATATGCATGGCTGGTTCTATAATTTTTATTTCACTTTGGGTAAAGCCAATATTGCCGTATCCTTGGAAAAATGCTTTTTTGGCTTTGACTCTAGTTTGCAAATTTTTCCATTTTGGCATTACTGTCATCCATGTTGTAAGTCGCGTGTATTCTACAAGGGGGTCACTTAGCTTGGCATTATCCCAGTCAATAAGAATAAATTTTCCTGTGCCAGTTAAGATTGAGTTGTCTCTGCTGGAGTCGCCATGAATTAAGACTGGCTTGAAACGCTTATCGTAGGGTTTGAGGATTTGGTCAATTTTCGATAATAAAATTTGTGCACTATTTGCATTAACTTTTTTTAGACGTATCAAGTAGTCTAATTTTTCTTTTGCTTTCAGCAGTTCATATTTTAAAAAGCTTTTTTGTTCACCTTTGCCATTTTTTACATGACCAAATTTTTGTCCTTTAATACTATGGATTTTGCGAAGGATTTTTCCACTTTCTTTCCAAGAAGTAAATATGCTGTGCTTTCCCTTTTTTATTGCGTCCCAGCCGTTTAATCCTTCAATAAATTCAGTAATCATTAAGCCGTAAGGAAAGTATTTAACCTCTCGAGAATAATAGACCATCTTTGCATGGGGGACTTTATGTTTCAACAGTTGTTTTTCCACCCACTCAAGCTTGCCGTCTTCAGGCCAATGTTGGTTACGGAAGACTTTAACAATATATATTCCATCGTCAGTGGCGACTTTGTATACATGGTTAACTATTCCTTGATTAATTTTTTTTGAAGAGATGACTTTGACGTTTAATATCTGTGACGCCGCTTTTATTACTTTGGCGTCGATAGATTTTTTATATGTAAATTGTTTCATTAAAGGTTCTTTATATTTAGGAGTTTAGCTGGTTGTGAATTACGGAGTCATTAGCAAATATAACCCAGAATTTTTCTTGTCCATTTATTTTCATTGCTTCAAATGAATGATTGCCATCTAGAATATAGTAAGTATCGTTAAATTTTTCGCAGATTAAATAAATTTGTTTATTTGGATTTTGTATAATTTCTTGCAAAATGTTATTTACTTTAGATTTAAAATTTTCTAGGGGTTCAGAATTTA
Source organism: uncultured Candidatus Saccharibacteria bacterium (assembly GCA_964617815.1). Classification (GTDB taxonomy): domain Bacteria; phylum Patescibacteriota; class Doudnabacteria; order UBA920; family UBA920; genus CAZTXY01. The sequence continues at coordinate 14,685 of CAZTXY010000005.1, read as the reverse complement.
ACATTTTGGGCTCTGGCCCAAGCGTTCTTTGAATTCTATTTTTTTCAACTAAAACAGGGCCCTGCAAGTTATCTTTACGGGAGACGACATAATTTTTTAAATCAAGATTATCTTTTTCAGTTGTTTCAAGTAATTTGATTATTTGTGCATAGATATTTTGGTCAATCATATTTATAGTTTATTGATGGTATTAATAAGATGTTCCGCGACCTGTTCTGGTCCTAGCTCGCTAGTATCAATAACTTCGTATCCGTACTTCTGGGCTTCTTCTTTTAAAATTCGTGCAAAGTTAATGCTGTCACCTATAAACTGCTCAAGTGGTTTTCCCGTTACCATAATCTCTGATTCTATATTACTTCTGACTTGATATCGTTTTTCCAGCCTGCTTCGTAATGTTTCAGGGTTTGCATCTAAGAGGATAACGCCGACTGTACTTGGGTTAACTTTTAATTTGCTAATAGCTTCGTTTAGTTCATCGGGGTGGGTAATCCCCAAAACAATGGTTTTAATATCACTCTCAGCATTTTTTACCCCTTCTTTCACCCAGTTTTCTGTTTGTTCTATTCGCCATTGTTGGTCAACGTTGTCTGGGACGCCAACTTCATCCATGTCATGAATATGGTAATGGGAAGAGGGGAGTCTATTTTTTAGCAATTCCATAACTGTGGATTTTCCAGCTCCTGATCCGCCAGATACAAAGAAAATGTGTTTATTCATATCTCAAGCATAACAAAAAACACCTGCGATTAACAGGTGTCTTTTGCAGGGGTTACATAGTGGAGGATGTGGGAACTGAGAACAGGAAGAGATTAATAAAAGACTGGCTTGACACATACCCCCTAGGGGGTATAGACTGAAGACATGATAAATCCTAATAAAGAGAAATTAGTTCGCAGGCTAAAAATTATTGAAGGTCAGGTTCGTGGTCTTCAGGAGTTAGTGAATAAGGATACTTATTGTATTGACGTTATCACTCAAACTTCTGCAGTCAAGCAAGCCCTCACCAATGTTGAGGATATTTTAATGGAGAGTCATTTAAGCACCTGTGCAATTGATCAGGTTAAAAATGGTCAAGAAAAGAAAGCTATTGAAGAGATATTGAAAGTATATCGCGTCAAGCGAAAATAGTTTATGTAATTTTTAATTTATCAAAGTTATGGAAAAATCAAATACGTATCGTGTGAAAGGAATGCATTGTGCGTCTTGTGCTGGTATTATAGAGAAAACTTTAAAGAAAACAGCTGGAGTAGATTCTGTAGAAGTTAATTATGGAACCGAAACATGCAAAATTTCATTTGATGAAACCAAGACTAATCCAGAGGATCTTTCTGGGAAGATTGAAAAGTTTGGATATTCTTTAGCCATGCCAGATCATCAGATAAACGAGTCTAAGATGACAGCAGAACAAATGGGTCATTCTCCAAGCGAGCATGCTGCTCACTTGGGTTTGAACCAGTCAAAAGCGGAAAAACTTGCTGAGCTAAAAGATTTAAAATATAAAATTATTTCCGTTATTCCTTTGGCGATTTTTAGTATTGTGCTGATGAGTTGGGATATTTTAGTCCAATTTGGTTACGCTTCCGAAATGTCGTCTACGATGAAAGAATTTTTTCATCATCTCTTACCAATTTTTGCGACTTATACTTTGTTTGTGGTGGGAAAACCTTATTTACTGGGGTTTTATCGATTCCTCAGATATGGTGTAGCAAACATGGAAAGTTTGATTGGGATTGGTACGACTGCTGCATTTATTTACAGCTTTGCCGTTACTGCATTTGAAGAAGTCCTAGCCCCTTACCTTAATGTTGAGCATACTTACTATGACGTCACAATCGTCGTTATCGCTTTTATTACTTTTGGAAAATATCTCGAAGTTCGCTCTAAAATGAAGACTGGTGATGCAATTGAGCAACTATTGAATCTTCAAGCGAAAACTGCGTTAGTAATTCGTGATGGTAAAGAGATGGAAATTCCAGCTGATCAAGTTATGATCGGGGATTTGGTAGTGGTTAAACCGTCTGGGAAGTTGCCAGTAGATGGAATTATTACCGAGGGATCATCTTTTGTGGATGAAGCTATGATTTCTGGCGAGCCTATTCCAGTTGAAAAAAATGTTGGCGACAAGGTTGTGGCAGGAACTGTTAATACAAGCGGTGCATTTACTTTCAAGGCTACCGGTGTTGGCTCAGAAACCTTACTTGCCCATATTGTAAAAATGGTTCAGGAAGCCCAAGGAAGCAGGGCACCGATTCAAGCCCTAGCAGATAAAATTTCTGCGGTGTTTGTGCCAATAGTAATTGTCTTGGCTTTTGTTTCGCTCGGACTATGGTTAGTGATTGGTACTCAGTACTTTGGTTTTTCTCAAGCATTGTCATATGGCCTCGTTTCCTTTGTTGGAATTTTAGTAATTGCTTGCCCATGTGCTTTAGGACTCGCTACCCCAACTGCAATAATTGTTGGAGTTGGTAAAGGTGCGAAAGAAGGTATTTTAATTAAAGACGCCGGCACCTTACAAAAGCTGCATAAAGTAAATACTGTGGTGGTTGATAAGACAGGCACGATTACAAAAGGAAAACCAGAGTTGATATCTATCAAAAACTATTCTAATAAAACTGAGAATGAATTAATTGCTATTTTGGCTAGCTTAGAAAATAAATCCGAGCACCCAATTGCTCATGCTGTGGTTGAATACGCTAAAGTGCGTTCTGTTGAATTGTTATCGTTAGATAAATTTGATGCGATTAAAGGTAAGGGTTTGCGAGGGGTAGTTGCAGGGGAAGAATATTTTGCAGGTAGTTTGAAGTTAATTTCCGATTTAGGCTTACAATTAAATTCTGCTGAAATTGAATTAGAAACGCTTGCCGGTAAAACTCCAGTGGTATTAGCAACGAAGACTGAAGTGGTAGGGGTAGTATTTGTGGCTGATCCAATTAAGTCAGAAGCAGCGGCCGCAGTTGCCAAGCTTCATCAACTTGGAATTAATGTTGTAATGCTTACTGGTGACAATAAAAATACTGCAAAATATATTGCGAAGCAGGTTGGTATTACTCAAGTCCAAGCAGAAGTTTCTCCTGAAGATAAATTGAACAAAATTAAAGATTTGCAAGCTGAAGGCAAAATAGTTGCAATGGCGGGGGATGGTGTCAATGATGCTCCAGCACTCGCGCAAGCCGATGTTGGTATCGCCATGGCAACTGGTACAGATGTTGCCATTGAGAGCGCTGGTATCACTTTGCTTCATGGTGATATTAGTAAATTGGTAAAAGCAATTCGTTTGTCTAAATTGACCATGCGTGGAATTAAACAAAATTTATTTTGGGCTTTCTTCTATAATATTGTAGGTATACCCTTAGCAGGTGGGGCGTTCTTTCCGCTATTCGGATGGTTATTAAATCCAATTTTTGCAGGGCTGGCTATGGCATTTTCCAGTGTTTCTGTAGTGGGGAACTCACTCCGTCTTAAATTAAAAAAATTATAAACTCATGAATAAAACATACACATTTCATGTCAATGGTATGCATTGCAAAGCTTGCGAAATGATGATCGATAGCGAGTTAGAAGATCTTCCTAATGTTGAGAGGGCTGCTGCTAGTCTGCAAAAACATCAGGTAGAAGTGAGTGGTGATTTTAGTGATAAAACCACAGAGCAAATTGCAGAGGAGTTGAGCCTTCCACTTGCAAAGCGCGGTTATAATCTTACTGTTGAAAAACAAGCCACAAAAAGGAATTGGTCAGAATTTATTTATGCTGTACCAATTGCCGCAGTTTTTGCTTTGCTCTTCGTGCTGTTGCAAAAATCTGGGGTTATAAATTTAGTAGATGCCAGCGAGATGACTTATGGCACAGCATTTTTAATTGGTGCTATTGCCTCCGTTTCTACTTGTATGGCTGTGGTTGGAGGACTGATTCTCTCGATGTCTGCTAATTATGCAAAAACAGGCGACACCGTAAAGCCTCAAATTTTATTTCATATTGGACGGATTGTTTCGTTTTTTATTTTAGGTGGAATAATTGGGGCGATAGGTTCGGCTTTTGCTTTGAATCAAACTAGTACATTTATCTTAAGTTTACTAATAGGTCTTGTAATGCTGGTGCTTGGTATTAATTTACTAGAAGTTTTTCATTTCACTAAGAAGATCCAACCAGCTATGCCTAAGTTTATTTCTAGGCATGTTCTAGGTATTTCCAAGTTTAATCATCGCTTCACGCCTGTCTTGGTAGGCATTGCGACATTCTTCTTGCCATGTGGATTCACTCAATCTATGCAGATTTATACTTTATCGACAGGAAATTTTCTAAGTGGTGGTTTAACAATGTTAGCTTTTGTTTTAGGGACTTTACCAGTTTTGGCATTAATAAGTTTTAGTTCATTTAGCATTAAGGCAAGTTCAAAGTCTGGAATATTTTTTAAAACTGCAGGACTTATAGTAATCTTATTTGCCCTCTTCAATTTAATAAGTAGTTTTGTTGCAATTGGATGGATTAGTCCTGTATTTAATTTTTAACTTAGCGTATTATTATGAAGAAGTGGAAATTGAAATCTAAAAATAAAATGGAACAACATAAGCCAAATAATATGAGCACCATTATTGTTATGGTATCAATTATAGTGATTGTAATTGGTGTATTTGGAATTATGGCGTTTTTAAATAAGGGTCAGTCTAGTTCTGGTAATCCCCAACAAGCAAAATTAGAAAACGCAGTGAATAATGTATCCATGAAAGATGGCAAGCAAGTAATTGAAATTTTGGCCAAGGGAGGATATTCTCCCAAGCAAAGTATTGCCAAAGCCGGCGTACCAACAGTTATAAAATTTAAAACAAATGGAACTTATGATTGTTCTTCTGCTCTCAGGATGCCAAGCTTAAATATAAGTAAAAATTTGCCGGGCTCGGGCGAAACAGAAATTGAGATTGGTTCTCGAGAAGTAGGGAAGTTGGCGGGAACTTGTAGCATGGGCATGTATTTTTTTGAAATAGACTTCCAAAGTTAGTAGTTATCTAAAAAAGACATTCTAAACAGAATGTCTTTTTTAGTGGGGTGCCTAACGGCATTACCGCTTCGCTATGCACTTCCTACATATTCGCTGCCTTTGGCAGCTAATTAAAATTGAGGTCGGGGAGACGGTCGCTACGTGACCTTTATCCGCCATTATTCAACCAAATAATAAAAGACCTTGAATTAATCAAGATCTTTTATTATGGGGTGCCTAACGGGGATCGAACCCGTGATTACTCTGCCACAGAGAGTCGTGTTACCACTACACCATAAGCACCATATGATATTACTTTCCTAAACCATTTTCTAAATAATTATAGGCTTCCTCTGAAAGCAATTTTTCTCTGTAAATCATTAGTAGGCCGCGCTCTTGTATTTGCCTAGCTCTCTCTGCAGTTTTAAGTTTTAATTCATCTGCGACTTCTTGCAAGGTCATTTTTTCTGAAAACCTTAATTCTAAAACTTTTCCTTCAATCTCTGGTAAAGACTCAAGAGCAGTTTTAATTTTTTCTATTGTTTCTTTTATCGCGTACTCTTCTTCAGGCGATCTACCGTACTCCATAATTTATGAAATTAAAAATCCTACACAGAATTTGTAGGAGTTACAGTTTTACTGCCTGCTGTGTCAGGTAGTAAAGCAATCTTTAATTGCAAGTCTATTATATCAAATTTTTATTGCTTAGTCAAAGGCTATTATGGCAAATAAATCCAGTTGTAACATAATAGCCTAAAATACGATGTATACTATAAGCTACAGACTATTAAACTTCTGAATATGAAACAAAATAAAATTCTAACAATTTCGGCTGTTTTTGCAATTCTATTTTCAGGCGCATCTTCTCAAATACCACAAGCTCAGGCCGAGCTTTCTTTGATTCGCGATATTACGTTTCCAGTCGTGGGTGTGGTGACGTATGGTGATGACTTTTTAGACCCACGTGATGGTGGAGCCAGGGCTCACGAAGGCAATGACATTCTAGGAAAAAAAATGCAAGTTTTGGTTGCCGCGGTGGACGGCACGATTACTAAGGTAAATTACCCGGAAGCTACATGGGGCTATAGCGTTACCATCACAGATAAAGAAGGATATAAATACAACTATCTGCACATGAACAACGACACGCCCGCAACCGATGATGGTAAAGGTGATGGTTTTTTCGCATATGCTCCAGATGTCGTAGATGGTAACCCGGTAGTTAAAGGACAACTGATAGGCTACATGGGTGACAGTGGTAACGCAGAAGGAACTTCACCGCACGTACATTTTGAAATTCGCGCTCCAGGAACAAACGATCCGTTAAACCCATATTATAGTTTAAAAGCAGCGCCACGTATCACAGCTCCTGTGAGTGTGTATCCAAAACTTCCAAATGAAATTTTGCCCTACGAACAATTTACTGGAGGAATGACTTTGGCCGTTGGTAATATGGACAGTGACTCCGCTCAAGAATTAATTAGCGGTGCGGGTCCAAGTGGTGGTCCTCTGGTGCGTACCTTTAAACAAGACGGGACCTCACTAAATTCTTTTTATGCATATAGCAACACTTTTCGTGGCGGTGTTTCCGTGGCCAGCGGAGATATTGACGGCGACGGCAAGGATGAAATAGTAACTGGTGCAGGAGCGGGCGGTGGTCCACACATCAAGATTTTTAAAGCAGATGGAACTGTTATCAAAGAGTTTTTTGCTTACGACCCAATCTTTCGCGGTGGGGTAAATTTAGCGGTAGCCGATATGAATGGTGACGGGAAAGCTGAAATTATTACTGGAGCTGGAGCCGGTGGTGGTCCACACGTGCGCGTGTTTAATGCAGATGGATCACAAGTAGTAGAGTTTTTTGCTTATGCCGCAAATTTCCGAGGTGGGGTTAATGTCGCAGCCACTGCTAAAAATAATATTGGAACACCTTCTATTGTTACAGCGCCTGCATCTAAGGGTGGTCCGCATATCAAAGTGTTTGATGCTAGAGGCGGCACTGTGGCTGAATTCTTTGCGTATGAGGCAACATTTACTGGGGGAGTTAGGGTTGCTATTGGCGCTGTTGCTCAAAGTACTAATAATCCTGAAATTATGACGATGCCTGCAAGCGGTGGTGGGCCACGCTTAAAAACATTTCATTACTCGGCAGTAAATAAAGATGTGTTTGTTGGATTTGAACAGTGGTGGCGTGGTGGTTACGTTCTTGTTAGCGGAGATGGAAAAGTTTTCATAGGCAATACAGCAGGGGGTCGAAGAGCCAGTATCCGTAGTTATGATTTTTCTTCGCGTTCGCCAGAACCACGTTTCCCCAGAAATAATAACTAAATTTAAAATATAAAATCGCCCTGAGCTAGTCGAAGGGCGGTTTTATATTTTTTGTTAAAGTCTATTTATTTAGTTTTGTCATGGTTAGTTTATTGCCGGGATTAAGGAACTCAAAGCTTAACCCGTCTGGAAAATAATTATTGATCATGAGCAAGCCTCTACCACTGCCGCGTTCTAAATTTTCTGGCAGTGTTGCTTCAATAATTTTTTGGCGCGCCTGTTGGTTTGAAAATTCAACTGGATTAGAATCTGTCACACTTATTATCAATTGAGTCTCGTCAAAAATTATGTCAACTTTGACCATTTTTTCAGGATCCCAGTTATTGCCATGCTTCATTGCATCGATAAGCGCCTCAAGAAGCCCGACAACGTAGTCGGAAGTATCTTCAGTTTTAATCCACGAATTTTCAATCTGATTTAAAAATTTTTCAAACTCATCAGCAAATTTTCTGGCTAAGTCCTCTTGGCTTGGTATTGACCAACTGTGTTCTATGGGTAGGTGACGAAGATCCTTGTAGTTGGGGTTTATTTCATTCATTTTAGTAAATATATTATGATCTATGGATATTATATCAGCTTTTTATACGAAGCGCCCAGTTATGTTACTATTAGGTTATGGAAACACTAATAAAGTTTAAAAGTAGTACTCCTCTACGCGAAGAGTTGAAAAAGCAGATTGATCAGTACTTTGCTGATACGGGTTTACCCAGGCGTGACACCGTAGCGATTTATGCTAAGGCTATTTTTATGCTTGCCTGGACAGCCGCTTCGTATTATATTTTAGTATTTCAAGCAGACTCTTGGCCTGTTGTAATTCTTTCTGGACTTTCACTTGGATTAGCCTTGACCGGAATTGGGTTTAATATTCAGCATGACGGTAGTCATAATGGATTTTCGAAATGGCCATGGATGAATCGCATTGCAGGTTCAACCTCAGATTATTTTATAGGAGCAAGCTCTTTTTTGTGGAAACAAAAACACAATGTTCGTCACCACGCTTTTACCAATATTCCCGATGTAGACCATGACATTAACTTTTCCGCATTGGGTCGGGTGGCACCAAAGCAGAGGCTTTTGCCTTTTCATCGGTTTCAGCATTTGTACTTGTGGTTTTTATATGGCCTTGTACATGTGCGCTACCTCTATGGTGATTTTCAAACCATTTATAATGGCACTATAAACGGGGACAAGATCCCTCGGTTGAGAGGCAGTGAACTTTTTAATTTTATTTTTGGGAAAGTTGTATTTTTTACGCTTGCATTTGCTATACCACTAATTCTGCATCCATTTTGGCAAGTGGCGCTTGGCTATGTTTTAGTATCGTTTACCCTTGGCTTGGTTTTTATGTTAGTAGTTCAGCTTGCTCATACAGTTGGAGAAGCAGAGCATCCAGAATTTAGCCCAGAGGTGGACAGTGAATGGGCTGCGCATCAAATTAAAACAACGGTAGGGTTTGCCCATGGTAATAAAATCTTAACTTGGTACGTGGGTGGGCTTAATTATCAAGTTGAACACCATTTATTTACAGACATTTCCCATACGCATTATCCAAAGTTGGCAAAGATAGTTAAGGAGTCAAGCACAAAGTTTGGCATAAAGTATAACGAGATGCCATCATTATTTTTTGCTGTCCGCTCGCACTACTTGTTTTTAAAAAAAATGGGCCAACCATAATTTTTATATCCGAAAAAAAAGACTTTGATACTTGAGAGTATCAAAGTCTTTTTAGTAGGAGAATTTTTCAAAGTGAATATATTTTTTTTGTATCCCTAGTTTCTCTAATTCTGTAATTAGAGCTGTCATCATGACAGGGGGGCCACATAAGTAAACTTCCCGTTCTAAGTAGTCTGGAATCAAGCTCTTAATTTTTTCACTGTTAATATAACCGTGCTCAATGTGCCCTAGTTGTAGTGATTCATCGCTGGAGAGCACATAGGTTGTTTTGATGCCAAGCTGTTCGATTTCTGTTTTGAAAGCAGTGGATGCTAAAGTTTTATTTGCATATAGTAAAACCATATCGCGATTGTTTTTCAACTGCTCTTCAATTAAAGCCCGAATTGGTGTAATGCCAATTCCTCCAGCGATAAATAAATATTTATCTGTTTGGGCTTGGCTGGCTGTAAATAGTCCAAGTGGGCCGTCTACAATAATTCTGGTACCAGGCTTTATCGAGGCTACTTTATTTGTAAAGTCACCCAAGGCTTTAACTGAAAAGCGAAGTTGGTCGTGGCCGGGAGCTTGTGAAAAAGAGAAAGGATGGGTGAACCACAGACCAAAGCCTATAAAATTAAGATTAGCAAATTGTCCAGCGCGGAATTTGAATTTGTTAAGATCTTTTCCTGTAATGTAAATGGAGTAAATATCAGGAGCCTCTTGGCTGATCCGCTCAACTTTAAATTTATACTTAAAAGATTGGTAAAGCGGTTTGCCAAAACGATAAAGGAGCATTATGCCAAAGCCGGCAAAGTTTAAAACCAGCCAGTAGTAGAGTGGTTTACCAAAAGACACGTCTGCAGTTTGGGTTTGATGACCAAAGACAAGTGCAATTGCCACGTAGACAAGCAAATGAATAAAATACCAGGTTTCGTAACGAATTTTTTTGCGGAGCGTAATTGTGACTCCAATTATGGTTATAAACATTAACCAACCAACGACTGCTCGAAATACGTCCTCATAATTTTTAAAGAAATCTAGAAACTGTGCAATTAAAGAAGTTTGATTAAGTTGGCTGTAGCCAAAAATTAGAAATAGCGGATGTGCAAAAAATAAAACAAGGACCGAATAACCAACTAACCTGTGGAGTTTATTTAATTTGTCGTGCCCAAAAGTTTGCTCAATAAAAGTAATTCTGCCCATAAGAATTACTTGAAGCAGGATGGTTAGTTCTAGGAGCAGGCCGGCAAGCCGTCCAAGTGCGATTAGGGTCCCACCTTGGCTCACACTAAATAAAACTCCAGAGCCTAGCCACCAAATTCCTATGGTGGCCGCTACGTTTACAATTAAAATTAAATATAGAAAGGTTTTTTTCATAGTCCTGAGTTTTGCAATAAAATTACAGCGGCAGATAGCAGTAAAATTATTTCAAGGATAAAAGTTGATGTAAACTTTTTAATGTAAATATGGATGAAGTGATACCACCAAAAGGCAAAGAAACTTTTTTGCGGTGTGTTTTCTTGGTTGCCTGGGCCCTCAAGAGCATAGAATTTTTTGTTGAAAGGATAGAGCCAGCGCACTCCAACTTTGAGTGAATCTAAAACAAAGTGGCTCCAGGAACCCAGCCACAGCAAGAGCCCAGTGTATTTAATAAGTGGGTCTGAACTGAAAAAATATATACTCAAGCCTAAAGCCAGCCAGAGCAGGGGAGAGTGAGTTAAGTAGGCTCTGTGATTAATTTGAGTTCCAGGAATAGTAAAGCTTCGCGTTTTAACGAAAGCGTAAAACATGTCGAGGTCTGGCGCAAAGCTAAAAAAAGCTCCTAAAAAAAGCAGGGTGTTTGTTTGTGATTGGTCAAAACTCGCTTGGGTAAAGACGAGTAATGATTTGGCAACAATAAAACCTGCGGCAATGTGTCCTGGTGGAAGCATAAAGTTATTATATCAGAAAAAACAGAACGCCCCGGCCAGTTGGTCGGGGCGCAAGAATTAACAGATGGTCTCTGATTCCGTGATTTGTCCGAATTCAAAGCCTAGTTGAAAGTGCTCTGGTCCAACGCAGAAGATTGCAACAACCGGTTCTGGTGGATCACTATCGCCATCGCAGAGAGCGATGTTATTTCCGACGGTGCTTTCCATGGTGACGGGATTGGTGATCTCCGGGAAAGCCCTTTTGACTTCATCGTGAGCCATGTCTAAGGCTTCATTGATGTCTTCGGATGGAAAGATGCCAATGAACAACAATGGGACCCAGTCAAACTCTTCTGAGTCTTCCACCATGCTTTGGCAATGACAAACCATCCAGTAGGGTGGTTCACCCATGGCACTTAGTGCCCCCTCACGTAGCTTCTCGTTGAGCTCGGCAATGAGGTTTGGCATGACAGGCCTCCTTTGTAGCTGATTTTCATCCGGGTCTAGTATATAAAGGAATTTAAAATTTGTCGAGTAATACAAAAACCTCTCCGAAAACTTTCGGAGAGGTTTTTTAAATTGTGATTATTCTTGAGTTGACGAAGTAGTACTTGTTGAAGGGAATGCAGAACGCAATTCTTTTCTTGCATTTTCGGCAGTAGTTTTAAAGCTATCCACCGCAGCTTTGATGCTGGCATTTCTGGTTTTGCGTAACTCTTCAAGCCCCGTTCGTCCTTTTTCTATGTTTTGACGATCGGTTTTAAATTGTTCACGTGCGGCCTTAGTGCTTGCTTGCAGGGTACTGCGAATTGTTGCAGCATCTACCCCAGCGGTACAATCTGTTTTAGCTTTGTCTGTCGCGGTCTTAATACTTGTGCGCATTTTAGTTAAGGCAGATTGTGTGTCGTCCTGACGTTTTTTAAGTAAAGCGTCTACTCCAGCTTTGTAAGTTCTTAGTGCTGTGTCAATTGCTGTTCGGCGAGTTCGAACGGCAGTTTCCATTGTTGCTTTAAATTTTGCAACAGCAGATTTTTGCGCGTCAGTTGTGGCGCGTTCTTCGAGTTTAGTGTAATGGTTTTCGCGTCGACTATCTCCAGTCTCGCGAACTTCGCCAAGTTTACCCATGCGATCTTCTCGATTCTCGCTAATTTCACTTTTCTTTTCTGTTTTTGTAGTATTCCAGCGAGTTCGGAGCGTTTCTGCTTCGCTAACCATTTTAGAAGTTGTTTGTTCTAAACGTTTGCAATATTGAGCAGTTTGTTCAGCCTTCGCTTTTTCTTTAGCTTCTTTTTGTTGATCTTCGGTTTTGGTAGTTGCGCGCTCTGGTCTAGTGTTGGTTATAGCTGAGGCAACAGAGAGATTTGGGACAAGGATGCTCAATGCGACAAGTCCAAAACCCACATTTTTTAGAAAGTTAGTATTGGCCTTCATAGGTATTGAGATTATATTCTGTTAATGAGTCATTAAAAATAGAGCTGTCGTCGTCTGCTGTAGCGGCGACTTGTTCGTCGTTAGCCTCAAGCGTCATGGCGTTGAGAACATCGTCGACATTGCCAGTGACAGGAACCTTAGCGGCACTGTTGACTGGGGCAGTTGAGTTACTTTCAGTTGTTGAAAGTGGAGTCGTAGTAGTTTGACTATCTTTTGTGAGCTCTTCGAGGCTTGGAGCAGTGCTATATTTGGTGTAGGCAAAAGCCCCAACCAAGACTATGGCAATTGCTACTGGAATTATAATTTTAGTGTTTGATGTCATGGTAAATTTTTGTGATTAATGTTTTGGGGGCCATCGACCGAGAGCCTTATATATTATTCTTATTATACCACTTTTTTTACAAAACCTAAGATTCCCTTAGGAAGGGAGTCCTGGGTAACTTTACAAAATATAAAAAATGTGATATAATAATAGATATGGTAAAACAGCCAAAAGAAAAACCTATTGGGCTAGACGCCCTTTCTTTGAAGTTTACTAATTGGGTTGGGTCAACTTCCTCTCTAATTGTGCATACAATTTTGTTTGCAGGTGGTTTTGCTTTATATTTTTTTGGCGTTCAAATTGATACAATTTTACTTGTCCTGACTACAGTAGTTTCTCTTGAAGCAATTTACTTGGCGATTTTTATTCAAATTACAGTTAACAGAAACACGCAGAGTTTAGAAGAAGTGGAAGAAGATATTGACGAGATTCAAGAAGACGTGGAGGGGATTGAAAAAGATATTGATGAAATGGAAAAAGATATTGATGAGATTCAAGAGGATGATATAGATGATGACAAGCATGATAATGCTACTATGCAAACTTTAACTGAAATTCAAACCAACTTGGTAAAGCTGATGGGTGATATTGAGTCGCTCAAACAACAGAAACAAGAAAAAATCGATAAGCAATAAATTTTTTTACAAAGTAACAGACCACTACGCGCTTGACATAGTGGTCTGTTTTGTAATATAGTATTTGATTCTGTTAGCAGAGGAGGAGCGTGACAATGGTGATCCAAGTGTTGGTCTGCCTCGGTGTTTACATCGTTGGATATTGCATCACTTTCGCGATGTTTGGTGCTTATGAACGTCGGAGTAGTGCCAGGGGTGGCTACACTCCTGATTCCGGTGCTGCATATCTGCCCGCTATCTTGTGGCCGTTATCCTTGGCTATCGTGCTTGTTATTTTGGCTGTCTCAATGTTTGGATGGTCTGGAAAACAAGTCTGGCATGGGATCAAGCGGTATCTCGTTAGCCCTGTGCTAAAGAGAAGGCTACAACAGCAAACTCAGAACGAGGAGTTGAGTGACCAACAAAGACGGTTTGAAAAGGAAGGAGTTCCACCTATGGGATGGAAGGACTGATGGTTGTTTGATCAAGGATTCGCCGTCTCTGTGTATTGTGTGAAAAGCCCGACCGGTTTATCTGGTCGGGCTTAGTATTTTTTTAACTTTCGCGGCTGGCGATTTGTTGGCGCCAGAGTGCTGAGTATAATCCCTTTTGTTCGAGTAGTTGATCGTGGTTGCCAAATTCGGAAATTTTACCTTTCTCAAGAACATAAATTGTGTCGGCATGAACAATTGTTGATAGTCGGTGTGCCACTAGTACGGTAATTAAGTTTGGTCGTTTGGCCACGATGTCTTTTATGGTGTGAGTAATTTCTTCTTCAGTCAATGAGTCAAGCGAGCTAGTAGCTTCATCAAAAATAATTATGTTTGGGTCTCGCAGTAGGGCACGGGCAATTGCTAGTCTTTGTTTCTCACCGCCAGAAAGTTTAAGTCCACCTTCGCCAATTTTGGTATTCAGACCCTCGCCTCCACGTTCAAGCAGACGCGAGGCCGCAGAAGACTCCAAAGCTTGCGTCATGTCAGCGTCAGTTGCATCCGGAGAAGCAAACAATAAATTTTCGCGAATCGTGCCGGCAAAAAGTTGAGTGTCTTGGGAGACAAGGCCGATTTTTTTACGGAAACGGGCTAAGTCAATTTGTGAAATGCTTGTATCGTTAAACGTAACATCACCAGATGTTGGTTTGTATAGTCCCACAAGGAGTTTAATCAGCGTTGTTTTACCACTACCTGAAGGGCCGGCAAATGCAATTGTTTTTCCTGCATTGACTGTAAGATTTATATTTTCCACTGCGTGTTCTTGAACCGTATCGTAACGGAAGGAGACGTCTTTGAAGTTTATAGCTTTAATTGCACCGACCTCAACTGGGTTTTCTGGTTTGGGCTCTTTTTGGGTTTGCAAGATTTCATCAAGCCGTTCCATGCTAGCTTTGGTTTCTTGGTATGTATTAGCTAGGTTGCCAAGTTCACTTAGCGGATTGAAGATGAAGAATGAATAAAA
>CAZTXY010000004.1:0-63602 GCA_964617815.1 uncultured Candidatus Saccharibacteria bacterium | reverse complement strand
TCCCATAAATTATTCTGATACAAAGAAAACTCTACTACAACATGATAAAGCCTCGCCCCGATAAAACCACCAATAATAGCCAAAAGCATTATACTCTCCGCTGTTTTATGAACTAAGCCGTAATCCTTTGCTCTGTATAAACCAATAGCATAGGCGCTAGCAGTAGCCAAAGCCAAAGCCAACCCATAATAGCGAACTCTAAAATTAGCAAAAACAAATTCTTGAGGAAGAATAATTTTGCCGGTGAACACCAGATGCAATACATATACAAAAATAATTAGGCTAACAAAACCTAAGCTCAATAGTAATATTTTTTTTAAATAAAAAATCATGAGTTAAGGACTCTTCCCCAGCACTGTCATCCTGATCCGCCTCCGGCGGAGAAGGATCCCAAAAGAGCAAGAGATTCCCCGTCCGCCGGCTGGCGGATCGGAATGACAGCACGTGAACATACTACTTAATGCTAAAACAACACCGACTGATGTTGCACACCCACTCGAGGATCAGGCTCTTGGCAAACAATTGGGATTTCAGCTAAATTAAAAAAATCACGATACAATAATTTTTGATTCTTCAAGGCATACTCGTAAACTTGTTTGGTCACTTTAACGTCGTCCAAACAATACTTTTTTAGTAAATCCATTCGCCCACTGCGATAATATAACACCGCTTCTTTGCCACTTCCAGACTTCCCACTTCCAAGCGTTCCTTGTGCCACGGTTTCCAAACTAATGCGCCGTCCAAGGCTTCTGTTGATCTCTTCCAATATATCGTAGTAAGGAAGCTCAAAAATATCAAAGTCTAAGTACGGCTGTAGGACTTCAAAGTCAAAACTTTTAATATTAAAACCAATAATCTGATCAGCTGACTGCAAAATTGACGCCAACTTCGGCAATTCTAATTCTTCGTAAATCGAATATTCATTTTTACTATATTCATAAATTCCACAAACGGAAATTTTTAATAGATGATTTTTTCCCCGCCCCCCAACATCTTGAAATAAATTTTGAGTTTCTAAATCTAAAACTATCTTTTTAAGCATGAGCGCCTCCATTGCAACTGATAATCAACTTTTCAAATAAATCCTCCGAAGCTTTAGCGTAGGATGGATGTGTTTCAAGGTCTAGCACAATTTTTTTAAGCATAAGTTTATTATACCCCACTTCTTGGCTAAGCACTGCAAAGTCTTGACAAAAGTCGAAAAAAACCTTACCATGACTCGACTTGAATACAAGAAGGAGAAAAACATTGCCAGATACTGCAACTAAGATGGTTAAAGAAGATCCGCCTGAAGGCAGGATATTAACACCAACAAATATCCAAAACCAAGAAAGCAACTCTGCGAGCCCAGGATGGGCTTGCGGTGAACCCCGCGAAGGCCTCGATCATGCGTACGGTGGCACGGTCGAAGGGTTTAACATTTCATGACTGGAGGAATTTTGTTTGGCGTTTGGGCCTCCTAAACGCCAACCAGGGCTAACCTGAGTCGCCCAACTCTAAACTGCCCTGCATTTAAGCGCTGAGTCACGTCACCTTTACCGGTGAGTGACTCAGCGCTGCTTTTTTTCTCGCATTCCCAAGACCCCCAACGGAAGATTCCCCTCCGTTGGGGGTCTCCCGTTACGTTGACAAAACATAACAAAAGCTGTAGTATGTTGAAAGTCACAAAGGAGAACGCAGATGAGCAATGCGACTGCAACTGCGCCGGACACTGAAGTCCCGGCATCGGACGACACTCATCCAGGCCAAGACAGGCCTGGAACCACCGAAAAAGGTGTGAATCGAGTTCCACCCAAGTTCGGGGGCCGACGTGAGGGGCGCTGGAGCTTCATCCAAGATGTTCTTGGGAGCGATAGCGTCGACAAGCGGCCGCTTCGGCTGCTGTAATCTCGACATTCGTCGGTTGCATTTTCGGAACTTGAGTTGCCCCGGATTTGCGACGCGGCGAACCACGGGCCTGGATCTGCGGACTCCCGCATCTGGGCCACTATAGGCGCCTAGGGCTAACTCTCTTAGCTCAAGCCCTGTGCCACTTCACCACTCAGGTTCCGTAACCCGGAACCACACAATTCCTCGGAGGGATTATCACTTTGGGCTCCACCAACATCAAACCATCGACGGCCGTTCGTTAGCACGTTCGTTCGATGAGCTTCGCACCGATTCGGTGGACCCTGTTTCAGAGGCCGACGCAACTGTGTCGGCCTTCCTTTTACCTTATAAATAAGCATTTTCAGCATTTTAGAATGGTACTTGACAAAAGCTATAATATTTGCTAATATATGAAATTATGTTTTGTATAGGGGCAGTAAAAAAATAATTAGTTTCAAGAAAGCTACTTTCACTAATTACTTTTTTGTTGCCTCGTATACTACGACGATTAAAGAGGTTTTGCCTTTTTGATTCGTAGTGCGACAACACCGATAGCAAGTTCGTTCTTTTTTCTCAGTGTGTTTCGCGGTCAGGCAAAGTCCTGACGCGAACCTCGATTTCCTCGCCTAGGCGAGGATGCGGAGGCAACATGAAGAACCAGTACCGGGCGGCAACGCCCCTCAACATGTTGAAAGAAAATCGCCTCGTCACGATCGACGACGGCAGCTGCGTCGGCATGCGCGTCGGCCGCTAGACCCACGGCATCGGGTCGGCGACCGCGACGAAGAGCGCTCAGCCGTTGCTGAGTGCATGAATTGCCTCTCTGGCGAGCGCGTTCTCGCACCGCTAAGAAGACGGATTCGACGCGACAGACTGTCGCGCCGGCGGGATGACAACATCCCCATCCACTTCGAGCGATCGATGACGGCTCACCGCGCTGGCCCAGCGATACGGGCGAGGTGATATCATGGCGAATCCCGTTTCGGGAACGCCACCCTAGCAATGCTGGGGCGGCTACCGCCTGCACTGGTCAATGTCTCCAGAGAACGGAGCAACCATTACCAGTGCGCTTGCCCACTCGGGAGCACACCAACAAACAACCCCTCAAGGAGGGTTGGTGTGTCGGTCCCCCCTACTGACGGAAATGGAGGTAGAAATGAGGCAGATGCCTCTGCTCATCCGCCATTGATTTCAGTCTCTGGCGGCACAACGACGAAGGCGAAAGCCACAAACCTCTAGGCCGCAAAGGAAAAGGCGAAACCGCTAGATCTAGCATCACTCGACAGGTCACAGACCGACAGAAGTGAGCTCGATTTCTAGCCTCGCCAAGCCCACACATTGG
Source organism: uncultured Candidatus Saccharibacteria bacterium (assembly GCA_964617815.1). Lineage (GTDB taxonomy): Bacteria > Patescibacteriota > Doudnabacteria > UBA920 > UBA920 > CAZTXY01. Next base: position 60,391 of record CAZTXY010000004.1, on the reverse strand, counting down.
GCAGACGGCCGAAAGAACCCGAAGCGAACGGATAATCGCCATCCCGCTCGTGGTGATAACGAGCGTTATCAAGGTTAGTGTTAGTAAGTAGTACTTTTTTTGCGAATCCGGCGCGTTGCAGTCTGCCAAAAGCATTCTCGAGGGGAGTTTGCAATTGGCAGGCTGTGGCCGGAATGACTGTCGCCCGGCGAGTAGTAAAGGCGGCAGGGCGTGAGGAGTGCGTCGGCTCCCTTGTAGTTATCCGACGCGCGACCGGTGGCCCATTGGATCCGACGAAGGCCACCATTGGCCCGGAAACGGGCATGCCTCAGGCGCGGGGTGGGGCTATGTTCCCCGCTCCGTCGCCTCGGGCAAACTCCAACCAGAGATGGCAGGAGGTCGACATGTTAAAATCGTCACGGCATTTAGCTCCGGCCCTCTAAGCCGGTAGGCCATTTGCCAAGAACCTTCGACTGACTGACACGATGGTTGCCGGACCTAAACCGGTACGTCTTGAAAGCCCCTGGCCATGAGTGCCAGGGCACGCGGGACAAATGAATAGCCGGGATGGGCGTGTGGCCCGAATCCACGCATACAGAAGGTGAACGAGACCTTCGCAGACATGTCCACGGAGCAATCTGTGGCGGTCGATCGATGGTCAGCAGCCCACGATTGGGCAGTCGGCGGGCACAGCCCGCCGACAACAACCAAATAGAGGACAATTGTTAAGGCCTATATCAAAACGGGCCAAACCGATAAAGGGATTAGTGTCATACCGCTGTATGCTCACGATCCCTTTTTCATTTGTCTAAATTGGCTTATTTTGCTATAATTTTACAGTATTTAACGTATCTTTTACTCTCGTCCTTACTTCTCACTGTCATTCCGAGCTTGTCGAGGAATCTCTGCAGAGATCCTTCACTGCGTTCAGGATGACAGCACAAGATGTGCGGGATGACAGAAACACAGAAATCATGGAAACTCGAACACTCGCTACTGAAACTTTAGGAAAAATTGGAGAAGAAGTCACGCTGTCGGGCTGGAGCGCGTCTACTCGCGACCACGGCGGACTTATTTTTATTGACCTTCGCGACCACACCGGCATTGTCCAACTTACCATTCATCCAGAAAACAAGGATGTTTTTGAAGTTGCGCAGAAAATTCGAGACGAATTTGTTATTACAGCTACTGGTACTGTTACCGAACGAGCGCCAGATTTAGTAAACCAAAACATTGAAACTGGTACAATAGAAATTGTAGTTGAAAAACTTACAGTTTTAAACGCGAGCAAACCCCTGCCATTCCAGATTATGCACCAAGAAGAAACAATCAACGAAGAGCTTCGTTTGAAGTTTCGCTTTTTAGATTTGCGTCGAGAGAAGATGCAAAGGATGCTCAAGCAACGTCACAAAATGATAAAGTTTATTCGTGACTACATGGACGAACATGACTTTATTGAAATTAACACACCCATTTTAACCAGCTCTTCTCCAGAAGGTGCCCGCGATTTTCTTGTTCCCTCTCGCCTGCACCCGGGAAAATTTTACGCCCTCCCTCAAGCCCCTCAGCAATTCAAGCAATTGTTGATGGTTGCTGGCGTACCAAAATATTTTCAAATTGCTCCATGTTTTAGAGATGAAGACCCAAGAGCCGACCGAAGCCCTGGTGAATTTTATCAACTCGATTTAGAAATTGCATTTGCCGACAAAAGTGAAATTGTTTTTCAAGAAATGGAACCACTGTTTATCAAGCTAACCGAAGACTGGGCTGGTAAAAAAGTGATGCAAAACCCTTTTCCACGTCTTCCTTACCTTGAGGCCATGGAAAAATATGGCAATGACCGTCCTGACTTACGTTTTGATATGCAGTTAGTAGACTTAACAACGGATTTAGCCAATACCGAATTTAGTGTGTTTGCCAACGCAATCAAAGGTGGGGGTGTGGTGAAAGCTTTGTGTCTTGAAAATGGTAGTAAGCTTACACGTAGCCAAATTGACACTTTAACTGAATTTGTAAAAAAAGAAGGCGCGGGTGGTTTAGCTTATATTGTTTTGGACAACGATGGTATGAAGTCCCCTATTTTAAAATTCCTATCTGAACAAGAAATTAGCGTAATCGTAACAAAAACTGGCGCTAAAACAGGTGACGTTATTTTCTTTGGCGCAGATGATCGAACTGTTGTGAACAAAGTACTTGGCAAACTGCGAAACCAGCTTGCAGACGACTTTGGACTAAAGGATCCTGATATTGTTGCATGGGCTTGGATTACCGATTTCCCAATGTATGAGTACGATGATAAGGCCAAAAAAATTGACTTTATGCACAACCCATTCTCTATGCCTATAGGTGGCCTGAAGGCTTTGGAAACCGGGGACCCTCTAGAAATCATGGCTGACCAGTACGATATTATTGCCAACGGCTTAGAACTTTCTAGTGGTGCGATTCGAAACTACAACCCAGAAATTCTCTACAAAGCCTTTGAGATTGTTGGTTATAGCAAAGAAGTTGTGGATGAAAAATTTGGAGCTATGATCCGCGCTTTTGAGTATGGCGCGCCACCACACGGTGGTTTTGCTCCTGGGATTGACCGCCTCTTAATGCTTCTGGAAAACGAACCTAACATCCGCGAAGTTATTGCCTTTCCAAAAAATGGTTCAGCCGAAGACGTCATGATGGATGCACCAAGTAGTGTTGACGAAAAACAATTAAAAGAACTTCACATTAAACTGGATTTGCCGAAAAAGAGTACTTAGTACTGAGTACTTGGTACTTAGAACTCTGAAACAAAAATGAGTCATAGCATAAAATTACAACAACATCAGTTTGAAGGACCATTAGACTTACTGCTCTCGTTAATTGAAGAGCAGAAGTTAGACATTACCCAAATTGCTCTTGCCAATGTCACTGAGCAGTTTTTAACTTATATAAAACAACTGGAGAAAGTAGATGCTTCCCTGCTTGCAGATTACCTGTCCATCGCTGCCAAATTGCTTGTCATAAAATCTAAAGCCATCTTACCTTCCTTGGAAATCCAACAAGAGGAAGAGGAAGTAGGCATGGACTTAACAGAACGTCTCCTGCTTTACAAACAGTTTAAAGAAGCGGGAAAGCACCTCAAAATGTTGGACGCTAGAGGTAGTCAAAGTTTTACCAGACTACTTGTATTTAGCCAACGCATTAGTTTTCTCCCTGACAGGACTGTAACTGCCAGCATGCTTCACGACTCAGTAATGGGAGTCCTTGAGGGCCTAGCGGAACTAGACAATTTACCCAAAGCCAAAATTCGAGAAGCCATTTCTATTCAAGAAAAAATTGACCAACTTCAAACTCAGTTAAGTAACCAGATTGAAACCAAACTTAGTGACATTATGGCAAGTGCAAAGAATAAACCTGAGATGATTATTACTTTTTTGGCTTTACTTGAACTAATTAAACAAAAAATCTTTACGGTGGAACAGGAAACACTATTCACTGACATTACCATTAAACAATACAATAAAACAGAAGTCACTAGCGACTAGTTACTAGGTACTAAAAACTATTTATATGTCTAAACTTTCTATCGGAATATTATTTCTAGCATTTGCGACGCTTTATGGCCTGCTACTTTGGCGACCATACTATAACTTTGTAGCGCGCTACCTACTTAAACTTGAACTAGTCAAACCGGAAAGTTTAAGACCAAACACTCAGTCAAACTTTACCAGCAAACCTCAAATTATTTTTTATACACTTATCTTAGTCGCTTTTGGTATTTGGATGATTATAAGCGGTAATTAATATTTTATGAACAAATTACAATCCCAACTGCAAAGTATTCTGTTTGTCTCAAACAAACCCCTTTCTATTAATCAACTTGCCAAAGCTACCGGTGCGGGCGAAGGCGACATTCGCACAGCGCTTGGAGAACTACTTAACTCACTTAAGGACAACGGAATTGTGTTACTAGAGGCCAATGGTCAGTATCAATTAGCAACCCATAGCGAAAATAGCGAAATGGTTAAAAACTTTTTAAACGCTGACCTTCGCGAAAAATTAACCGAAGCCACAGTTGAAGTTTTAGCAATCATTGCCTACCGCCAACCTATCGCTAAATCTGAAATTGAAGCAATTCGGGGAGTAAATTCACAATACAGCATCCGTCATTTGTTGATGCGTGGATTAATTGAAAAAATTTCCAATCCAGACGATGGTCGCAGTAACTATTACCAAGTCACAACAGAATTTATGCAGCAACTTGGCTTAACTTCCATGACTGACTTACCAGATTTTGAAACTTTAGTTAGTAAAATTAGCTTGCCCCAAACTCCGGCGCTGAGCGATGAAAACAAAACTGCGCTGGACGAAAATCCTAGCGCAGCTTCAGAAATTTAAAATTTGGTTTAGCGTAATGAAGGAGAGTTTGGTTTAGATGGTTCTTCTTTTTGATACTTGTCTCTGGCACACTTGTCTGGATAAGCATAGTCTTTATCTGGAAGGCATTCAACTTTAATTTTACTGGCGTCTGCATCCACACCTTTTCCTTTAAGATTGCTCAAAAATTGATAGGCAAAGTATCCGCCTGCGGCTATTAAAATAACTGCTAGAGAAAAAGCGATGTACTTAATTGGAAAGCTTTTACCACCACCAGTGCTACCCATTTTTGAGGCCATAGCAAAAGCGTCATCTACATCGCCAATGCTCCAGCCACGGTCGGACAGAATTAGACGAATTTGATCTTCGGTAGCGCGCGCAGCGCGTGCTTTTAATATATAATCAACAAGTTGTGTGTTGGCCATTTTTGTTCTTATTTCGGAAGTGGTTGGAATGATTCCACAGGTGAAGTTGGTACTTCACGCTTAAGTTCAACATTCTCGCAACCCACTGCTAAAAAAACTAACCCTACTAATAGAATATATTTATACATAGCTATGTCAAGTAATAACTCTCTTGTCTTTTTATTATAGCATACATGACTACAAGAGTAGCTAGTTCCCAGTCGCTAGTGCCCAGAAAATTAATATAAACAGCTGAAAAATGCCTCTTTATCAACTAAGCAACTTCTGCTAAAATTAGTAGGATTTCCAATATTTAGACAACTTACGGCGGTATCGTCTAATGGTTAGGACGCATGGTTCTCATCCATGTAATCGGGGTTCGATTCCCCGTACCGCTACCAACTCAAAAAATTTATTTTATATTTACAAAAAAGCCAAGGGTCAGAAATTGACCGATTGGCTTTTATAGTTTTTTGCTCGTGTGTAATCGCTGTCAGTATTTGAGATCCTTCACTCCGTTCAGGATGACAATCTGGATAAAATTTGCTACTGATGCTTGGCGGCGTGCCAGCTGGTTTTAAAAATGTTTTCTAGTGTACTATTGCTTGGTTCAAAACCCAGCTTAGTTTGAATTTTATTTATATTAGCCAAAGACAAAGGAATATCACCGGGTACAGAGTTAACGTACTCAATTGGAATCATCCTATTTGTAGTTTCTATTGCCACATCAATTAACTGGGTAATACTTGTCCCCTGTCCGCTACCAACGTTGTAAATTTCAAAAGGTCTTTCCTGCGGCAAATCTAATGCCAAAGCAAAGGCTTTAGCAATGTCTTGCACATGAATATAGTCTCGCACTGTAGTCCCGTCTCGAGTTGCTTGGTCTCGGCCAAAAACCACGAATTTATCCGTTTTACCCAAAGCCACATCCATTAGTCGCCAGGTAATAGAAGCGGCCACTGTAGGCCGAATAAGGGCCTCTGGGTCGCTTCCTGCGGCGTTAAAGGAACGCATGACTGTAACAGTCCAACCGCACCACAAAGCTTGGTATTTCAGCAGTTCTTCCACGGCCAATTTTCCAGCAGAATAGGGATTGATTGGGTTAGTGCTACTTGTCTCTGTTAAGGCCTCATTACTTGGGCCATAGACCCCAGCTGTTGATGAAAATAGAATCCGTTTAATCCCAAACTCACCCATTGCAGCTAAAAGATGGGTTGTTTTTAGAACATTATTGGTAAAATACTCACTTGGATTTTGCAAAGATTCCTGCACTAAAATGCTAGCGGCAAAATGAATTACGGAAGATACGGCTTCTCGGCTAAAAAGTTCAGCCAATAGGTCCAAATCTCCGTAGTCTCCTTCAATAAAAATAGCCTCGGCAGGGATATTTTCTCTTTTTCCAGAGCTTAAGTTGTCTAAAACAATGACCTTATAACCGGCTGCCAAAAGTTGTCTGGTGCAATGACTACCAATATATCCAGCACCCCCAGTAACCAAAACAGTTTGATTATTGACTTTGGTTATTACATCCTCTACAACCTTACCAGATTGAAGCAATAATTCATTATACTTATCTAAACTTAAAACTACTGCTTTAAATTGATCGTTATCACCAATAACCATCCCCCCACCGCGGGTTTTTAACTCCAAAAGTAATTGTTCAAGGAATAAAGTGTCCATAAAAGTGATTAAACAACAAAGACAGCTAGTCAGTCAAATTATATTTCGACTGCTTGGGCTGTCTTTTTGTTTGAGTATTTATTTTCTGTATTTTTATCATAGCAAGTTATGAAAATTATGCAAACTTGAGATACAAATAGTCCTTAGTGCTCAGTACTTAGGCTGAAAATAGAAGGCTTATGTCATCCCAAACTAGATTTGGGATCCAAGATTAAATAATCAGATGATTATGGATTCCAGTTCAAACCTGGAATGACACAATAAAAGTTAAATCAAAAAAGCCCCGCCTTTTTTACAAAAGGGCGGGGCTTTTTTTAGATCCTTCGCTTCACTCAGGATGACAGTGCAAGAGAGGGCTGTGCTGTCATGTTTAAGCAAGAATCAAACTCATGATCTCGCGGCGCTTGCGCCAAAGCATAAGACCAGAAGAAAGTAAGCCACCAAAGACCATAGCACTTGTTCCACTAGCTCCAGTTTTTGGAGCTTCAAAAGGAGTGTTGCCAGGAATGTTAATAGTCACAGTGTTACCGTAGGTATTCACCATTGTAAAACTCTGTGTAGTATTTAAGTGGTACTTAACACGAACTTTAAAAGTTTTGGTTACAGAACCATTTGCTGGAATAGTAATGGCTGGATAGCTAATGACATTTCCAGAAAGGAAACCACCACCAAGCTCAACCATATCTGCTAATGGTAATACTCCGGAAAGATCGTCTGTAATTATAAAGTTATTGACCGCTGTAGAGTTACTGTTGGTAACCATAAGGGTATAGGTGATATAATTTTCGCGGTCTGCGTGTGTGCTTTGAGCGTTCACATTCTTAGTATCATTCCAAGCTTTCTTGGACAAGGTTACATTGGTATTACCGCTGTTAACATAGACAAAGGCATCGTCTTGTACTTGGCTAACACCGTCACCTGTGGCTCGGGCAATGTTTTGAATAACAGAAGTGGCAGTAGCGTTAACAGTTACTTCGTAAGTAATACGCTTTTGCTGGCCAACGTTTAAAGTTCCTAAAGATAAATTGATTAGGTTATTACCAGTAGGAAACTGGTTGCCGTCTACGCGAATTGAACTATTGTCCAGTGAAAGCAAGCCTGGCAAAGCGTCTGTTAGTTGAACATTAAAGACGGTTTCTGTACCAACGTTAGAAACAATTACTTCATAACTAACTCTATCGGCATTAGCAGCCTGAACACTGTTTTGGAAAGAAGTTCCTGTTGTAACGTTACGAACTTGCTTAGTAATAGCAAGTTGCTTGCAACAAGTACCAATTAATTGACGGATTGTTACAGTTGCTGAATCACTAACGCTTGGAGTGTTATCCCCGCTTGCAATTGCAGTATTGTTAATAACTGTCTGGCTTTGCCCAGAGATAGCTCTGGCGACTGCGCGGAAAGTTAAAGTACGAGTTTGGCCACTAGTCATAGTGCCAAGACTAATTGAAGAATTACTGAAGTTATCACTAATAGTAGTGTTGTCTAAACGAACTGAGCCAGAAACTAGTGTTAACTGACTTGGTAAGTTTTCAAGTAAACGTACGTTATTGACGTTACCACCATTAGCAGTAACTAAAATACGATATTCAACTGTAGTATTATTCTCAACTTCAATACTGCTGGAGAAATTACCACTGTTTGTGAAGTTACGGACAGACTTGTCGATAGATAAGTAGCCTTGATTTTGATTGATTAAGACCTGACAAGAGTCTGAAGTATTCCCTGAAGTCACAGTTACAGTGCGACTTCCAGAAGCATTATATGAAGTGGAAAAACTTGAACCACTGCCAGTGGAAGGACTACCACCGCTTGCTTGCCATGAGAAAGTACCGTTACCACCAGTGGCAGTAAAGTTAGCTGGCTGACCAATATTTACAGTTTGACTTAAAGGGTTACAAACAACGCTATTAATTTGGGGCTGTCTGACAATAACTGTACAGTTCGCGGTACGGGTACCAGAAGTTACGGTTACATTTTTAGTGCCAGAAACAGGATAGCTGGTTTGAAAAGTTGAACCACTTCCAGTCGAAGGTGTCCCACCGCTAGCTTGCCATGAGAAAGTACCGTTACCACCAGTCGCTGACAAGAAAGCATTTTCATTAAGGTCTACTGTTTGAGAAGAGGGAGAACAAAAAACTTGTGGGATATCACGAACAATAACAGAACAACTGTCACTTTGACCATTTGAAGTTACTGTCACAGTTTTTGTGCCAGAAGTTGTATAGCGAGTGGAAAAAGAAGAACCGCTACCATTTGCTGGAGTGCCGCCGCTGGCTTGCCATGAGAAAGTACCATTACCACCAGTGGCGGTAAAGTTAGCGTTCTGATTAATGTCTACAGTTTGACTTGAAGGGTTGCAAACTACAGGGTTAACAATTTGGTTAACAATAACAGCACAAGAGTCTGATTGACCATTTGAAGTTACTGTCACAGTTTTTGTGCCAGAAGTATTATATGAAGTTGAAAAACTTGAACCATTACCAGCCGAAGGGCTACCACCGCTAGCTTGCCATGAGAAAGTACCATTACCACCAGTGGCGGTAAAGTTGGCATTTTGGTTGACGTTCACAGTTTGAGTAGATGGGTTACAAACTACAGGGTTAACAATTTGGTTAACAATAACAGCACAAGAGTCTGATTGACCATTTGAAGTTACGGTTACAGTTTTTGTGCCAGAAGTTGTATAGCGAGTGGAAAAAGAGGAGCCACTACCATTTGCTGGAGTGCCGCCACTTGCTTGCCAAGAAAAAGTACCATTGCCACCAGTGGCAGTAAAGTTAGCGTTTTGGTTGACGTTTACAGTTTGAGTGGATGGGTTACAAACTACAGGGTTAACAACTTGGCTGACAATTACTGTAGCCGTATCGCTGTCAGTTAAAGAACCACTAGTAGCAGTTGCAGTATTAACATAGGTGCCAGCACCAGCTGTTACACGAGCTTGATAGTTTATAATATCTGTTTGGCCAGAGTTTATATTCCCCAAAGAGATAGCTGGATTTAAAGTACCGCTACCAAGACCTCCATTAACTCGAAGAGTTCCCGGTATAAAAGCAATGCCAGAAACACCAACATCGCGTAGAGTAACATTGGTTAAATTGCCATTGGTAGCAGAAACATTAATTCGGTATTCAACAACATCGTTAGTATTTGCATTGGTAGTATCAGCAAAGCTGGTATCATTTTGAGTAACGTTTCGAACGTCTTTTGTCAGATTTAACTGACCTGCGTCAGAAACTACGCGAACAGTGTAACGGAAAAATTTAGCATATTCAAAACAAGCGCGTAATCTATTTACGGTAACAGTATTATTACCCATAGAGAAACCACTTTGTTCAAGATTATTACTTGAGTCATAACGCTCCCCAGAATTTGGAACAATCTCAAGACGCTCATTAGCGCCAGTATGCACAGTAAAGCTACCAGAAACCGTGTTAGTTGGATTGCCATTGGCACGAGTTCCAACCATAGAAACACTAATTGTATGATTACTTCCTACGCTAGTAGGGGTAGATGTAGTAATACGCACATTAGTGGCATCGGTTTGGTCTTGGGGAAGATTGTTCGCTGCTCCATTATGTAAATACATTTGGACGTCAATTTCTTCACCGCTGGTTGCAGTCACACCACTGTTCTGTTCTGCTTGGCTTGTAGGATAATGCTGACCACGAGTCACGTTACGTCCAACAATAGCTGGAAAGTCTTTACATAAGGCCCCACCAGGATACCATTGCACAGGGTAAGGGTTTAGAGTCGCATTGGTTGGTGGATTTGGACATTCGACTGATTGAGCCCTGTCAGAAGCTTGTGGAATAATCAAAAGCCCAGCAGTAACCGCCAAAACAGCAAGCACTGCAAATGAGCGACTAGCTTTTCTGGACCCGAATAGATTGGTGCGCGCAAATAATGATTTAATAAATGTCATAGGTGTTTTGCCTTAGTGACTTGTTAAAGTTTCAAGTCCTAATACTAGTTTATAAAATATTAATAAATTAATACATAGCAAGTCCCGAAAATAAGCGAGACTTTGATACGATTGATTATTATAGAGTAATTTACAATTTTTGTCAAGTCTAAAGCAGATGATTACCCCTTATATCTAAGCGGATTATGCCAAAAAAGCAACATACAGTTACTTTAGTAAGTCTATATAATAAGAATCTAAAAAATATTTTTAGGTTACTAATCTTTCCAATTCCACCACAAAAGAAGTCTAGGCTGGGGTTTTTTAGTTTCTACAAAATAAACTGCACACCTAAAAACATAGAGCATACAACGGTCTATGTGCTGGCCTCGTAAATTACAAAGTTGAAAATAAAGTTTCTCAGGGTTCCGGCCTTTTAAAGCTTTAGGAGTACGTATGCCAAGATCTAGTAAATCCTGAGCAATACTCTTACCAACCCCAGGGATAATCTGCAACTCCTTTAATATAACTTCCTCAGATTTCATAATTCTACTGCTCCGCCCAGACTAACTCTTGTTTGGGTATCCCTTGAGTTTGACCGTAGATAATAATATTTTCTCTAACGCCATAAAGCCCTTTTGTGTATTTAAAAAATCTTTCTGGAAAAATTACATAGACTTCTGTTGAAGTAAAAAAAGTTACAAAGTAACCAAATTTTAAAGACAGGCTAAACCTCCCAGCTAAATTGTCGGCATCAAGCTCATTAAAACTAAAATAAATTAGTGTTCTGCTTGGTAGTGCCTCTAACTTATCAAAATTTTTACGCGTCTCCGTTTTTAAAGTGACAAGGAGGTCATTAACAGCTAAGTCTGCCAAACCTTCTTGAATATATATGCCATTATTCATAAGCCCTCCAAACTTGCCTAGTGCGCTAACAACACGCCTTTGAATTCATTGTTAACAATTAAAGGGATGCCTCGAATAGACCTAACTTGTTTTGCAATAGTTTGAACTGGACAGCTATGAGCCCGGTTATTAGCACAGTGAGCGCATAAACCCCTCAACTGTTTAACAATATTAATTTTTGTGAGTTCAAGTTCTGACATTTGTTTAGTACTTTGTACTTAGTACTTAGTACTTAGTTTCAAACAGAAGTGCTCGCTTGAGCCGACTTCGTACTAAGTACTCAGTACTAGGTACTAAATTTATTATTCTAGGTTTCTTATTACACCAACGACTTTACCTTGTATCATCCACTCTTCCTTAGGATAGATATTTGGGTAGTCTGGGTTTTCAGCTTTTAAATAGGCTCGATTTTTAATTTGCACAAAACGTTTGACCGTTGCTTCATCGTGCAAGAGTGCCACAACAATATCATTATTTTTGGCTTCGCGAGTAGGACGAACAATAACCAAATCTCCTTCAAATATTCCAGCTTTAATCATACTGTCACCACGGACTTTGAGTAAAAATACATCGCGTCTACCTTTAACCATGGTTTGCGGTAAATTAATCCAGTCTTCAATATGCTCCTCGGCTAGATGTGGGCTCCCAGCTTGGACAGAACCCAAAACTGGCACTCTAATAAAACCTTTTTCTAAACTTTCTGATAAACTATTTAAAACAGTAATTCCTCTAGCTTTTCCACTGGTTTTAATATAATTCCCTTCTTCTAATGCATCCAATAGTTTTGCCACAGCATTCTTGGATTTAACTTCAAGATAGTCAGCCATCTCAGAGATTGAAGGTGGCATATTATGCTCACGGATCTGTTTAGAAATAAACTTGAGGAGTTGTTTTTGACGATCGGTGATGGACATGTAATTAGTTCCTTGTAACTAGTGGCTAGGCACTAGAGGCTAGTAACTTGATTGTATACGTTCGTTCACCTAGTGTCAAAATATAATAAAATAAGGGTAAACGCTTGTTCACCCAAAAGTTATCCACAATTAAATTATTTAGTACTTGGTACTGAGTACTTAGTACGAAGTAGTATCAAGTGAGTCCTTCTGTTTAAAACTAAGTACAAAGTACTATGTACCAAGTACTCGTCTTATATCTTCAATAAGAACTTAACCACAGAAATCAGACTGGCTCCAACCTGTTTTATTATCGGAATAGAAGCTGGGAGTAAAATAATAAGCGCAATCAAAAAAATAAAGTTTTTCTTTAATACTTGGACAATCGAATAGATTAAAAATATAGCTAACCCAAAGGATATAAATGGGTGCAAAAATAAAGGAAACGGCGCGAGAATTGAGTTGTAGATGTTTTGAATTTCTTGCATAAAGCTAGTGACTAGGTGATGATAATTTATCAAGGACTATCAAATGCGGATAATCGAAAATGTCTTTAATAAACCGATCAAAGGTGTCGCGTCTAGAAACAAATTCATCCGCAGACATAATACTATAGTTTATGTCGACCCCCATCATTTTTTTACAATTAATTAAAAACTTAGACAACTTATCTAGATTTATTTTGCCAACTAACAAAACATCTACAGGAAGCTCTGGTTTACCAGTAAATACGCCGCTCAAAAAAACCGCTTTAACTTCTCCAAGTTGCTTGAGGGCTAAAAATAATTCATCTTCATAGTGAACTTTATTTTTCTGAAGCGAAGCTTTAAGTTCGGGAAAATATTTTGATTGAGTATTTAACAGATAAAACTTGGCGCGCTGTTTAAAAAAAGTTTTTACACTCCCCTGCTTTACTAACTCAGATAACACAAGTTGCAACTTTGGTTGCGGAATGCCAAGGCGCTTTGATAATTCAACCCCTGAGAAGCTCCTGTTAGGGGCAAGTAATAAAAGCGCGATGAGAGAAGATTTTGGCTTCGAGTCTAAAATTTCTTGAATAGTCATGTATAAAAGTTTTACTGTTTAAGTATAGCATAGGCTTTAAAACTCTCGGGTCAAAAAGAGATCCTTCGACTTCGCTCAGGATGACAGTATTAAAAGTTAGGCCTATTTTCACTGTCATTCCGAGCTTGTCGAGGAATCTCAACAATTCCTCAAAGAAGAGGGGAATATTTTTGAAAACAAGGCAAAATGTTGTATACTATAGAAAATAAATGGATAACTTAGAAACCCAAGTTGCCAAAATCCAATTCGGTAATCCAAAAGCTATAAATGCTCACGTTTTTATGTTAGCTGAAAAGGCTTTTAACGACAGCACTGAGCTTTATGTTATTACTGAGTTGCCATTAATGAACCCAGCGGCCACAGAAGACTGTGAACGCATAGCCAAAGCCATTGCCGCGAGCCTAAAACGCTCTTACCGAAAAACCTCAGGCCCTGATACTTTCGAAAATGCTCTTGCTCAAATTAACGAAGAGTTGGGCAAACTGGCTTCATTAGGCCAAACTTACTGGATTGGCAAACTAAACGGACTCATTGCTGTTAAAGATGGTCAAGATTTTAGTATTGCGACTACAGGAAAAATTAGCGCTTTGCTTTTTCGAGAAAATGACTTTACTAATATTGCAGACAATAGTCCGGCTACGCACCCGCTAAAAACTTTTGAGAATTTTGCCGTTGGCAAAGTGCGTCTGCACGACATTGTTATTCTTTCCACCAATCAACTTTTTAACCACGTTTCAATAGATCGCATAAAAAATATTTTAGTGGAGCATAGTTTGCCTTTAGCAGGCCAACAAATTATGCAAATTTTGCAAGATAATGCTGGACCAGAAACAGCTTTTGGGACTTTATTAATTTTACAAGCCGAACCTGGAACAATTCCACAGGAGCAAGTTGCGCTAGAAGATTACATAGCCCCGGACAAAGAAACCACAAGTTTTTGGAAAACTCTACAACACCAAGCGAGCTACTTTTTTAAAAAAGGCTTTAGTTCTTCAAAAACCTTAGGGGCTAAGATTATTAACTCAACAAGAAATCCCGCAACCGGAAATTTTGATGTTCGAGGAATGTTTAAAAAGAATAAACAGCAACTATTATCTTTTGGCGCAACAGCTAAAAATACTTTTCATCCAGATACATTTCAAAAATTCTCTCGCCAAAAGAAAATTTTCTTTGTCTCTAGCATTGTCTTAGTAGTAGCCCTAATAGCCAACATTGGCATAACTAGCTACTATAAAAAAATTAAAGTAGAGCAAACAGAGATTCAAGGCCAAGTTGAAGAGATTAGCAAACTGATCACCGACGCTAACTCAGCCTTTTTGTACCAAGACCCAGCGCAAGCTAATGAATTTTTAGCTTTAGCTAGAACTAAAATTGAAACTTTAAAAAGTAATAAAGACTTGGCAGAAGCTATTGCCGAACTGGAAAAACAATCCAATGAGTTAGCTATTAAAATTGAAAAACGAATTTCAGTTAAAGCAGAAACCGTTGCCACCTTAAGTACAGCGGAAAACTTAATTGTTTTACCAAATATATTTGCCACCCAAACAAACGGCACTCTGATTAGCTATAACACCTCCACAGAAAAAACAGAAGACAACACGCTAATCTCGGCTGAACCTATCAAAGATAGTATCTATAATACCAAGGAGACAGCTGTAGTTTACAACGGGGAAAGATTATATGTTTGGAACTATAAGACCTCAACTTTAGGAACGGGGTTTGCTGACCAAGTCCCTACCGGAAATTCTGCAGTTGGACTAAGTCGTTATGCCACAAATAATCGGGTTTACACAATTGACACTAAAACTAGTCGGGTAATCAGTTTTATTGCCACAGAAAAAGATTTAGGCAAACCACTAATTTCTCTACAAAACGCTGGCGACTTATCCACAAGCTTAGATCTAGCCATCGATGGGAATTTATATATTTTAAGCCCCTCAGGTGTCAGCAAATTCCAATCGGGTAAAGCTGCCGAGTTTAATTTTCCTAGTCTTACCACTCCGCTTTCTACAAAAGGAAAGATTTATACGGACTCAAGTACAAAAAATGTTTACATTTTGGACATTGGCAACAAACGCATTATTATTTTAAACAAAACTGGAGCACTCCAACAAATTTTAGAGTGCTCCGACTTAACCAACGCCAAAGACTTTACGGTTAATGAAGCAAGTAAAGCAATCTATGTTCTTAACGATAGTAGTTTGTTAAAAATTTCATTTTAATGTCTGCAACTTCTGACAATCTAGAAATTGAAGTGCGGTTTTTGGAAATTGATAAAGACGCATTGATCCAAAAACTTAAAGAGCTTGGGGCAAAAGATTTTGGCGAAGATTTATTGTCAGAAACAATTTTTTATGACAAAGATGGTCAGTGGCTCAAAGATAAAAAGAAATTTATTCGGATTCGATCAAATAAATCAGGGAATTTACTAACATACAAAGATCATTTTGAATATAGCGCGACAGGAACAACAGAAATAGAGTTAAAAATATCTGATACTCAAAAAATCACTGACCTATTAACTGAGCTTGGCTATCCCCCATTTCGCAAGCAAGAAAAAAAGCGCCACTCGTTTTTACTTAACAATTGTGTTGTTGATATTGATACTTGGCCAAAAATTCCCACTTATTTAGAAATTGAAGGTCAGAGCGAAGAAGCCTTAAAACAAATTGCGACAATGCTGGGACTTGACTGGGCAAATGCAGTTTTTAAAGATGCTGGCTCAGTTATTGCAGAAATTTACAACATCCCTGTACATACTTTAAAATATTTTACTTTCGACAAAATCGAATAATTATAACAATAAGGCCCCCAACTACCGAAGTAATCAGGGGCCAATGTCACTTTCGCTCGTCATCCACGAGAGGACGAGTTCGAGCAGGCGGCTTGTGCCGCGTTCCTCTTGATAGTTTTTCAGGCTCTCAACTGGGGAAAGCCCGAGTTGGTGATAGTACAAAGCGGCACGGCTAATGGCGTACGAGTCTTCGCTCGCTCCGCCGATTAGAAGCGGCTCTGCTTCGGTCTGTACCACAAGCCTCGGCGTTCCAGAGTGGTACTCAAGCACTGCAAAGGCATCAGAGCCCCATGCAAGCAGAAACAGTTTTTGCTCAAAGCTGCTCAAGCTTTGCCAGTTTGTCACCAAAGTCGTAGCCTGTAAGTCTTCCAGCAACTGAAGCTGAAGTCCGTAACCAAGCCACTTCTTCAGTGACCGGTCTGGACGCGGGCCAGAAACTGCATTCGGAGCAAGGATCCCCAAAGCCTCGGTTGGTCCAATGAGTGGGATCCCAGAAGCCAAAAGTGCCTCCACAATCTCTTCGAAGACCTCTGCACCACGGTGTGAACCGATCATGCACGCTTCGATATCAATGGGGATAAACACTACTGGCACCTTGTTGTTTCGTGCTTTGCGAAGTTGTCTTTCCATTTCACCAATCACACAAGCGACCGGGAGATCAAAAGAGCGCTGGTAGGAGAACCATTCGCTCAACACCGGCCGGAAGTATTCGTAGCGCATCAGGAGCATCAAGCTACCTGCGTGCTCGAGGGCGTTAACATTCTCTGGCAGACTGTAACGGAGCGGCAAAGACAGCGATGGAGAATCCGCCAAGGAATACATCCTGCTTTGATTGTCGAGAACAAAAAAGGCTCTTTGCTCTCCACCACTTTTAGCCCCCAACGCTTCCAGCACATCGGTCTTGGGCGGATTGTACTCCGCCGTAAAACAAACGGAATGCGATGACTGGGAAAGGTTATGTAGCGCGATTTCAGAAGGCAACCAGCCAGAGAACACGTGAGCATACTCCTGACTAATAACTTCTGCTTTGCCAGAGTCTGCAATGAATCTTGCAAGATCCGGGCATATCTCTGAGTCAAAACCTTCCACAGAAACTGAACACGGAATTTTACGCAAAACCCGCAGAACTCGCACTAACTCTGTATCCAGCCATCGATTCAAACTTAGCCTTGGAAAATCTGCATGAAGCAGGTTTTCCGAGAACACGAGGCACACAGCCGGTTCTTTTCTCATGAAAACCTCTCCACCGAAATTTCGAAGACTTGTTAGGATAGCATAATTGTCCAAAAATGCAAGGGTTTATAATAACAGAAAAGCCGGAGTTTTGTGTTCTTTTGAACACGAAACTCCGGCCACGAAATTTGATCACCCTCTGACCTTGTACCACCACCACTGCACCTGGATGATGGTCATACAAAGCACGCCGGGAATGTTGGCGATGATCAGAAACCAGTCTCCTCCTAAAACACCGTACGCAAACCAGACGGAATGCGAAAGCAAGAGCGAGGCGAAGGTAAACCACGAGAGCCCCTCCGTACTCTTGTTTCGATAATTCTTCCAGACTTGGGATGCATAACCACCAGCAGTCCCAAGCAGTGTCACCGCCACGGCAAGCATACCAACAATCCAAGTAATGTCCACTTTGCACCTCCGTGCAAAAAACTAGAAATTGAGGTGCGCTCAATCAAAAGCGCTAGCGGAGTCAGTGACGAATTTACTGGATTAGTGGGCTGTCATCATCACCTTCGCGCAGACGGGTGTAGTTACCGCTAAACATCTTTGTCATCAGTGACAGCGACTCGTCGATTGATGGAAATGCGCAGTCAGGACCAACTCCAAACCTTTCATCACCACGAATCATCCTCAAACCAAAGCCTTGGTTTGGCCGCCACTCCACGACCACAAGGAATTCGCCAAGGTAAACATCCACAAACCAGAAACCTGTCTGGAAATCCTTGGGTTCGTCTACCTCGACTCGAGCCTCGGGAAAAGCCTTTGAAATCTTTTCCAAAAGCTCAACGACAACAGCGGGTCTTTCCTCTTTACTCATGCTACCTCCAAAGATATAGCCAAATGAACTCATGCGCCCTTAAGAGGAACGCCTAATGAACTTGTTGCGACTATGGATTAGTTCGATGGCCGCCACGACTTCCGCCGATGTTTTTAGGACTATGGCATTGTCATGGCGAAAAACTGAATCGTAACCACAGCGAACGAAGAAGTGTCTATCGTCCGACTTCCACTCGACAGCGATATCGTAATCGCCTGGAGTTGCTGACATAATCTGAAGTAACCAAGTCTCAGTTTCCGGACTAGGGGGCACTATCCCAAACACCCGCCCTAGAGCAAAGCGTTCGATGACAATCCAAACCATCTCCCGGAAAGGCTCAATGTCTGTTTCCATTTTGCACCTCCGTGCAGATTCCAAGGTGACTATTGTCCACAGAATCTAAGAGATGCGAAGTACT
This sequence comes from uncultured Candidatus Saccharibacteria bacterium, assembly GCA_964617815.1. Taxonomy (GTDB): domain Bacteria; phylum Patescibacteriota; class Doudnabacteria; order UBA920; family UBA920; genus CAZTXY01. The sequence continues at coordinate 41,948 of CAZTXY010000004.1, read as the reverse complement.
CTTCAATCTGCAGAATCTCCTCCAAAACCTCTTCTGGGCTCTGAACAAGCCGGCTTGTCGAAGCATACTTGCTTCCAACAATGAAACCGGTGATCCCTGGGTCCAACTGTACACAAACGCCCGAGATGTTCTTGGTTACATACCTGATATTGAGATACCAGCTGTCGCTCTGTTCTGTAGGCGAAAGAATCTGAAACGTTCGCCCGTCATGCAAACTCTCAATGACCAGTTTGGCCATGTTGAGAAACGGCTCAACGTAACGATGCGCACTTGCAGAGTGATAAGTACTTCCTGGCATAATGCCTCCTTGGGGCTCTAACTTTTCGGGCTTTAGTATATCAGCACTAAAGCAAAATTAAAAGACCCCCGCCAAGGCGGGGGTCTTTTAAAACTGGATCCCTGCTTTCGCAGGGATGATCCACTACAATAATAATATTATTTGAGGACCACTTTACCGCCAGCTTCTTCAATCTTTTTCTTCAATTCTTCAGCTTCAGCTTTAGGAGCATTCTCTTTTACAGCTTTAGGAGCTGCATCGACAATGTCCTTGGCTTCTTTAAGTCCTAAACCAGTTGCTTCACGAACAACTTTGATAACATTGATTTTATTAGGACCAGCTTCAACTAATTCAACAGTAAATTCACTCTTCTCTTCTACTTCAGCAGCGGCTCCACCGCCAGCTGGTGCTGCACCCATCATCATAGGAGCGGCGGCTGAGACACCAAACTTTTCTTCAAGAACTTTAACTAATTCGGAAAGTTCCAAGACAGAAAGCTTTTCAATTTGATCAACTAAAGCTTTAAACTTTTCTGGAACTTCTACAGGGGTTTTTTCATCTGACATATATATTCCTTTCAATAAATAATAATTAGTTGATAGTAACTAGTGACTAGAAACTAGCTACTAGGCACTTTTCTGGCCAACTGCGTTGAGGACGTTGATAAGTCCGCGCAAATTGCCAGCAAGCACGTTTACAAAACCAGACACTGGAGCGTTGATTGTACCAACCAACTGACCAAGTAACTGTTCGCGACTTGGCAAGTCTGCGAGTGCCATAACCTGAGCCTTGTCAATAAGCTTATGGTCAACGATACCGGAGAGGACGGCAACAGTCTTTACATCCTTGCTGACTTGTTTGATTAGCCTTGCAGGAGTGGTTTCTTCGTCCATAGACATGGACATAATCACCGGCTGTTTGTAGTCAAAACCTTTAGAGTCCATACCATTGGCTTCCAAAGCTTTTCGAACCAACGTAACTTTATAGACTTTGCTAGTAACTGCTTCCTTGCTCAAAGTTTTACGAAACTTGTCGATATCTTTGACAGTTGTACCGCGGTATTCGGAGAAAACCACACTTTTGGCTTCTGCTAAGCGCTGTGTTAACTCTGCTAAGTCTTGTTCTTTTTGAGATTTACTTTTTGGCATTTATTGTGTTCCTTGTTTACTCCGACCTTTAATTAAATTAAATACCAGTTAATTGCCATCACTTTTTTCTGTCATCCCAGAAGCCACGAGTCATCGAGGGCTATCTGAGATCCATTTTTCTGGATTCCCGATCAGGTCGAGAATGACACAAGAAGGCAATGACAGTCTGAGAATAAAAATAACTCGGGCTTTCCCGAGTTTCTAAAAACTAATAACTATCAACTAGTCACTAGTAGTCATATCCTCGGCGGGCTGACCCTATAATAGGGTTTGAGATCTTGCGATCGCCAGCTGTCATTGGGTATTCAATTAGCATTATTATACCAAATCGTAATAAATTCGTCAAATAAAAGAAAAACCCAGCCGTCAATGACAACTGGGTACGAGCACGTCAGACCGCTCGTTCGCCTTTTTCGTTTCCCTCCTGGGAATTTTGTTTGCTAGCCGCCGGAGGCGGCCTTGCCCTTGCCCTTCTTGCCGCTTTCCTGCGGCTTGGTGCCCTTCTTGCGCGCCGACTTCGGCACCTTGGGCTTGCGCCGGTTGTTGGGGCGCCCATCCTCGCTGACGCCGTACGTGATCATCGCGTGGAGTTTCCTCTTCGCGATGGTCACCGCGGGAGTCGCGGTCTCAGCAACAGTATGTGCCGGCTCGAGCTTCGGGCTGAATGCCAGCTCGAGACAGTCGTCGTTGTTGATGCAGATCATGCGCTCGACACCGCTGATCTCGATGGTCTCGAGCTCGCTGTATCCGTGACGCTTTCCACATCCCTCGCAGGATGCGAACTGTCCGGCAGTGAGTGCATCCTTGCAGGACACGCACCAGCCGAACTTAAGGTCCTCGGGGATGAAACGCTGCTCGCACTCCGAGCAAGGCTCCTTGCTCGCTTCGATGACCGCGAGACGCTCGGCTTCGAGCTTGTTTGCCCGAAACTGCGACCTGCAGTCCGCATTGCAAAATCCCTTGCCATTCTTGTAGGCGAACGGCTCGATCCGCGTCTGGCAGCCCTTGCAGGGCCGCTTCGACGCCTCGATGACCTTCGCCCACTCGATGTCGGCCAGCCGCTGTTTGCCAGCACGCTCGATTTCGGCCAAGCGCTGATTGTCGGCTTCCCGACAATCGTAGCACCAGCCTTCGTTGCCCTCGAGCTCCGCCTGCGGCGTATTCTCGTGGCACTTCCCACACGGCGGATTCTGCGCGAGCAAACGCTTGCGCGCCTTCTCTGCCTTTTCGATCTCCCAGCCTTCCGAGGTGGTGTAGCTCACACCCTCAGCTCGGAGAGTTTCGAGCTTGCTCTTGATCTTGCGCTCGCGCGCGCTGAGGGCCGCTCCATGGAGCGGCTTGTGATTCTTTCCAACGATGACAAGGCGCTTGGTCGTCATCATCTCCATCTCGTACCTCTCACACCAAAAAATTCGAATCTGCTTCCCACTATTGCGGGAATGATCGTGGCAACTAAACCAACTTAATAACCACAATTATTCCTGCAAAAGTTTTAATCTCATAGAATACCATAAATAACTAGTCTTGTCAAGGGTAGTACAAAAAATATGGCTAATAAAAGCCATATTTTTTGTACTTATTATTTTCTTAACTATAAAATTACTTTAACTAAAGCCCTAAAACTTAATCTTTATTAGTTATAAACTTTGGAATATAACCTAAAATAGCAAAAAATTCTCGCATATAATAATACTGCCAATCGTCTTTACTGTAGTAGTGCCCATCTGGAGAAGTCCAATAGACCGGATAAAAACCATTACGCAGGGCTAAAAATACACTGCGTGCTAGATGATATTTATCGCTAACTATAATTATACTTTTTGCATTGGGTAATTTTGCCCGAGAATTTTTAAAATTTTCAAAAGTATTTCCAGACTGATCTTCAATAATTAAATTTGGCGCTGGCTCCCCTGTTTTTAAAATAACTTTTTTCATAAACCCAGCTTCGGAAATATCTTTGTCAGAAATTCGCCCACCAGAGAGAACCATAACTGGCGCTTTACCATCACGATAAAGCTGGAGTCCTGTAGTGGTACGATTATAGAGCGCTGGGCTGTTAATAGCGGCGCCTAAAATAATAATGCCATCCGCTTTTTTTATTTCTGGACGAAAATTAGCAAACAAAAAAACTGCCCCAGCGTCCAGTGCGACGACAAGACAAACTAAAATAAAAACGTACTTAACTACCTTTTTAAATATTCGCATTACTTTTATAGTATGAAGTATCAAGTAACAAGAATCAAGAACAGGGATCCCCTGCTACTTATTCATACCTCATGGCTTCGACCGGATCAAGTTTAGAAGCACTGCGTGCTGGTAATACTCCAAACCCAATACCAATTACAGCTGAAACGCCAAAGCCTAAAATAATAGCGTAAGGCGGAACGGAAAAAGCCCAAGTTAAATTCGCGCTCGTTGCTACCAAGGAGACAAGCCAGCCAAGAAGTGCGCCAAACAAAATTCCAATAACACCACCAAGAGTTGTGACTAACACAGCTTCGATTAAAAATTCTCGAAGGATATCGCTATTGCGTGCACCCAATGCTTTTTTTAGCCCAATCTCTGAGGTCCTCTCTGTCACCACTACATACATAATATTCATAATTCCGACGCCCCCAACAATTAGAGAAATAGCCGCAATGGCGATAAGAAGCAGAGTTATACCGTTAAAAATAGTATTGAAGGTCTCTAAAGCCTGGGCTTGCGTCTGCACTATAAAGTCATCTTTTTCAGGGTCAGTGATATTGTGATTATCGCGCAAAACTCCCCGAATATCTTCTGCTGTGGCATCACCGCTTTTAATGTCTGTGACTTGAACCACCCCAATAGTCATGTGATCAATTCCCAGCATTTTTTTCTGAGCCGTCAAAAGTGGCATAAAAAGACTGTTGTCTTCTTCACTAGCGATTCCGCCTTTAAGTGTGTAGACCCCAATAACTTGAAAATTTAACGATCCAATTCTGATAATTTTGCCTTGTGGATCATCTTGCCCAAACAAGTCTGTCGCTAATTTATTTCCCAAAATCACAACTTGGTCGGCACCAGACTCCTCGCTTTGGCTATAAAAACGTCCGAATTCTAGAGTATTTTTATCAATCTCAAAACGACTAGCTGAAGCTCCGTAATAAATGACGCTTTTTTGCACATCGCGGTACGACACAACTGCTAAACCATTGACCATGCCATAAGTATTTTCGATATTGGATAACTTATTAATATCATCCAAATCGCGTTGCTTAAATGTAGTAATCGCCACTGTGGTAATATCAACAGCTGCACTGCTCCCTGCGGCGCGATTTTTAGTAGTGGGAGGAACACGTGTTTGAATAAATAAAGTGTTACTACCTAAAGTATCGACTTGTGCGTCGATCAAACTTCTAAACCCAGCTCCCGCAGACAATACTAAAATAACAGTGGCAATTCCAATAACAATGCCAAGAGTCGTCAGTACAGTCCGTGCTGGGTTGGCAATGAGTCCGCGAATTGCTTGAGTAAAAGATGAAAACATAAAATATAATTATTCGTATCTTAAGGCGTCAATTGGATTTAACTTCGAGGCTTTTAGCGCTGGGTATAAACCAAAGGCTACGCCAGTTATAATGGAAACGCCAATGGCTAATACTATTGAGGTAATGGAAACTACAAAGGCCCAGTCATAACCAAGTTTATTCATGAGTAAAGAAATTAAATAGGCCACCACAATTCCTACGATAATCCCGACAAGGCCGCCAAGCAAAGTTAACGTTCCGGCCTCAAATAGAAATTGGTTACGAATTGCGCGATTGTTCGCACCCACAGCTTTACGCAGTCCAATTTCCCGAGTTCGTTCAGCAACAGTCACGAGCATAATGTTAAGAATACCAATACCGCCAACAAGAAGTGCAATTCCAGCCATGGCTGTCAGAAAAATACGCAAAGCGTTTGTGATTGTGGTTAAGATGCTAATAGCATCTGCGGTGTTCCGAATTGTAAAATCGACGTCTGCATCGTCACGAATACGATGTCGTTGTTTTAAAACTTCATGTACCTCTGATAAAGTTTGATCAACATTAACGGCATCATCAACTTTTAAATTGATTGCTTGCAAATAACGAATTCCAAGGAGTTGTTGTTGCCCAATAACTAGAGGGATAAAAATTTGGTCGTCTTGATCTTGAAAAAAAGCACTGCCACGCGGAGTAATTACTCCAATTACCCGAAGTGGAACTCCCCCAGCATTTTGACTTGGACCACTTTTAACTTTAATAACTTGGCCAATGGGGTCAGTCCCACTGTCACCAAATAATTGATCACTCACAGTTGAGCCAAGCACTACAACGTTACTAGCCCCTTTGTCTTGTTGCTCGTTAAAAAATTCACCAGCTTGCATAGTAAAACTAACTACGCTTGGATAGGCAGAGTCTGTGCCGATAAAATTAGTATCAGTGGTTTTATTTTCCCATGTTACGGTAGCCCGACCACGCACTAAAGCGTTAGCCGCCACTGCATGCGGAATGCTTGGGTTATTGCGCAATACATCGGCATCACTGTTAACTAAAGTTGTTATGACAATCCCAAAGACTTGTGCTGGCGGTCCTTTTTCATTACTTTTGCCAGGCTGTACGCTTAGCAAATTTGAGCCAAGTTTTGTAATTTGACCAAGCACTAAACTTTGCGCGCCTGCTCCTAAAGCAATAATCACAATCACTCCTGCTACCCCAATAACAATTCCTAAAATCGTCAAAAAAGAACGCCCTTTACGCGCTAATAAACCTTTAAAAACAAGTTTTATTTCCGTAAAAAAATTCACTGTGATTTATTTACTTTTGTAGATCCCCTTCGTCTGTGGCGATTGTCCGGTTACTAATAGATTCATCGCTTACAATTTCTCCGTCTTTTACTTTAATCAGACGCTTAGCATGTTGAGCCGTGTCTAACTCGTGAGTAACTAAAATAATTGTTCTACCGGCTTTGTTTAAATCTTGAAGGATTTTCATTACAGTATTTCCACTCTTTGAGTCAAGGTTTCCAGTTGGCTCGTCTGCAAAAATTAAAGCTGGGTCATTTACCAATGCCCGCGCAATTGCAACGCGTTGTTTTTCTCCACCAGAAATTTGGTTTGTAAAATAATTTAAACGGTGACTAAGCCCAACCGCGTTGAGCGCCTCTGTTGCTAACTGAGTATGATTTTTGCGAGCACTATAAAGCAATGGTAATTTCACATTATCAAGCACTGAGGTTCGAGCAAGGAGATTAAAAGACTGAAACACAAAACCAATGCGTTCATTTCTAACTTTAGCAAGTTCATCGTCGGAAAAAGTTGTCGTCTTTTTTCCTTCGAACTCATAAAGACCTTTGCTTGGACGATCCAAAAAACCCAAAATATGCATCAGGGTGGACTTACCACTACCTGAAGGTCCCATAATCGCCACAAACTCACCAGCTTTAATCGTAAAGCTCACTCCACGTAACACTTGCGTCACTACATCTTCATTTACATAATCTTTAGTCAAATTTTCTACAGAAATTAAATTCATAGAATAATGCTGAAGCCCACTTTTACTTTTTATTAATAAAGGTGACGATTTCTTGGTTTTCTTCTAAACCACTTGTAATTTCTACTAAACCACCGTCGGCTTCAATCCCTAAAGTCACTTCGTGGTTTTCGTAGGTTTTCTTTTTGCTGTCAGTAATCACGCGAACTTGCTTTTTTCCATTTTCATTTAACACTGAGCGCGAAGGTACAGAAAGCACACCATCTTTTTGGGAAACTAAAATCGTCATGTTAGCAGTCATTCCGGGTTTTATTTCCGGTAATTTTTCTAAAGAAGCGATAACTTTATAATTAACCACGCCTGAGACAACTGTAGAAGATGGGTCGATAGTTTGCACAGTTCCTTTAAAATTACGGTCAGGTCCAAGAGCATCAAGCGTAATTTCTACAACTTGTCCTGGTTTTACATTAGCAATATTGGCTTCACTAATATTAGACTCCACGTGAAGATTTACCACATCTTGAAGTATCACAAGTGGCTGGAGCGCTGTTGCAAGCTCGCCAACTTTTACATCGACTGTAGTGATTGTACCATCTGCAGGCGCGCGGATTATGGTATTCTCTAAGGCCGCAGAAGCAGAAGCGACCTGACCTTGGGCAGACAAAATTTGGGCGCGCGCCGCTGACACATCTGCCGGTCTGGCTTGAGCTTTTTTCAAATTCAAAGCTGCTATAGCCTGATCATAACTGCTCATGCTTGCACTAACTGTTGACTCAGCTGTTGAAACGCTAGAGCTTTGTGTTTCTAAAGCCGCGTTGTAGATATTTAGGTTAGTGACGTAATTACTAGCTTGAGTGTTTGGAATTTCAATTGTCCAACTGTCATTGCCACTGTAGAGAGCTGGAGTGATGCTGCTAAACTGAAAATACAATCCTTTTGTCCCTAAGACAGTCAAACTTGTACTCAGCGTACCACTGGAACTTTCTAAACCATTAACATAATACCGGCCGCTTGATACAGACAGGACATAAGACCCTTTGGCTGAGCCATTGTAAGTTCCAGAGATTGTCGGAGTCATCCCACTGAGATTTCCTGAATTAGGAATAGCGGCATTGGTTGAGTTTAAAAGAGCGAGATAGGCATTTTTTACAGCTGTTTCTTGTTGACTTTTTACTTTAGCTAAATTATTTTTTGCATTCTCTAAAGTCACTAAAGCTGAATCTACCGCCCGCTGTGAGACAATAACCTCTTCACTACTGGCCCCCTCAAGAACACGCTGGTAATTTGCATTAGCAGAAGCCAAAGCTCCGCGAGCAGTAATCAAACTTGCAGACTGATCACGTTGTTGCAATTGAGCTAAAACTGAACCATTTTTTACAGAGTCACCAACTTTAACAAATACCCTGTCCACCACCCCACTAACTTTAAAACTCAAACTTAAGTCGGTAGTGCTAGTAACCTGCCCTGTAGCCAAGACAGTTTGCTTTAAATCTGTTTTCTTTACTTTTTCAGTTAATATATTACTGACATCGTTGCCACCACGACTAAACACAGCCCCAACAATTACGACAAGAGCGATTATGCTTCCAATAATTACGCGCTTTTTTGTAAACCAATTTCGTAAATTCATAAAGTTAAATCCTAATTCTTAAATTTTATCCTTACGTCCCACTTGTTCCAAAATTTGTTGGGTACGTTTTTTTATCTCCTGCTTAGCTCGCGGGTCGGCAATATGATCCATAAACATAGAAACGAGTTCAGTTAACTGCTCGGCCTTCATAAGCCCCAAGACTTTGCCAAATTTTCCCATAACTAAAAGTTGATCACCTGGCTTTATTCCCAGCTCTTTGCGAGCTTCAGCAGGGATTACAATCTGCCCTCTACTGCCAACGGTTGTTGTCCCATACATTTTGTCTTGCCTATAAAAATATGGGTCAATTGTCTGCTTCATAATTGTAATAATTAGTGTATGAAATATCATACTTATCATACGCTTAGAAAACCTAATTGTCAACTATATATAGCAATATTGCTCAATAATACTCACTAGCCTATAATACAATCCGGACACAGACCAAAAAGGAGGCCTTGTGACAAAGTTTCTCAAAGCTGGAAGTGTTGTCCTGGTAGTAGACTCGCAGGATAACCTCGCAACTCTTAAGGAAGAATTCAGCGATGTCGAGAAGTTCGACTTCATGACGCTGGCCTTCATGGTCCAAATGCAGCTCCACAAACATGACCTCCCAAAAAAGGTCAGGTCTGTGGTGATTAACAAGGAGAGTGTGGAAGGACAAGACTACAGTTGGCTTGTTGCCCAAGCCGCCCGAAACAATCACGCCGAAGTCATTTCGGTAAAGAACGCTGACTCGATGGAAAGTCAGCTAAGACAATTCCGCTGGCTCAAAGAAACGCCACGAGAGAAGCCAGAGAGATTGTCGAGTGAAGAAATTCCTACGACTTTCTTCGAACAAACCATGCTCGAAATTTTGGGAACATTCAAGACCAGCGACGACTCTGCTAGTTTGCCAACCCAATTTCACTCACTAACCCAAGCGCTCGACTTCGTGATTGCAGAAGGGTGCCACACTCAAGAAGCGGCACAGATCAAACTTTTTGCAGTCTACCCAGATGCAAAAATAAACGCCAACTGGCGACCCGTCTTCAAGCGACGGCTCAGAGCCCTGGGCATAGAGGTGCAAGAATTTGCTCCCGGCCCCAGAGGGGCTAGATAATCAAGAGATGGCTTCCAAGGAGGATTCCATGAACCAAAACCAGACAGCGCGGACACGACCACAATCGTGCCCGCGCTCTTTGTTTTTTTTAGACTCAAAAAATAAGCTATACTACACTTATATGAAAAATAGCAACAATTCATTTCAAGATTTTTTTCACCATCTTAAAAGATCTCTAACAAAAACAGTTTTGTCTGTAATCTTAACTTTTTTTGGTATTTTAATTCTCTTAGCGACTTTCACAGTTTTAACTTTTGGCTTCTATATTTACAGACTGCCAGACCCGGAAACACTTATAAAGCGTGACGTCGCTGAACCAAGTAAAATTTTTGCACGCAACGGCCAACTTCTTTACGAAATTTATGGCGAAACCAGACGCTCTCCAATTAGCCTTGACCAAATGTCCCCTTTTATCAAACAAGCGACCATTGCCGTCGAGGATAAGGATTTTTACAAACATGGTGCATTTTCGCTTGCCGGTATTGCACGTTCAATTTTAGTGAACTACAAAAGTGGGGAAACGGAACAAGGAGGGAGTACTATTACCCAGCAATTTGTCAAAAATGCCCTACTTTCACCTGACCGTTCCTTTAAACGAAAAATTAGTGAGATTGGATTGTCGATAAAACTTGAAAGTAGCTTGAGTAAAGACGAAATTCTACAACTCTATTTAAACGAAATCCCTTACGGTCGCAACGCCTACGGCATTGAAGCTGCCAGCCAAATTTATCTTGGCAAAAGTGCGAAAGACTTGACACTTTCTGAAAGTGCGCTTCTAGCTGCCCTACCCCAAGCGCCAAGCTACCTTAATCCAGCTGGGCCTAATGCCCTAGAGCTAGAAAGCCGGAAAAATTATATTCTAACAGTAATGCGAGAACAAACTCTCATTTCAGCAGAACAATTTGTTAAAGCTAAAAATGAACGTGTAACAGTCATAAAAAATACCTCAAAAATTTCTGCTCCCCACTTTGTTTTTTGGATACAAAATTATTTGGAACAAGAGTATGGCCAGCAACTACTAGAAGAAGGTGGGCTTAAAGTCTACACCACTCTCGATCCAAATTTACAGAAAATAGCCGAACAAGTACTTAGCGAAGGTGTTGTTGAAACCTCAAAAAAATTTAATGGTCACAACGGAAGCTTGGTCGCCGTAGACCCGAAAACCGGACAAATTCTAGCTATGGTCGGGAGTAAAGATTTCTTTGCAGAACCTGAACCAAAAGGATGCATTCCCGGTCACAACTGCTTGTTTGAACCAGAAGTCAACGTCGCTAACTCCCTTCGCCAGCCTGGTAGTAGTTTCAAGCCATACGCCTATGTAACTGCTTTTGGCCCCAAATTTGGTTATGGTCCAACTTCCAGAATCTTGGATATACCAAAAAATTTTTCTAGCCCCGGCTCCCCTGCTTATATTCCCAAAAATTATGATGGCAGTAGTAGAGGCTGGATGACAATGCGAAAAGCTTTAGCTGGAAGTTTAAATGTCCCGGCAGTAAGAACGCTAGCTTTAGTTGGCATTGATAACGTTACGCTAACTGCAAAAGGTCTTGGCATCACAACACCACTTCAAAACTGCGGTCTAACTCTTGTTTTAGGAAGCTGTGAAGTTAAACTTATTGACCATACAGCAGCCTTTGGCGCTTTAGCCAATGGAGGCAAAAACAATGGCAATACTGGGATAATGCGCATTGAAAATAAATATGGCTACACACTTGAAAGCTACACTCCAAAAAATAGCCAAGTTGTTGACCAACAAGCAGCTTACTCACTTATAAGTATCATGACTGACAATGACGCGAGGACATATGTTTTTGGCGCAAAATCCCCCCTAACATTACCGGACCGACCGGTAGCCGCCAAAACCGGCACAACACAAGACTGGCACGATGCTTGGACACTTGGCTTCACTCCACAATTAGCCGCTGGAGTTTGGGTTGGTAATAACGACGGAACGCTTCTCAAAAAAAATGCAGATGCAGTTTTTGTAGCTGCACCAATTTGGCAAAAGTTTATGATAGCCGCTACGGCCAATCTTCCGGTAGAAAATTTTACGCCACCTCCAGGAATTATTGAAAAAAAATTAAACTTATATAACGATCGGCCAGCAGCCAAAAATGCAAAAAAATGGCGGACAGAAGTTTATGCAGATTATGCCAACCCACCACTTAATGAAAACAGCAAACCAAAAAAATCACCGTAAGCGGTGATTTTTTATTTTTAAGATGGGGGAGTGGTAATTTTTTAATCCCATTCCAGTCACACTGTCGTCACACCCCAGCACTGTCATCCTGATCCGCCTACGGCGGAGAAGGATCTCAATTATAGGCACGGAGATTCCTAGACAAGCTCGGAATGACAGTAGACCGGAATACACTATGCGATTACTTCTTTCGGCCTTTGTTTTGTAAAACTGTTTTTATATTTTTAGCTTGGCGCTTCTTCCCTGCCTTCCTTTGTAGCGACAACTTTTCATCAGATTTGGAAGCAGAAAACTCTGCTTCTTTTCGAAGCTTAATAAACTGGGCATATCTAACCGGATCAAGCTCTCCATGTTGGACTGCATCTAAAATTGCGCAGCCTTGGCTTCCAATATGGTCACAGTTTCGAAATTCACACTTCCCTGCCAACATTTCAATATCAACAAAGGTTCCACCAATAGTTTCGTCGTCGGCCGTGACTTGCAGTTCACGCATGCCCGGTGTGTCAATAACCAGACCACCTTGCGGCAAAAGTAAAAGCTCACGCTTTGTTGTCGTGTGGCGACCACGACTATCGCTTTCTCGCACTGTTTTAGTCTGCTGTTTTGCAAAACCAAACAAGCTATTTACAATACTCGACTTACCTACTCCAGATGAGCCGACAAAAGCTACTGTCATGCCTGAACGAATATACTGCGTCACATTCTCTAAACCTTTTGCCTGATTTATACTGACCGCAAACACAGCCACGTCTGGCAAAATCTGTTTAACCTCAGCGACACTATCAAGTGGGTTATCAGCTAAGTCTGCTTTGTTTAGTAAAATAATCGGTACTGCCCCGCTTTGCTTGGCCATTAAAATATAACGCTGAAGACGGGGGAGACTGTAATTATCGTCCAAGCCTTGAACAATGAATAACAAATCAACGTTTGTAGCAATGACCTGTTTGGATTTATCTTTTTCCACACTCGGTCTGGACACTTCTCCAAGGCGCGGCAAAATTTCCAAGACAACAGCCTTGTCTTCTCCTTGGAGTTTTTCAAAAACAACCCAGTCCCCAACTTTTGGTAAATCTTTGCTTTCGTCCTTCAGCCAGTTACCTCGAACAATGCCGCTCAGCTCTCCGGCTCTAGCATACAAAAGATAGTTAGTTTTGTTTTCAACTGCCACACGAGCAACACTGTCTGGACTTGGAAGTACAGACAAATTTGATAATTCACAATATCTATCCCACCCAAGTTCATCTAAATTCATATTTATAATTATAGCTGTTTTAACTGCACAAAGCTATTATACAGCCGTGCATCAATGCCAAGGGATTTAGCCGCATCAACATTGCTTTGATCGTCGTCAAAATATATTAACTCACTTGGCTCGCAGTTGAGATCTTGAAGTACTTTTTCGAAAAAAGTTTTATCAGACTTTGAAACCCCTAAGGCATAAGAAAAGTAACAACCATCAAAGACTTGGTTGAATTTTGCAGTCTCTAGTAAATACTCTGCGCGATACTTTTCCTGATCTGTAGCTAAATAACATTTAGTACCTTTATCACGCAAATCTTTGATAACACCCAAGACATCTCTGTCTAATTGCACGTCAAAGTTAAACCAATACTCTAAAAATTCATCAACTGATTTTTGCCAGCCCCAAGAATTCAAAAATTCAGGCAAAATTTGTTTGAGATCACTCTGACCCAGCTGGCAAACCCGAAATTCGTTTTTAAAAAATTGTGTGACTTTTTCTATAGGCACGCTAAAGTCTTGTGCAAAGCGTTCGCTAAAATAACCATGTTTTTGTAACACTACTCCATCTGCATCAAATAAAATTGCTTTGATCATACTAATATTGCTTTTACTTTATTAAATAATCTGAGGTTCTCTTAGAAAGTTATCATACCAAAAAAATTGCTTTTTCGGTAATCTTTGAGTGCCTCTTAAATTAAGTCATTTAATTCGGCTTACAATCTCCGCAATATAGAAACCAAACTCATTACCATAGGCCTTTTCTCCAATAAAAATTGGGCAAAATTTACCAGCTTTAGACAACTGCAATAAGGATTTTTGTTTTATTGTAAAAGCTTGAAAATTTTTGATATCTGATAAAGATATTTTTAATCTTTTAAGTGTAGCTCTCGAAACTGTTATCCCTATAAATTTATATTCACCAACATTTTTATTGGGAATAATTTTAAGCCTTGGCAGACCTTTTATTTTAGATTGTAAATTTTGTATGCTGGTAAAATTTACATCATCGTTCGATATTTCCAAACTAAAAAATTTCTCAGAATTTATTCCGCTTAGAGAACCTTTCGCAGGCATAATCAAAATTCGGCTTAACCCAAAATGATTTGCCAAAGAATAATGTAAATGATTTGGCTTAGTAGTTACAATTCCACAAGTATTATTACTAGCAGTGGTATTATGAAATTCAATAACAAGCTCAGATTGTTTTATTACTGGCTCTAATTGCTTCACCAATACTTCTTCATAAGATATGGGAATTATTTTTCCAACACTCCGATTCATATCGGTTTCCATAAACCTGACGTTTTCTTTAACAGCAGTAATATTAGCAATCAATGTTTTAATGTATTGCGAAGGATTATTTTCAAAATACTTCACTAAATCTACACCTGTTCTTTCATCGCCATGTGTACCACCAATCAATAAGATATTTTTGTAATTCATATATTTATAAATTTAATTTGGTGGGTGAAGACATCTTACGATGTCTTCACCCAAGCTTTCTACAGGAGCATGCCGATAAAAATTATCGCGTCTCCTCTTTCAAAATTGCAAAGCTCGTCCCAGAGATTTTGCAGTCGCTTATCCTTGTAGCCAGGTTTAGTTCCGTACAAAGGGCCACCATAACAACCCTGGTGTACAGGAAATTTTGAATTAATCATTTTGGCCACCTGGTGACCACGACTTGCAAAGTTTTCCGGAATGCCCAGATTCTCGACTGTGGGATAAAATTCCCGACACAGTCGTGATGCGGCCAAGTACATTCTCAAACTTTGTGTCCGAAGCGCCAAGTACTTGCACTGCGGATAAAGCAATCTTGCTTGCTGTACAGCCAACCCGTTAATTCCCATACTCTGAAACTCTGGAATAATGATTATTCCAGACAAGTAGAGAATGTCGTCGCATACTGCGAAGATCGCAAACCCTGCTTCGCTTTTGCCAACAAAGATGTGGTATATCAACTCACCACTCTTCAAATGGGATTCCACATCTTCGACTGACATCACAGACTCTTCTTTCACAAAACCAAGCGCTGCCATTCGAACAGCACTTTGTAGGCTTGGCGCAACCCTCACCAGCTCGACCTTTGCGTCTTTGGTTTTCATACCGCCTCCTTTGCTTTCAAAATAAAAAACAGCCCCGCTTGGGGACTGTGTTTGGATTTTCTATATATCTAGATAAAATCTAGCCATTAAACATAGCAAAACCTCAACAATCACCAAACGAATGACTGTTCCACCACCATGCAAATATTGTAGTTTGAGGTTTAAATAACATATTAGATAGATTATAACAAATACTTCAGAAATTTCAAATTTTGTTTCTAACTAGACAAGAATGTAACCTTTGTATTTTCTATCGGCCTAACTCTTTTAAATGAGCGTGATCATTCCAAACCCAAACCCGCCATGGGCTAGCTTTGGTTTTGTCGTAATCAAAAATTGTCACACCTGTATTTTCCATATGGAAAGCAGAAATAAATTGTTTACACTGCTGTGCGCTAAGATCCTTACCAATAACAACAAATGCTAAAATAATCCGCATAATAAAACCATGTGAAACGACTAAAATATCTTTTTCTGGCCTTTGCGCCAAAAAATCTAAAATTTTACTTGCTCTGTCTTTTAAGTCCGCAAAATTTTCTTCGTCTGAAAATTTATAATCTTCTTGACCAAAATTTTCAAATATTAACTTTTCCGACTCGACTACTTGTGGGTCTGTTTTTTGCTTGCCGACTTGCAAGCTTGGGTGTCGTCTTTCAATTAAAAGTTCTAAAGAAATTACTTCTGCATTAATTTTTGCAGAAATAATATTAGCAGTCTTTTGAGCTCTTAGCATTGTGCTAGAAACTATTATCTCAATTGGGAGTTCTGTAAACCGATCTGCAATAAACTCGGCTTGCTTTTTGCCATTCGCAGTTAATGGAACTTCCCCAGATTGGATTACAGAAGCAATGTTTCCTTCACTTTCAGCGTGTCTGACAAAATATATTTTTTTCATTTCTGTAAATTAAACTTATTTTTTCCACCGAGGAGCGTATTTTATCATGAAAGTAAAAAATTTAGCTTTAAGCTTGCTAGTACCCCTAGCAATCATTGAGTCGTAAGCAACTTTTTGGAATTCTTTTATGTCGCTACCTTCATAACAAAGCTTACCGTCTTTATAGCATAAGCTACAATATTTTTCTGATTCACGAGGGCCTTTATCTTTACTAAACGGCATCATACAACTTTCACAATATGTGTTTGGCATAAGTTTTGGCCTTTCAATAATTATTTAAGATTAGTTTTAAAAAACTCTTCAGAACGTCTCATAAAGTCAGTGTGAGATGCCCCAAACTCATGGGGCTGTCCTGGATATTCCACAAGCTCAACTTTCTTACCTTTTTCTTCTAGCAAATCTCTAGTTTGTCTAGACCAATCAATTTCACAACTTTCATCAGCAGTGCCATGAAATATCATAACTGGTACATTTACTTTATCAAAAAATGTTCTGGGAGACATGTTTTTCCAAAATTCTGGATTATCGTTAGGGGATCCATGAGCCATTTTTATCCTTTCCGCATTAGTAGAATTTGTCCGAGTCCAACGGTTATAACTGTCTACGACATTACTACTAACTGGTGCATACAGAACAAAAGCATCTACTAACTCTGGTTTAACCACCATAACTGCTTGGGATATCCCTCCACCCATAGAATGGCCCAGCATCCCAAATTTTTCTTTGGACAAAGCTCCAATTTCAGAATTTTTAACTGCTAAAACCCCATTGATCACATCTTCAATATAGCCCAAGCGGACGTTGTTTTCTGTATTTGGATCTTTATCAGACTGGGCGTGATCGCGATAGTCAGAATGCAAAACAGCAAAGCCATGACGAGCCAGATAATCCTGCTCACGGCGTAGTCCTCGACCATTGGAATAAACTGAGGTATCAATATGCCCATGATTTAGAAATAAAACTGGCCAACCACCCTCAGGAATAGCCCCTTTGGGAATATTCATTATTCCTGAAATAGTCAAATCCCCGCTTTTATAAGTAATATAATGTCTTGTGTAGACAGAATTTTCTTCCAAAATACGAACTAGTTTAAGCTCGCGTCCGTTAAAGTCTTTGTCCATTAAAGCAGGTAAGGAAATTGAATCAAACTCTACCATCTCTGCTTTTAAATCTTCATTTAATGAAACCTTTTCTTGCTCGTTTAATATATTACTATTTTGATCTTGTTCACTACTGTTTAAAACAAAAATTACAAAGCCTATGGCAACCAGCCCTAAAACAAATACTAATATTATATTTTTTGGTCTTTCTAGCATCGTGATTTGTGCAAATTAATCTTGTTAATCGGAAATGGTCAGAAATAATTATAATACTAAAAAATGTCTTTTGAGCGTTTTAGACTATTGGGTGATTATACTTCTTCGATAATGGCTCTAAATTTGGAATGCCAAACTTATTTGCAAAAGCTTCAAACTTTTGCACGTTTTCTTCGCCAAATTTACGAGCACGCGCTTTATAATTTTCATAGGAATTAAAGCGTGGAGGCTTGGAATGGAACTTGTCTGCGTACATAATAAGTTCTTCTTCAAGAGTTTCTGCGACTAAATCACGGTGGGGTAGTGGTAAATTAGATTCAATAATATGTTCTTTGGTCAGACCAACGCCAGTGTGGCGTTCTGCGATTCTACAAAGTTCTTCTGGTAAATTTTCCTGTTTTAAAATTGCACAGCCTTCAATTCCGTGGCAAATATATTCACCAAAAAACTCTCCATCTTTGTCGATGAATTTATAACAGCCGATATCGTGAAGCAGTGCGCCAGTGCGAACTAAGTCTTTATCGACGTCAATATTACCCGAGTCAATCAGTTGTTCTGCAATATCAGCCACAGCTTGGCAATGAACAAATACCAAATCGTAAGCTATGTCGCTTGCGGCATATTTATGATGCAATGCTTGTATTTGTTCTAAAGTCATATAATTATCATAACAAAAAACCGCCTTTTCGGCGATTTTCTTTGGCTGGGGTGGTAGGATTCGAACCTACGGATGGAGGATTCAGAGTCCTCTGCCTTACCACTTGGCTACACCCCATCGTTTACTAATGAGATTCTTCATTTTACTCAGAATGACAGCAAGAATGGTGTCTGTGAGTGCAAAACTATCTAATTTTAGCATGTTAACTTGTAAATTTCAAGGAAATATCGTAAAATGAATAAAAGTCTACTTCTGAAACAAAATCATGATTTAAACCAAATTTCAAAGGACCAAAATGATTGACTGGTTTTTTAACATACTTGATGGGTGCATTGCTAAGCACAATCCTTACTGGAGATTTAATTATTCAGTTGTATTTTTGCTTTTTTCCATACCAGTTTTAATTGTGATAACTTCAGGCCTATATGCCACCCAAAAGCATCTAAATCAGTCCGCTGTAGACGAAGCCCGTTTTGCCGCTTACCCAATTGCTATAGCTTTAGACCAACAACTCGATGAAATGGTTAGTAACGGAGAAGCTCTGGCCACCAACCCACGCGTCAGATCTTCAGCACAAAGCCAAGACTGGAACGCTTTAACTGAGCATCTCAAAATATATTCCAGCTTATCAACTGAAACCTTTGTTGATGGGTTATTTATCGCTGACACGCAAGGAATTGTCCGAGTAGTGGCTCCGCCAGCGCAAGACATTCTTGGGCAAGACTTCAGTTACCGTGAATGGTATAAAAATGTCACCGCAACTAATCAATCTTATGTAAGTCCAGTTTACGAGCGAGCTAACTTGCCTCAATATAAAATTATAGCTGTCGCTATCCCTATTTTTGGAAACGACCAACTTCTTCATGGAATCCTAGGAGTTCAAATCAGACTTGATCATTTTCTTGAATGGCTTCACATCTTGAACAAAGAAAGTAAGACAACAGTTTCAGTAACAGATCAAGACGGCCAGTTGGTAGCAAAGTCAAGAGACTTTTTGCCACAGGGTCAAATCGCAAAAGAAAGTAACGACCTCATTCTGACAAAAATAAAGCAAGGCCAAAGAGGCATATATATAGGAAGGTCAGCACAAACCAAAAGACAAACCATAACCGCTTTTGAGCCAATATCAAAATATGGATGGGGAGTAATTCTAGAACACCCCGCTCAACTATTTCTCAGCCAACGCTCAGACTTCATGATACAAATCCTCTTACTTTGCGGCATTTTGTTTTTATTCCATTCAATTGTAATTTTTCTGACTTTGCGCGCGATATTGTATTATCCTGCTCTTAAAAGGCAGTAAAAACTTTAAAAAGGTTTGGTTATTACATAGACTTACTTAATAAAAGTTATTTTTAAAAAACAATGTTTAAAGTTGCAAAATGGTTTATTTATTTACTAATTATAGCTGGCATTGCTTTTGTTTTTTGGTTTTTGCCTAAATATTCCTTTGTACAAAAGCATCCAGGATTTTGCACTAACCTCACCGAACATTTATACTATTGTGGCACTTCCGCCGACCTAAAAAGTATGTTTAACGAATTACCAAAGAAGTAGGGAAGTGTCTATTTTGAAATAAAATTACTCAAACTAATCCCCTAACCTCAATGTTTAAATCCATGCAGACAAAATCTTTTATAGCTCTCTTGCTTATAGCTATTGCTAGCACCTACGCGTCTTTGCTAGTTACCCAGCAAGCCGCTCCCAACTTAGATGCTGCTTATTACATTAAAAAAGCTGGCACTGTCGCCATGCCTCACCGCATCCAAGGAATGTCCGCACTTGCTTCTGTGGAAATTCCCCAAATTCAAGAGCCAGAGGAAATTGACCTGAGCACTTGGAAACTTCATGAGGACACTAACTATGATCTGACTTTTAAAATACCTCAAACATGGAGCGCTAAAACAACAACTTATAGCCAAGGCGCTCAAAGACTTTATATAATAGTTATCAAACCAGAAAACAGTACAGACAACATGCGCATTTACATTAGCGACAGTTCTTTTGCGATGAAGGGACTTAGGACAACAAAAACAACTGTAGATGGCCTGCCCGCCCTTAGTGCTGACGGCCAGCTGGTGGAAGTTAAAAAACAACAAAATTTCTTTACTTTTGATATTGGTGGTAACTTGGACCGTAAATTAGAATTTGAAAAAATCTTAGAAAGCGTACGGTTCATTCAAGGCTAAAGCAATATAAAAAAACATCCCTCCCGCCATAGGCGGGAGGGATGTTTTAAATAACTTTTATCGTTTAGCGTTAAAGGAAACAAGCAAACCCCAAAAACCAAGAACCAAAGCAGTAAACATATAAATATCTGGCAAGCGAGACATGGAGCGAAAAGCAAACCCAAACACACCAACTGCAAAGAGCAGTAGTCCCACACTGGTTGTGTAAGTTCTTGGGCTCCAAAATTTCATATTGCGGACTTTAAGTTAGGGGTTGAATAATCTTGCCTAATTGCTTATAATTATAGCAGAAAATTATTAATCATAGCCAATTTAGGCTTTAGGTAAAATCATGACAGAAAACTCATACCTGCTCATAGTCTTGGCAGCAAGCGCTCTCGCACTACTCTATGGGGCTTTTTTAATTTATAAAATCCTACGAAAACCAAGTGGCGATGGCAAAATGCTGGAAATTGCAGCAGCCATTCAAACTGGAGCCAAGGCTTATTTAAATCGTCAGTATAAAACTGTAGGTTTAGTAGCTTTAGTTATCGCAATCTTAATGTATATTGGCAATTTTTCTGCCAACACTATTTACGGTTTTGCAGTTGGAGCAATCTTGTCTGCTTTAGCCGGTTTTATTGGTATGAACATTTCTGTTAGAGCCAATGTCCGCACAGCCCAGGCTGCCAAAGAAAGCTTAAGCAAAGCGCTGTCACTAGCGTTTGAAGGTGGTGCTGTAACTGGTTTATTTGTTGTTGGGCTCGGGCTTCTATCCGTGGCAGGTTTCTACTTTGCGACTAAAGACTTAGCGGCTCTGGCCGGTCTTGCTTTTGGAGCTAGCTTAATTTCAGTCTTTGCCCGACTCGGTGGCGGTATTTTTACAAAAGGTGCCGACGTCGGAACTGACATGGTTGGTAAAATTGAAAGTGGCATTCCTGAAGATGACCCAAGAAACCCTGGTGTTATTGCCGACAACGTTGGTGACAACGTTGGTGACTGTGCTGGAATGGCCGCTGATTTATTTGAAACCTACGCTGTTTCTGCTGTTGCTGTTATTTTACTTGGTCACGCCGTTTTCCCAAATTTTAGCAACGCTATTATTTACCCATTAGTTTTAGGAGCTGCCGCAATTGTTACTACCATTATTGGAAGCTGGTTTGTCCGCCTTGGTAAATCCCAAAATATTATGGGCGCTCTCTACAAAAGCTTAATCGTTACTGGGGTCCTTTCCAGCATAGCTTTTTATCCCATTACAAAATGGATGATGGCTGGTAATGGATTATATTCAGTTAATAATTTATTTTACGCATCCTTGTTAGGTATTTTTGTCACCGCAGCTATTGTAGTTATTACCGAATACTACACAGCTAAAAACTACCGTCCTGTAAAACAAATTGCAGAAAGCTCTACCACAGGGCATGGCACAAACATTATTCAAGGTCTAGCCATTGGAATGCAGTCTACAGCACTTCCTGTATTAGTAATTGTTATCGCAATTTTATTTGCTTTTAAACTTGCTGGTTTATACGGTGTAGCTTTGTCTGTAATGAGCATGCTTTCTCTTACTGGAATTATTGTGGCTATCGACGCTTTCGGACCAATTACTGACAACGCTGGGGGAATTGCCGAAATGGCCAAACTTTCAGACAGCGTTCGCGCAATTACCGACCCACTAGATGCAGTTGGAAACACCACCAAAGCCGTGACCAAAGGTTACGCCATTGCATCAGCCGGCCTTGCCGCTATGGTTTTGTTTGCCGCTTACACACAAGAATTAGAAATGGTGCGCGGTATTAAAACTGTATTCGATCTTGCCGACCACAGAGTGCTTGTGGGGCTCTTAATTGGTGGACTCCTTCCTTACTTGTTTGCTAGCTTAGCAATGTCTGCTGTAGGCCAAGCCGCCAAAGCAGTAGTTGAAGAGGTTCGCCGTCAGTTCCGCGAAATTCCAGGCATTCTAGCAGGTACTGGCAAACCAGACTACTCAAAAGCCGTTGATATCGTCACCAAGTCTGCGATTAAACAAATGATCGTTCCAGCATTACTTCCTGTAGTTGTCCCAGTTCTAGTTGGCTTTGGACTTGGCGCACAGGCTTTGGGTGGAATGTTAGTTGGTTCCATTGTCACAGGATTATTTGTCGGTATCTCTATGACTACTGGAGGAGCTGCTTGGGACAACGCCAAAAAGTATATTGAAGAAGGCAACTTTGGTGGTAAAGGCAGCGAGGCTCACAAAGCTGCAGTGACTGGGGATACCGTTGGTGACCCTTACAAAGATACTGCTGGTCCTGCCATTAACCCAATGATCAAGATTATGAACATTGTCGCCCTGCTCTTAGTTAAATTCATCAAAGGCTAAGTTCTCTAAAATAAAAAAACCAGCCCACACTTAGGGCTGGTTTTTTTATACAATCACGCCGCCGCCAACACAAATATCTTTATCGTACAACACTAGGCTTTGCCCACTAGCTACTGCTGTTTGAGGCTTACCAAAAACTACTTTGAAATGACGTTTGTTTTTTGAAAGCAAGATAGGGGATAGTGTTACATTTTCTAAACTACCTTGGTGTCTATATCGCGCTTTGAGCTTAATCCTTGATTCATAATTCTTGATTCTTGATTCCATGCCACCAATCCAATTAACACTATGAATTTCAAGCTCCCGGATTTCTAACAATTTATCTTTTGGATTATTTGTAACAATCAAAGTGTTATCCACAAGTCGCTTTTTGGCAACATACCAAGGACCGCCACTACCAATGTTAATCCCTTGGCGTTGCCCGAGCGTATAATAATGCAAGCCTTCATGCTTACCAAGCACATTCCCTTTTGTATCGACAATACTTCCCCGCTTTGCTTTTAATTTTTGCTCTAAAAAGTCTTTAAGTCTAATTTTACCAACAAAACACAGTCCCATACTTTCTTTTTTATCCGCGTTTGGAAGTTTTAGTTTTTTAGCCAAGGCGCGTACAAAAGTTTTTTTCATTCCACCAATTGGAAATAAAATATGCGGAAGTTGTTTAGTTTTAATATTGTAAATAAAATAAGTTTGATCTTTAAATTCATCAACACTTTTCTGCAAAAAATACTCTATCTCCCCTGTCTTATTTTTACGTTGTGCGACACGCGCATAATGACCCGTGGCTAAGTAATCAAACTTCTTCTTCATTGCCCAGTCATACAACAATTTAAACTTAATTTCCTTGTTGCACATCACATCTGGATTTGGTGTCCTCCCCGCTTTATACTCTTTGAAAAAATAATTCATAACTGTAGCGCTGTACTCTTTCTCAAAGTCTATAGTATGCAGTGGAATTTTAAGAAACGCAGCTACCCGAAGAGCATCTTGCCTGTCAGTCAGCCACGGACATTCATCGTACTTAAGTCCCCTGGTTGATGACCAGTTTTTCATAAAGGCCGCTTCAACTTCATAACCGTCTTTTATAAGTTTGTATGCCGAAACCGCAGAATCAATTCCGCCTGATAATGCAATCAGTACCCTTTTCTTTTCTTTGGCCACCCCACTGTCATCATTCAAAGTGAAAGAAGCCTGCCTGCCGGTAGGCAGGGATCTCTTATTTTTTTTACTCTCCCCTGCTGACATATTGACAATATTTAAAAAATATGTTTTAATTCTATATTATGTGACTGTGTTTAGCAAGTAACGCCTAAATTATAGGCTTTTATGCTTTACTTGTTGAGCGCAGGACAGAAACTCGGAAAAAGGAGATGGCGATGGAAACACGAAGCGTCGCCGGCCCAGGGGAGCTCTCCGAGCTCGCAGACGGAGCCTTTGAGCTCTCATTCGGGAAAGACAAGCTTACATTCGATGCTTCGAGCGAGGAGCTCTCGAGCATCGACCGCGGGAAACTCAGGAAACTGCTTGGGACCGTGAAAGTCACGGTCCAGCAGATCCTGCTGGAACGCGACGAGGAGCCAGCAACTCACTCGTTCGTCCGTCTGGAAAGACCCACGAGCACCTACGTCGTGGACTTGGGAAAACTCAAGCCCACAACCGTTGTGTGGGTCAAGAATACCCTGCTCATGCAGGGCATGGAGGCCATGTGGCGAAAGCAATAAAATCGCTGATGCTGGATGAATGCGTATCATGCCGCAACACTGGTGCCGACAAGTACCACTGCGACGAGTGTGGCACAGACTTCTGCGACATCTGCAACTCGGGTAGCGGCTGCTGCACGGTTTGCGGAGTCGCAATCGACAACGACACGGAGGATTCAGTTTCGGCCGCCTGAGACAGCTCAGGCGGCGACCAAAAGGCGAGCTAGTGTTCGGTTTTTACCGCTACCGACACAGCTCGCCTTTTCTCTTTGCTTGCAAAAAGTCAGGCTTTCAGTTAAACTTGAGCAAAATCCTGTCGATAGTCAAGAAGGAGGACCTATGAATTCCGAAAGGGACATCATAACTGTCGATCTCACTGAAGTCACGAGGGCGAACTTTGGAGAGTTTCTCGAATCAGTGAACTGGAAGCGTGCCCACGAACGCCCCACCCGCCTTGTCCAGATTGGACAAGGTCAGCCTCTCGAGCTGACTCGCGCCGGACTTTGGGAGATCCTGAATCCCGGAAGGTTCGCACCTGTTCAGTAAGGGTGAAAAATGTCCTCATAAACTTGACCCGATTCTCGCTTGCGAGAATCGGGTCAATGTCATTTTATAGCTTAAATTTAAAACTATCTGTTCAATTGCCTCACAAATACTTTTTCTGCTAACTGACTTCCAACCAAAGCTGCGCAAAGCAACAATCCATAAATCAAAATTAAAATATCATAAGTTAAATTTAAACCTTGTAATGAACCAAGTAAAAAGGCGCTGTACCAAGAAACCATAGACACCGCCCCGCAAGCAAAAGCCCATTTACGAAAAGATTTTATTTCAGCACTCCCCTGTCCCTTACCTGAAAATATTTTTGTCATTTTTGGAGCGATAAAAACATTTAATACAACCCCATTGACAATCAAAACTCCGACAATGCTCATCTTAGCCAAAAATTTACTAGAAGCCAAATAGTATTCCGGATTACCTAGGAGCAGTAATAATCCTGTTAAAACAATCCCACCAATTGATATCCAAATAACCTGCGACAAAGAATTCATAACCTTCGACTCAAACTCAGAAATTTTTAGATCCCGGAGAAATTTAAAAAACAAAACATCTGTAATCGTCGCTCCCCCAAGACCAATGGCCACAGCTAAAACATGCGCGATAACAATATATGAATAAGATTGAGTTAAAAATTCCTGCATAAATTATTTTAAAAATACGGTAGCCAACACGCCAGCAGTAACTAAAATACCACCTGTAACATTTCCAACAGTGGCTTTCTCGCCAAGGAATATAAAAGCCAAAATAACTGTTAAAGCCACACTTAATTTGTCTATCGGAGCCACGCGACTCGCCTCTCCTAACTGAAGTGCTTTATAGTAAAATAACCAAGACAAGCCTGTCGCAATTGCTGAAAGAATAATAAAAGTATAAGAGTATTTAGAAATTTTAAAAATGTCGCCAGCATTACCTTGAAACAAAACAATTAGCCAAGCAAAGCCAACAATAACTACTGTGCGAATAGCGACTGCTAAGTTGCTGTCTACACCCTTAATCCCAATCTTACCAAAAATTGCCACCAAAGAAGCGAAAAAGGCTGATAGAATTGCGTAAAATACCCAAGTCATAAAATTAGTTCTTAGGGCTTAGTTCTAAAAAATTAATGAAGCTTGCGGAAGCTAAAGTTTTATTTAGTCTTTCAAAACCTAATATACTGGCCGTACGGGTGTTATCAAAGGCTTCCTGTTGAGTTGGATTCCCAAGCAAAACGGTAATTAAATAATTACCTTGGCTATTCTTTGAAGAAGCAGCGAAGTTATATCTCGACTCATCTAAATAGCCAGTTTTGCCAGCGATAATATCTACGCCAGGGTCTCCAAAAAGTTTATTAGTGTTTTTGATAGTGTGACATTTTTTGACTCCTCCGACACTACAAAAATATACTGATTTCCTTTGAGCAACTTCTCGAATCCTGGATGTACTAAAAGCGGCCTGAGAAATTTTTGCAATATCTAACGCACTGCTTTGGTTATGCTCATTAATTCCGCTTGGCTCAAAAAACAAAGAATTGGTCGCACCAAGGGCTTTTGCTTTATCGTTCATTTTTTGAGCAAACTGCTCACGTGTCATCCCCGTGCAATTAGCCAAAGCATTAGCAGCATTATTAGCAGAGCCTATCAGCATGGCAGCAAATAAATCCTGAAGGTAGTACACTCCCCCATTATTGACGTATAATCTGGCACCACCAACATTATCTGTATTTTTCACAATACAACGCTCTTTAAAATTTGGATTCAAATCCAAAATAACCTGTGCTGTCACTAATTTTGTCAGACTTGCTGGAACCCAAGGGCTTGTAGCATTTTTAGAAATAACTACTTCTCCGGTGACTTGATTCATCACTACGGTTGCATAAGAGCTAGTTTGAACATCAGATACCCCCAAAACTTGCCCAAGGCCCACACCTAAAAGCTCGTCCATGGTTAAAGCAGAAGACACCGCCGGCATTAAGCCGGCGGTTACTACTGCTAAAATTATAAATATCTTAATTATCTTCATATTTCAAGAAACTAGTGACTAGTAGCTAGTTACTAGTAATTACTGCATCATGCTTCCAAACTTAGATTGAAGCATTTTTTTATGTTGTTTAAATAAATCTTCAAGTGCTGCCCGAACATGGCGCGCAACTTCACTTTTGTCTCCAGCAATGGAGGCATCTACCTCCACACTTTTAACAACTTGGTTACCGTCTATAACAATTTTAATTTTTTCTCCACTAGATTTACCAGTAACTGTCTCATTTCCAAGCACGCCCTCAATCTGCTTGGCCTGCTTGCGCATTTCATTAACATCCTTAATCTTGTCTAAAAATCCCATTGTATATTCTCCGTAATATTAGTAATCTGAATTTTAATTCATCAAGGCCGAGCGCAAAACTCTAACTAAAGCCCCTAAAGCAATTATGCTAAGGACAGCAACGATAAGCCAGCCAAACACAGGAATCAACGCTAGAATGGCCATTATTGCTACACCAACCAGCACTGCTTGCCAATCAGCAGACAATGAAGGTCGTTTTGTTAGAACTTTAACTAACCATGCACCAATAAAGATACTAGCCAACAAAGCTGATAAACCAAAGAATAATAAATAAGCTAAGAAGCTTAGTAGTGCCACGTAGTAACCTACTAAAGTTATTAAGACGAGTAGTCCTCCAATAGGACCGACAATCAAAACTAGAAAACCAATTCCAAGGTTTTTTCCCGGTTCCTTATTTATAAGGTCTACCACTGACTGAGTTTTTGTCTTAAATAGTCCAATTAAGAGCATGCCAGAAATTATCCATGCCAATAACTTAATGGCAAAACCAAAACCAATCAATCCGGCCATGCCTTTTCGTGCCGCGCCATCTTTGCGTCCGTCTTTGTAAGGCTTGTAGTCAATGCTTGAAACTTTTGCACCATCTTTAACTATTGCTTCCTTTTTACCATAATATGTAATTGCTCCAGCAACTTCTGCTTTAGAGCCAAAAGTTAACTGTTCACTGCATTGAATCTTTACTGTGCCTGCTACTTTGTTATTTATAGTCACAGTCCCACCAGAAGCCATGAGCATTCCACCAACTGGGCCGTCTATAGTTATATCACCACTACCCACTACAACGTCACCTGCGATAGTCGATTTTTCTGAGGTAGTAATTGTGCCACCAAAACCAAGAAGGTCACCACCAACTGTTCCTGAAATAATAACTGTTCCTGCAAAAACTCGGACATCGCCACCAACATTACCAAGAATATTAACTGTGCCACCAGCAACTACCACATCCTGCTCAACAGGACCTTCAATAGTTAATGTTCCTCCGGCAGCGTACAAGTCACCTTTAGTTTCCCCAGAAATAGTTACAGAACCACCAGCAGTATATAAATTACGATGAACTTCAGTACTCGATGTTTTAACCTTACTATTATCGTCATCACTTGGAGCAATAAATTCTGCGGCGTATGTGGTCGCAGTAAGACCTACAAACAGGCTGCACACAGCCATAAATATAGATATTTTTTTCATATATAAATTAGTTAATTCTTTAAATTTATGTATTTAGTATACTGAATATTCGCCAAATTTGCAAATCTTCTCTTAAAAAATTTCAAGGTGAATATCGTGCGCATGATGACCTTTTTTCAAAAGCAAAGCTCTCATATTTGTGACCATTTCTTGGCTACCGCACAAATAAAATAGCCTGTCAGAAAAGCGCTCAAAGGCACTGTCAACATAAGTAGTAACCCGTCCAGTCTCCCCTGGCCAATGACTTTTGGGCTGACTTAGCATTGGAATAAAACCGAAGTTTGGATGAAGTTTTTCTAAACTACTAAATTTATCAAAGTAAAAAACATCTTCTTCACTGCGCACACCAAACACTAACGTAACCGCATGAACATAGCCACGAGTAAGCAAGTCTGGGATCATGCTGTAAAATGGTGCGATACCAACCCCAGTAGCCACAAAACATAAATTACGATTAAAGTCGATTTCTTTAACAGCAAAAACTCCTAAGGGACCACGCATTGTAACGCTACCCCCTACTTCTAAGCCCCGTACAAAAGTTGAGCCAACCCCTTCTGGAATAAGCTTTACACAAAAAGTTAACGTCACATCAGTTCCTGTAGGTACAGAGGTTATAGAATACGAACGCCACGTGCCATTGCAATCAAACTGCATAAACTGACCCGCCGTAAAAGCCATAGGCTCAGGTGGCACTAAGCGCACATGAAGCTCTACAATATTGGCCGTCAGATATTTTATTGCTGTAACTTCAGTTAAATAAGTTTGCATGGATAGAAAAATTCTCTTCCCTCTGTCATCCTGATCCGCCAACCGGCGGACGAAGGATCTCAACTATGTAAGAAAAGATTCCTTGGCAAGCCTGTCTGCCGACAGGCAGGCTCGGAATGACAGTGTAGCTTAGATGGCAAACAAAGTACTTTTATGACGCTAATCAAACAAGCTAGGTCCAGAACTTGAAACTTTTTTCTTTTTACTTGTCACCGGCTTTTGCTTCTCTAAGTTATTATCAGGAACTTGTTTGCTTATTAATGCTGTCTGGCTTTTGGAATTTTCAAATTTACTGCGCGCATTCCAATACTCACACCAATCACAATGTTTTCCTGTTTCTGGAATACTATTACTATCAAGGCATTTTTTAATTTCAAATAAAGTTTTTTCAACCCAAGAATCACTACCTTTATGTTCAATTAAATTTACGTCAAAATCTATCCGCTTATCAAAAGCTTGCCTGTCCATTTTACCAGTGCAGTAAACAAAATATCCAATATCCGAAACCTTCAAACCATTTTGACGCAGAAGCCATTGGTAAACTTCCATTTGCCTTTTATAGCCATTTTGCCACTCTTTATCCAGCTCTTTTACTGCTTCATCTTTTGCCGTGGCCTTGTAATCGACAACAATATATTCGTCTTTGCCATTAATCCACAAATCATCAATTGCTCCAGTAACAAGAAGTCCGGTAGCCTCGTGTAAATATTTTACACCACCAAAATTTCTTCGCCATTCATCAAGCTCCAAGTGCGACATTGGTCTGGCGTCTATTCCATACTCTATTTGTAAAGGATGCTGTTTATTCTGAACTCTATACGAATCGAACTCTTGTTTTAAAAGATAGTCCACCGCACTGTTAATAGAAAAAGGGAATCCAGGGACCCGCTTTAAACCGAGCTTATTGTCAATATAAAAACACCTCGGACACTCTTTGAATAAATCAATCTTGGAACGGCTCAATTTCCAATTAACTCCACCGTAATTCCACGATTCTGCTCTTTTTGAGTTGTAATATTCTGACATTTCTTAGGGTTTAAGGACTTTTCAATTATAACACGCAAACTGCGAATAGATTTAAACCATATTTATTGGGGTAAGATGCGAAAAATACGATCGTCACTGTTAGCTGGTTTTCCGCGGCCATCACGGTTAGACGTAGAGAAATAAATGTAGCCATCTGGCCCTTGGGCGACTTCACGGATGCGGCCAAACTTTACCTCTAGCAATTTCTCAAAGCTAGCAACCTTGTTGCTATCTGAAGAGTCAAACACCACCCGCATTAAACCTTCTCCTTTAAGGCTTCCAAAGAAAAAATTATTTTTAAATTGCGGTAGAACATCGCTGTTGTAAAACATAGCAGAGCCTGGTGCTTCGGCAGGTGTGAATACCAAAAGTGGCGCAATTGTTCCATCGCGTTTTTTTTCGTGCGATACAAGTGGCCAGCCAAAGTTTCCACCTTTGCTAATATGATTAACTTCATCCCCTCCTGCAGGACCGTCAAACACTGAAGGTCCATGTTCTGTTTCGTACAAGTCGCCTGTTACCGGATGCCACGCAATCCCCTGCGGATTTCTGTGACCATAACTCCAGACTGCGCTTCCAGCAAAAGGATTATCTTTTGGAATGGAACCGTCATTATTTACGCGCAAAATTTTTCCACCTAAAGAATCAAGTTTTTGGGCGATGGCTTTGTCGGTGGCATCTCCAGTTGTAATATATAATTTTCCATCTGGTCCAAAACCAATTCGACAACCAGCATGGTACTGAGCGGCGGGAATGTTATCAATAACAATTGTGTCATCTACTAACTCATTGCCATTGTCACGAAAACGAACAACTTTAACTTTTAAGTCATCACCTCTCCCATAAGCCAAGGATACATAAATATGCTTATTGTTTGAATAGTCCGGATCTAAAGCCAGAGACATCAACCCTTCTTCACCAGTTGTGGAAACTTCTGGAAAAGTCCGCAAGGGATTACTTTGCAACTTACCATTTTCTACAATTCGAACTCGCCCAGGTCTTTCTGTCACTAGCATCCGATTCTCGGAAGTAAACACAATGCTCCATGGAATTTGCAGGCCACTGACAAATTCTTCTACTTTGTAAGGCACGCTTTGTTTTTGCTGACCTTCTGTTTCTAATGATTTTTCAATTTGATTAACAATCTGTCCTGGCTTGAGCCCAGATTTAAACAAAGCAAACCGGTCAACAACAAACCAGCCAACTGCTATGGATACAGTAATACTGACAAGGATGGCGATGGTATTTTTTTTAGTCATAATATGAAAGTTTCTCAATACCTCTACTCTTGTGTCATCCCGGGATCCACGAGTCATCGAGGGATACCCGGGATCCATCATTCTGGATTCCCGATCAGGTCAGGAATGACAAATCAAGTTGATAATATAGGAGCTTTTTTAATTATCCTGATTCATTGCCATATCCCCAAGCACCGAGCGGGGCAAAAAATAATAGACGGGAACTAAAATAAAAATAGCAAGGGAAATATAGGGGTGGATAAAGGCCGCCGCCACAGAAATCCCATATAAAATTATCCCGAATAGTGAACGACGGTATTCGTTTTTTCGAGCTGCTTCGTCGACATGACTATGAATAAGTCTGCCCTTAAAAAAGGCATGCCTGACCATTAACCTAAAGGCAAATATGGCCATCATTAAAACAAAACCGTACAAAGCAATAACCAGTGGCTGGGTTGGATACTCACCAATAAAACCTGTGACAAATGGGATAACGGCTAGCCAAAACAAGAGATGATTGTTATACCAAAGCAAGCTTCGGTCTGAGCG
The DNA here is from genome assembly GCA_964617815.1 of uncultured Candidatus Saccharibacteria bacterium. Lineage (GTDB taxonomy): Bacteria > Patescibacteriota > Doudnabacteria > UBA920 > UBA920 > CAZTXY01. The sequence continues at coordinate 10,028 of CAZTXY010000004.1, read as the reverse complement.
ACTCACAGAATGAAAAAAATGGTGGTGATTTACCCAAACAATACAAATGGTTACAAAGCTAACAACAAAACCAATAAACTTTGGAATAAGGTGAACCAAAGACTCCCTTACAGCGGCATTACTCAACTCATGCAGTTCTGGAATCTTAATTTCTAAAATAAGAAGGGTAACAATAATAGCAATAACTGCATCGCTAAATAACTCTATGCGAAGCGTGGTTTGCGTGTGATCGTCGTGCGTTGATTGTGACATATAAAAAATAGAACACTAATAATAAAGGTGTCCTAATAATAGCAAATATTGGCCTCGCCTGCGATTCATTTAGCCGAAACATTGACAAAACCCATATAAAGAGTATAATTTTTTGGCTTAGTTCAGGAGGACAGATGCAAGAAGTGAACACCAGAGAGTCGCGAGCAGACAAGCGCACCAACGTTCGGATAGCAATCGTGCTACTCATATCGTTAGTGGTCGCACTCATCCATGATGTGTCGCTCATCATTGACCCAATCGACAGAGCACACGTTCCCGGGTTGATGACACTCGGCGTCGTCGCCGTCATGTTTGTGGCTTACAAGCTCTACAAGAATGAAAGCCTCAACACCGAAAAATGACCCGCGCTTCTAGCGCCCCTCAGCTCCCCCTGTACCCGCACGGTGGGAGCTTTTGTTTAGATATAAATTCTTAAAATTCTAGCTAAATATTTTTTTATACTTTTCAAATTCTTCTTGGTTTACCTCTGTAAACACATCACTTTCATATTTCTGAACTTTTTCGTAAAGCTCATCACTTAGGGTTCTTGGCCTTACATGAATATGTAAATGATTAACTTTATATTTGCTCGGCGGGACAAACGGGCGGTAATGTTGGGTAATATCACAACCACCAGCCAGCTCTTTTAAAACTATTTCCTCAAGTTTAATTGCTTCTTCTAACAACTCATGTCTTATCTCAATCTCTAATTCACTAAATTTTTCAATATGTTTTTTGGGAATTACTAACAAATGCCCTTCCATAAGCCTCGGGCTACTAAGCACAGTAAAAGTATTCTCGCTTTCGCGAATCACAGTGCTTCTTTCTTTATAATATCTACAAAACGGACAATCCATAATTATTGATTTGATTTATCGCTGTTATTAAATTTAGTCATTTTAACTAACGGTATATCTTTTCCATTAACCGCGTATCCTTCTGGAACCTTACCATCGGTCACAACAAATCCTAAACTTTTATAAAACTCAATCGTATCTAAATTATAATCTGCAACATACAGGTGAATATCTTTGTCACCACCAAGCCATTGCATCGCTTCCTGCATTAAATTTTTGCCCGCTCCCAGACCCTGATAGTCTGGAAGAACATATATAGCGCGAATTTCATACTGTCCATCTTTAGACGATGCGCAATAGCCAACTACCTTATCACCCTCTTTAGCTACCCATGTTTTAGTTTTCCCAGATACGTCATTAATAAAATGCTCGATCTTTTCGATTTTTTCAGGACTGTCAAAATCCTTAGCTTGAATATCTTCTTTGGTTATATTATTTCTTCCACCAACATAAGTATCAAGCCAAGTAATTTTACGCAATTCTGCAATTTTAGGAGCATCTTCAGTCACAGCCTCAGAAAGCATTATTTGCCTTTTTTTCAATTCAGGATTAAGATTTTTTTCAGTCATAAATACAGCATATCAAAAAATCGCCTATTCGGCGATTTTATTTTTTTGGGCGATTACTTTAACCCAGCTTGCATTTCTGCTATTGTTGAGAGTTTCAAAAAGTACAGTAAAATTTGAGTCTTCCAAATATTCTTTTATTTCCGGCAAAGTGAAATAGCTAAAAAACCGTTCGTACTCATAGCCATAATCAGATTCTGTGACGATTTCTTCCTCGGGCTTTCCCGCCTGCAATTCTTTTACCGAGACATATAAATATCCACCTGAATTCAGAACTTCTGCTAAATTTTGCAAAACAGCTTTGATCTGCTTCTTTGGAATATGAAGCAAAACAGCATGAGCGAAAACACCATCAAATTTTTCAGTAAACCCCAGTGGCTTTGTAATATCTTTAACTTCAAAGTCAGAAGACGGCGAATTTTTCTTAGCAATAGCAATCATCTCCTCAGAAAAATCTATTCCCGTAATTTTAAATCCTAAACTATTTAAATACTTTGCTTTTAATCCAGGACCACAGCCAACGTCTAAAACAGTACTTCCTTCTTTCAAACAAGATGCGAATTTGTCTATGCTCGGGGTTGCTTGAGTACTACTATCATGATCGGTAAACCAATCCTGAGCTATTTTATTATAAGTACTTTTTAAATCCATCATTAATTACATTTAAAGTTTATTTAGGCCGTGCTTCAAAAAATTTTCCCTTATCGTTGTCATCCATTGAGGAAACTGGTCAGCGCTTTCTAATGAAACCCATTTATACTCTTGGTGCTCTTCGGATAACACAATATCTGTACTTAAAGGAATACACCAAAATATAATCATGGTAATTTTTTGGCCATCATCGCGAATAAAATGGTGAATATCAATTGGCATTTCTATACCTACATTTATACCGACTTCTTCTTGAACTTCGCGTTTCAAACCAACAATTGGATCTTCACCAAGTCCAAGACGACCACCGGGAATATCCCACTGGCCGGGTTTATGTACGTCATTACTGCGACGACGTATAAGCAATACCTCACCATTTTTTACTATAAATGCCTTAACAGCATTCCGAAAATTATCCATAGTATTTAATATCCAATCCTACAATCTCTCAAATAAATTTTAGCTACTCACAACCCTATAAGAATAACAAAAAATCGCCTTTTGAGCGATTTATTTGGCTGGGGTGGTAGGGTTCGAACCTACGAATGGGGGCTTCAAAGGCCCCTGCCTTACCACTTGGCTACACCCCAAAATAATAGATCATCGTGTGAGATCCTTCGTCGGCCGGTTGGCGGATCAGGATGACAGTGACAAAACACTAATAATTACTTGCTTATTGTACAATATTTCGAGCGATTTGAAAAGCCCTTAATTATTAGTGTTATACTATAAACATGAACTTGTACTATGAACACCACAAGCGGTCGTGGGCAAAGACTGTGACCTATCGCCTGCTGATTATTACTTCAAATGGACTTATTCTTTGGCTGTATACCGGAAGACTCGACCTTACACTTGGGTTTATTAGTATTACTAGCCTTGTTAGCACTGTCATATACTTCATACACGAACGCGCTTGGAATAAAATCCACTGGGGACGTAGCCACAGGTCATAATTATAGATTCCACATAGCCCTTCGTGGCTTCTGGAATGACACGGATAAAAATAAAGCCTCGCGATTCTGATCGCGAGTTTTTTATTCATGCTTCATGATACATGATTAATGACCCTTACTTATGCGGTGGAATATTATAATAATTTAAAATAAACTGCGCAATTTCCCCAAAAGCTGGCGTGGCTGTACTTTCTGCAAATTGGACAGTGCGTGGATGGTTAACCCTCACCACCATTACAAACCGTGGATCCTGCACTGGACCATAACCAGCAAATGACCCAATGTTAACTCCCTCCTGATATCCCGCGCCAGTGGTTTTAGAAACTTGAGCCGTACCAGTCTTGCCAGCTATCTCATGATCGTAACCAGCCACTTTAGCTTTTTGTCCATGACCATTTTCTACAACATTAACAAGCATCGCCGAAATTAATACTGCCGTTTTAGGCGAAATAACTGCTCGCACTTCATGCGGCTCTGTATTAATAGTTTTACCGTCCGCTGTCAGCCTAGTCCGCACAATAAATGGTTTCATCATTTTACCGCCGTTTGCCAAAGCTCCATAAGCTTGAACCAACTGCACTGGCGTCACACTAATTCCTTGACCATAACTTGCAGTGTGAAAATTTACTTTGACTTTCCCAGAAAGATTACTTAAGTTTCCTGCGGTTTCTGGTAACTCAATTCCTGTTTTCTCACCAAATCCAAATTTCTTAATATAACGCAAAAATTCACTGTTCCCGATTTTCTCTTTTGCAAAAACAACTCCAGTATTAAGTGATTTTTCCAAAACCTGAGTCATGGTTTGTTGACCATTTGCTTTACCGTCTGAGTTTTTCAACGTATAGCCGTCAATTTCAATTTTCCCTTCGTCTACATAAGTGGTGTCTGGAGTAACAGCCCCACTGTCAATGGCCGCCGCCATCGTAAAGGCTTTAAAAACTGAACCTGATTCGTAGTTACCAGTAGTATTTATATTATTAAAATTTGCTAAATCTTTTGTTTTGGTATATTCATTTGGATCAAAACTAGGATTACTAGCCATTGCCAAAATTGCCCCTGTTTTAGGATCCATAACAATAATACTGCCACCGTCGGCTTGATGTTTTTCGACAGTTTTCTTAAGCACTTCTTCAACTTTAAGCTGAATGCTTTTATCTATTGTTAAAATTAAATTATCGCCATCAACTGCTGGGATTAAATCGCGCTTGGTGCCAAAGATCCAAGCTCCACCAGCATCCTTTTCTTGAGCCAAATTTCCAGAAGTACCTTTAAGTTCTGTTTCAAAATATTTTTCTAATCCATATAGACCAACTTTGTCATTTTCTTTGTAGCCCACATAACCAAGCACGCTACTCAAGAAATCCCGCTCAGGGTAGAACCGACTAATTTCTGCGTCAAAAGCAATTCCTGGAAGCTTGGCTTCCTCAATTTTTTTAACTTCGTCTTCAGTAAGCTGTTTTTTTAACACAACATACTTTCTGGTGTCGTCGGAAAGCTTTGGTAAAATTTCACTGCTTTCTAAGCTAAGCAGTTTTGCTAGTTCTTCGGCAGTTTCAAGTTTATCCAGAACAGAAGCTGGAACAACGTAAACAAGGGGTTTGTCTATGGTTGTAGCAACTGTATAAGGCTCTCCTGCAAATTTATCACTAATTTTAATCTCCCCTCGCGAAGGGGTAAGTTTTTTTACCAGCGTAGACTGACCTTCTGCTTGAATTTTATAATGTTTACTCGCAATGGCCTGCAGTACCACAAGTCTAGCGGCAATTAGTAAAAATCCTACAAATAAAAAAACAGCCACCCAGACCATTCGCTTATGTAGCAAAGCTTTTAAGACTTGAGGGCTCATGTTAAATAGTTAATTGCGTGAGGATAGGCTTAATTGGTTTACTTGTAAAAATTCAGCATTTGAAACTGGAATAAAGTCTCCGCTAACCAAACTGTTATGAACTTCCAACAAAGAACCAACTTCTGCGGTACGCAAAACTAATTTTTTATTGTCTTCATTAAGTGCGGTAATTTTTGACTGCACAGACTTAATTTCATAACCTTTAGCAGCGTACTGATTCACTCCAAAAAAATGAACAACAAGCAATACAACGCAAAGACTAAATAAAAAATAGCCAGCTCCTACCTGTTGAAGACTAGAAGCTTTCAAACCAAGCGCGCTTTTTTTTCTTGCAACTGGTGCAGAATATAAGCTTGTGTGTTGTGGCCGAGAATAACCTTTTGTTCTAACAACAGCTGAATTGGAGGTTGAAAAAGAACCAACGGAGCTAAACGGGTTAAAAAGTGCAAGTAATTTTGTCATTCTTTTATTTTAATTTACTTTTTTTATTTTTTTATACTTTTTCGATAACGCGAAGTTTGGCCGGTTTACTTCTTGGATTTTTGTCTAACTCTTCTGTCTTTGCAGTAATTGGCTTTTTTGTTAATATTTTTCCCTTTGGAGTTTGGCCACAAATACACTGTGGAAAATCTATGGGGCAAATGCAGCCACGTGCTAAGGACAAGAAATATTCTTTAACAATCCGGTCTTCTAGGGAATGAAAGCTCACAATGGCCAGCTTACCGCCTTCTGCTAAGAGATCAAAAGCTTTAGGCAAAAAGGTTTCTAAGTTCTCTAACTCATGATTAACGGTAATCCTTAAGGCTTGAAAGATCCGCCTAGCGCTGTCTGCAAACCGATGTTTTTCTGGTGCTGGAAGCGCTTCTTGAATTATGGCAACCAAATCAGTCGTATAGTGAAGTAGCTTTAACTGCCTGTGCTGAACAATTTTTCGAGCAATCTGACTTGCATATTTTTCTTCTCCATACTTTCGGAAGACTTCAGTTAACTGTGCTTGTTCCCAATTATTGACAATAAACTTTGCATCCGTGCTGTTGTCAGACAAGTCAAAGCGCATATCTAAAGGTTCTTGCTTCTGAAAACTAATTCCCCTTCCAGATCCGTCTAGTTGAAAACTACTCAACCCAATATCCGCGACAATTCCAGAGATGTTGCCAAACTTATGTGTAGTAACCATTTGATCAATATCTCTGAAATTACCGTGGACAAGAACTAAGTTGCTAGTTCCTAGTGACTTGTTCCTAGCTTCGTCTATTGCGGCTTGGTCAAGGTCTATAGCTAAGACTTTGCCGTCTGGAGAAATTTTTTCCAAAATCGCTTTAGTGTATCCCCCACCGCCAAGTGTGCCATCAACAAAATTTTGTCCTGATTTAGGATCTAAATATTCTAAAACTTCTTGTAAAAGAACTGGGATATGGCTATACATATGTGGATCTGTCATCCTGAACGAAGTGAAGGATCTAAACTGCCAACCCAAGAGATTCTTCGTTTCACTCAGAATGACAGTAGCATTTAAACTCCCAAGCTTCCTAACTGTTCTGCTATGGCGTTGCTTTCTTTCTCAGTCTGCGCCTTGTATTTAACCCACAACTCTTCGCTCCAAATTTCTATACGGTTATAGAGTCCAGCAAAAATCAACTTCTTCCCAATCTTGGCAAACTCTTTGAGGTACCCTGGCACAATTACCCGACCCTGTTTATCTATGTCGCAATCCATGGCCCCTGCAAGCATGTGGCGGGAAAAAGCTCGCGCATTGGCAGTAGAAATTGGGAGACTAGCCCATTTTTCAGCAAGCTTTTTCCATTCGTCAACCGTTAACAAAAAAAGAGAGTTATCTAAGCCCTTAGTTATCACAACTTTGCTTTTCAGCTGGCTGCGAAACTTAACAGGGATGGCGATGCGGCCTTTGTCATCAATTGTTGCACTGTATTCGCCAATAAACATAATCTAGTTCCTAGTCGCTAGTGACTAGTTTCTAGAAACTAGCTACTAAAGTAGTTATCCACTGAATCTACCACTTCTCCCCACTTTTATCCACTTTCTGCCACTACAAAGTAATTATATCCCACCGTCCCCCATTGGTCAAAGCTTGTAAAATATAATAAAACCTAATAACCATAAGGGAATTAGGCATGCTTGCCTCTTGTTAGAAAAAGCTATCCACAGAATAAAAACAAAAACCAAACTTTGTTGGTTTTGAGTCTGTATTACACTAAGTTTTCCTTATTTTGCCAAATCCGTCATGAAGGTGACCATCATGATGAGATGACGTAGGCGGCAATGCCAAAAGCCACGGAGACATTTAAACTTTCTTTTTGGCCATGCATCGGGATTTCTAGTAACTGGTCGCATTCTTTCAGCAAAGGTTTTGGAATTCCTTTAGTTTCCTCGCCTAATAATAAAGCCACGGGAAATTTTGATTTATATTTTGTCATAACCAAAGGCTTTCGGCCTTTGATGTTGTTTTCCAAAGCTAAAATAATAATCCCAGGATAATCCCTGCGCAATTTACTAATAACTCGCTTGGCAGACAAGTTGTATTCCCAAGCAACAAAATTCTCAGCTCCAAGAGCAGTTTTTGAAAGCTTGGGATGCTTTGGCGTGCCTGTGTAGCCTGTCAGATACAGCTTAGTCACCCCAAATGCATCTGCTGTCCTAAAAATCGACCCTACATTGAGGATCGAACGGATATTATGCGCAATCACAAAAAAGGATTTATTTTGCATCTATTTTTCGTTTATCTCGATATTTAAAAATTATGATATATGTAATTACCATTAAACTATAATTTACCACCATAAACACGGGGTGAGCCCAGGAAATACCGTGAGTGTTTTGATAGTTAGAAATAGGAAAGAAAATTGGGGTTTGATAAAAATCCGGGTGAGTAAAGAAATCTATAACGATATGAAGAACCCAACCCAGCATTGGCCAGTAAAGTTTGCCTTTACGAAAGGCCCTCACAAGCAAAATTGCGGCCACAGCAATTACTAAACTATGAGTATAGTTGTAAGCCTCTGTGGCATAGGTAAATGTCCAGTGGTTATAGGTTTGATAAGTAGAAGGGTCAAAGACCAACCGATTCCACAAAGCGTAAACAGTCACTGGAACAAAACCAATTAGGTCTGGGACAACACCAAAGGCGGCGGCAATATAGCGCTGTTTTCTTTCCTGGTGATATTTCAAATGAAACAAAGCGTTTGTCCAAAGTGTGTGTGCTAAAACGTCCATGCACTGAGTATACACAAATGGGTTGACCAAAGCAAAAAAATGTGTTACTATAGCAAGTTCGAGTTCGAAAACTTCACGGGGGTGAAAATGCATTACGCAGTGTGGATACCTTGCCTGTCCACACGCGTGGACAAGCTGGAGACAGATACAATCGCCAACATAGAAGCGGGCATGCGGTTTATCAGTACTCTGAAGTACCGGCAAATTAGCACGATCATTCTTGTTGGAGACGTTCACTTGTGGGGCAAACAAAAGCGAGTTACGGAAATGATGGAAGAGTACATCTATCAAAATTTCCCAGAGCTCCACTCCCACTATAACCGAAAGATTATGGTTGAGAGTCGGTCGCTGACTTCACGCGAGAATGTCCCCATGGGTCTCGATATGATGGAGCATGCCGGCATTTTTCCGCCAGATTGCGAGCACGTGATCTGCACCGAAAAATGGCATGGTAGTATCATGAGCTTTCTGTTGCAATACCATTTGCACAAAATGGTTTGTGACTACAGAGCAGTCCCCATGGTCACAATTGTGCCAAGTTCGCAGAGGCTTTCAAGATTCGCCCTGGTCAAACGAATTGTTCAGCAACTTGATGTTCGCCTCGACCCCAACGGAACCACACCATGGTACCGCTGGAAGCTGGGGCAACGACAACAGTATCTGCACAGGCAGACCTAAGCGGGACTCGAAACTTCGAGTCCCGCCTTTCATTTAATGACCAAAATTTGTGCGGGCTGGTGTTGGTTTAAACTCTTTCATTCGCCCAAAACCAACAGAATCGCGAATAATATCCCGCGCTTGAAACGCTGGTACTCGTGCTATCGTAAAATCCCCGTACTTTTCATTTATTTTATCTAGTGCTTTAACTGCTAATTTATTATTTTCAGAAACAAATAGACTTGGCTGATCCACCTCGGGAGTAAGTGCTGCCACAGTGACACCAATTAAATAAACTTCAAAATTTTTCAAACCTTGCACACCCTTGCGAAAAATTGCCCGACTTTCTAAAAAAATATCCCGTCCATCCGAAAGCTGATAGCTCAAGCGCCTCGAGGCTCCTGCACAGTTACGCTTCTCATCATGCATATGGACAGATAGCACGTTACCGGAAAGCTTATTGACCCGAAGTCTCGTAGCGACCATTTCTGAAAGTTTATAAAGCAGGGGCTCAAAAGTCGAAGCCCTGCGATATTCTTTAGTCACAGTATACATATGACCAATGGACTTTAGCGGTTCATCAGTAAAATTTTCTTTCCAACTTCCCTCTAGTTGTCCCATTTGATACAAATGGTGTCCGGGAATTCCAAACTGAGCTATCAACCTAGTTTTTGGATAATTGCGTAAATCTTTAAGTGAATAAATCCCAAGTTTGTTTAAATTTCTCTCCATGCGAAAACCAATACCTGGAATATCTATCAAGGCAAGCTGATCGTACAATTTATATTTTTCTTCTGGCCGCACTACCACAAGACCGTCTGGCTTTTTCATATCTGATGCAATTTTTGCAAGGAGTTTATTTGAAGCTATACCAACACTACAACTCAAATAATCCCCCACTTCAAGCTTAATGCGCTGTTTGATCTCTTGGGCTATTCTTGTTGCTTCAACAAAAGGATCAATCAACGACTCTTGTGTCATCCCAGACTTGATCTGGGATCCAGGAGCATGG
>CAZTXY010000003.1:0-64649 GCA_964617815.1 uncultured Candidatus Saccharibacteria bacterium | reverse complement strand
AACCCACGACAAATGGCTTAAAAGGCCACTGCTCTACCGACTGAGCTACCGACCCAATTAGAGAATTCTTTGTTATTCTACAATATTTACTGATATTTTTCAAGGTCTCTATAAAAACACCAACTACTGCTATAATAGCTACATGTTATCAAAATCATTGAGTACCATAAAAGATTATGAACTTCTCGACACCGGAGATGGTTTTCGCCTTGAAAAATGGGGCGAGTATGTCCTGCAACGTCCTGACCCCCAAATAATCTGGCAACGTCACCTGAGTGATGAGGTCTGGGATAAAGCAGATGCAATTTTTGAAGGCAAAGGAGAAGCAGGAACCTGGATAAAAAATAATCCCATCAATGAACCGTGGGAAGTCAACTTTGGAGACATTACACTCCTTGCTCGGCTCACCCCTTTTAAACATACTGGAATTTTTGCAGAACAAGCTGCCAACTGGAAATGGCTGACGGATCAAGTTAAAAATTTTACGCCAAGTGATGGTGGCAAACCAAAAATTTTAAACCTGTTTGCTTACACCGGTGGAGCATCCATTGCCTTAGCAAAAATGGGTTGCTTTGTTACCCATGTTGATGCAAGCAAACCAAGTATTGGTTGGGCAAAAGAAAATCAAGTGTTAAATAAAATTCCTGCTGATTCTATTCGCTGGATTCTTGATGATGCAATAAAATTTGTCACACGTGAAATAAAGCGTGGAGCACAATACGACGGAATTATTATGGACCCTCCTGCTTTTGGTCACTCCCCAACAGGAAAAACATGGAAATTTAATCAAGACCTTCCATACCTTCTTGAACTTTGTAACAAAATTCTCTCCCCTACAGCAAAGTTTGTACTAGTTAACGGCTACGCCACAAACTCCTCTGCTATAGCCCTAAATAATTTAACAGAAGACATCTTCCAAAATCGCCACGGCCAAATTGAATGTGGCGAACTCTGCCTAACCCAACAAGACAAACGGCTTATTTCCACAGGAATCTTTGCCCGCTGGAGTAGCTAACGAACCTTTGGCCAAAACTTTATTTTCTTGTCATCCCGGACTTGATCCGGGATCCAGAACCATGGATTCCACATAGCCCTCGATGACTCGTGGCTTCTGGAATGACACAAAAAGCCTTTTAAAATTAGGGGGGAAGTAAGTTTAGCACAAAGTAGATAAAGAAAAGATAAAGACTTTTTTAAAAAAATTTAGTGCCACTTGCAAAGTTTTCAGGGTGTGCTATATTGGAGGCGCTAGGGGAAAAATAAATACAAAAATCTTAAAAATCAGGCTTATCTACCTTGATTTTTTATTTTTTATTATTAATCCAGCTATATGCGAATCCTCATTATTGAGAGTGAGCACGAGCTACGAGAGTTTTTAAAAAATAGTTTTACTAAAGAGTGCTTTACTGTTGACACGAGCCCGGACGGGGAACGTGGGTCTTTCTTAGCCCGCACCAATGACTACGATGCACTCATTATTGCCAGCGATTTACCGCAAAAATCAGGTCGAGAGATATGCCTAGAGCTCAGGCAAAGAAAAAGGCATGCACCAATACTAATTCTGTCCCACCATCCAGATATTCAGAATAAAGTCGAGCACTTAAATAGTGGGGCAGATGACTACATGCATAAGCCAATTTTGTTTGAAGAGCTCCTAGCGAGACTTCGGGCCATCCTTCGGCGCCCCAGAGAAATTGAAAGTTCAGTACTAAATGCCGGAGACCTCTACTTAGACATTCATAAACATATAGTCAAGCGAGGCGACAAGGAAATCTATCTCACACGTAAAGAGTTTGAGCTTCTTGAGTACCTCATGAAAAATCAAGGCATGGTACTAAGCCGCGGAATGATAATGGAGCACGTTTGGGACATTCACGCTGATATGTTTTCTAACACCATCGAAACACACATTTTAAATTTAAGACGCAAGCTAGGCAAACGTCCAAAACAAAAACTCATTCACACCATACCTGCCAGAGGCTATAAATTTCAATCACAAGATAGTGATGGCATCACCCAAAAGGTTTAATGACCTTTTTTATTATGGCAAAGTGCACTTTGCCATAATAAAAAAGGAGTACTTAGTACTTAGTACTGGGTACTGAGAAAAACGCATATGGCAATTAGCAACCACAAGGATTTGATTGTTTGGCAACAATCGATGCAATTAACCTCTGACATGTATAAAATAGCTAAGCAATTACCTAGCTCTGAGCAGTTTATTTTAATTTCCCAGATACTAAGAGCCGCAATATCCATACCTTCGAATATATCAGAAGGATTTGGAAGACACACCAAGCCTGAATTAATTAGATTTTTAAATATTTCCTTAGGGTCAGCATATGAGCTTGAAACTCAACTACTAATTATACAAAAAGAGTATCCAAATATTTCAATCAATCAGATACTCTTACGATTAAATTCTATTCAAAAAATGCTATGGAGCCTTGCTAACAAGAATGCAGTTCCTAAGTACTAAGTACTCAGTACCAAGTACTATTTTTATACCTCTGCTCTGTCGGACACAAGACGACCCAAAACTATTAAAAACCCTATGGGTAAGACTAACCAAACAAAGCTTGCCGGATCCTTGATAAAGGCAAACTGAATTAACTGCGTAAAATTAGCCTGGATATTTTTTGGAAGTAAAGTTAAAATTGTATTTATCAAAAGTCCAACTTGTAAGAAAGAAAAAACTAAACTAAAGACCATTCCAGAAATTTGTTTACCATCTGCTGCGGTTTTAAACACATATCGTCCCAAGAAAACAAAAAATAATAAAAATAGTCCAGAAAAAGTCACCAACTGTTGAAGAGATGCCACACCAATATTAAAACGTTGAGCAACTTCAGTGCTTAAAAATGGTGCCTCAATAACGACAAGTTTAGCCATACAAAGACTCATTAGCACTGTCAAAATTCTGCCGCGTCCAGAAGCAAAAGCATAAATAACGCTAACCACAAGCCACGCTAAAACAATGAACAAATCCCAACTTGGCGTATGCCAGTTGAATTGATTGATTAACTTTCTAACAATTTCTATCTGATCCATTTTTGTTTCTATAGATTATCTCTTTTTTCTATTATACCATAAAACTTTAATTCTATGACTTAAAAAGAAAGAAGGGGTTTCCTGCGGGCACGACTGCACGCAGGAAACCCCAAGAAAACCAACCTACCTTCGAATGAGAGCTTCGCGACCACGCCCCGTCCCAATCACGGTAATGGGCACGCCGACCGCAGCTTCCATCCGCTTGATGAAGACCCTAGCTTCGCGCGGCAAGTCACGCCACTTGCTCACTCCAGAAATATCCTCCTTCCAGCACGGCCAATCTTCGTAAACCGGCTCGACCTGATCCAAGTCGAAAGCCGAGACTGGCATTTGCCCCGGAGGAAAAATCTCCCCCTCGTATTTGTAAGCGACCGCGACCTGAATTGAGTCAATTCCAGACAGCATGTCCAGACGGGTCAGAGCCATCTCGGTGGCGCCATTTACCTCAGCCGAGTAACGCAACCAAGGCAAATCGCTGAAGCCAAGGCTCCGAACACGACTGGTACTGGCGCCAAGCTCAAGGCCCAGCACTCCAAAATACTTGGCATGCACCTCATTGTTGCCGCCCATGTTTATCTGTTCTCGCAGATCAGCGAGGAAACCGTCTCTTCGTTTCCCTGGCGAAAACAGGTACATGTGTTCTTCACCAAAATCAGCAATGAGGTCTCTATCCCACATCTCTGAAGGAAAGGGACCACGACCAACGCGCGAAGGCAAAGCCTTGCCAACCATCATAATCCTAGTGATCAAGTACATTGGCAGGCCAGTACCCAAAGAAGCTCCCGCGGCGACAGAGTCGCCAGCTGAAACAAAAGGCCAAGTTCCCCACTTGCTGTCGAGCCCTGCAGCCTGTGCGCCTTCGAGAAGAATCTTTTTGCCCAAAGCAATCTGCTTGAGCAAAAAACTTCGCGTGTCGATGACGCAGTCCTTCGGAAGATTTTGCGCCTCCAAAAGAAGTTGTGCGACCACCTCCTGTGGAGTTGGGATGACTACATCCTTGAAGTCTGCGTCGCCCTTCTCCTTTCTGTCCAACATTTCTTCAAAAATCGGTAAAAGCAAGGAGTAGAGTTCTGTAACCCTCTCTTCAAGCCTAGCTGGAGAAAACAGATCTCCAACCTTTGGCCCATACCGAAGTTTGTCAAAAGCTGCCAATGCTCCGATCGCGCGACCAGTTGTTCCAATTTTGCCATTCCGGAGAGTCTCTCCCCAAAATTCGAACAACCGATGATACGGAGTGAACAACGTGCAGCCCGTGTCAATGTAAATCACAGGCATGACACCGCCAAGAACCATTGCGATCTCAAGGTACTCTTTCAGAAATGAACTCAACGAGAAGAGCACACCTCGGCCAATCACACAGGTCTTGCCCCAAGCAACACCGCAAGGAATCAGATGGCACACAACCTTGCGCCCGTCTGGAGTAAACACCGTGTGGCCTGCATTGGCTCCACCACCGAAACGGACAATGATATCGTACAAGCGGCCGATTCCATCAACCACTTTTCCTTTACCTTCGTCGCCCCAGTAGGCGCCAACGACCACCATCACCTGACCCCGCCAGATATTGCATATCGAGCGAAGAATCAACCAGAACCTAATGGCCCAGGACTTTTTCATGGCGTAAACGCCTCCTTTTAGTGGTAGCCAGGTCCAAACAAAGTTGGACTCAAGCTTATTACTCTACCACGCCACAGTTTCTGGGTCAAAAAAACTGCCCCGATGTACATCGGGACAGTTTCAGATTTAATTAAAACTTCCTTTAATGCTATCCCAAAATCCTTTATCAACTTCCACTGTTTCCCCTCTGGCTTTTGCCAGCTCTTTTAGAAGATCTGTTTCTTTTTTCGACAGCTTTCCAGGGACTACAACCCGAATTGTAATTAGCAAATCGCCTCGCTTACCACTGTTAATAAAAGGTGCACCTTTTCCAGAAACTTTTAAAACAGTTCCGGACTGAGTTCCAGTGGGAACTTTTAACTCAATATCTCCATCAAGTGTTGAAAAATTAATTTTTGCACCTAAAGCGGCTTGGGTAAAACTCACTGGCAAATCTTTAAGTAAGTCTTGTCCTGAGCGCTTAAATTCGGCATGTGGTTTTACTTTTATATTTAAATACAAATCTCCAGGGTTACTACCTTTATAACCAATCTCCCCTTCTTTGGAAATTCGAATGCGTTGGCCATTATCTATCCCCGCGGGAATTTTAACTTGCAAAGTTTTACTTTGACGCAAAATCCCAGCGCCACTACATTGCTTACAGGGGACTTCTGGAATCTTTCCGTCACCATCACACTTATCACAAGTAGTTGCAGATTGCATTTGCCCAAAAATAGTGCGGCGCATTGTAATAATTTGACCTTGACCATGACACTTTGAACACGTCACTATTTTAGTGCCAACTTCTGCCCCATTTCCTTTGCAAGTCGGACAAGTGTCTTTTTTCTCTAACTGCAATTCTTTTTCTATGCCAAATACAGCCTCTTGAAAACTAATTGTTACAGGCATTTCTAAATCTACACCACGAGTGCGACGGCTCTGACGTTCTTGCCGACCCCCAAAAATATCACCAAAAATATCTCCTAAGTCGAATTTTACATTACCACCTTGGCCAAAACCTGAAAAATCATAACCTTCACCGAAAGGATTACCACCAAAACCACCGGGACCAGCTCCCCCGTTTCGCTGTGCCTGCTCATAGGTCTGGCCAAACTGATCGTACTGTGAGCGCTTGTCACTGCTCGATAAAACTTGATACGCTTCATTAACTTCTTTAAACTTTTCTTCATTGCCCACGCCTTTGTCTGGATGATACTCATGAGCCTTTTTTCTGTAGGCGCGTTTAATCTCATCTGCGTTAGCAGACTTGTTTACTCCAAGTATTTCATAAAAATCTTTTGCCATATTTTGTAGTACTGAGTACTAAGTACTTAGTACTTAGGACTACTGAAAATTACTCTGTTCTGAAACCGTAACTTTGTTGCGGATTTTGCCCGGCTTCAATTTTTCCAAACTGTTCTTCGTATTTTTTCAAGTTATCTTCCAAAGCTAACATGATGCGCTTCATGTGCGCAGGACTAACAATAACACGGCTTCCAAGGATGCCAGTTGGAGGAAACAAGTTCATAAAGTCTAACACAAATTCTTCCTTAGTATGAGAAACTTGAAGCATGTTGGCGTAAAGTCCTGCCAAAACTGCATCTGTTGCTTTAACTTGGATTTGTTGTCCCTGTTGTTGCCCGCCATTTGAGGAAGGTTGATTGTTTTCCATATATTTTTAGATTTTTTATTAATTAATAACTACTATGATATACTTTAATTAGTAAATCCGAGTCGAGGTGAAAGCCATTATGTACGCCTCGGTTGCGAAGCAATTCAAGCGGTTGAGCCGAAGATTCTTCGGTCTCGACCCACAGATGCGACCACGGGAGAAGATTGCCCCGTTGCATCAACCACCACACTCAGCCGAGCCTTGCGCCGGCTCCAAACAGGAGGACACCTTATGATTGCGACCACGGTCGGTATCGCGCACGTTCGAACCATCTCTCCGAACGCGGTCTAAAGGAGGCGATCCTTATCTATATGAGATCTCAAAGCAAGGTCTCAAAGAGCTAACTGGGCGGCCACGTACAGCAACGTGGTCGCCCTTTCATTTATTTAACTTCATCCTTAGGTGTTTGTTCTGAACTTTCTTCTTTAACTTCTTTAAATTCTGCGTCCACAGGTCCTTTGTCTGCACCAGCTGCATCTCCAGTTGTTTCTGTTGCCTTGTTCGCTGTCGCTTCAGCAGAAGATTCGTACATAGCCGCGCCAACTTTTTGAATAGCAGCGGATAATTCGTCCACAGCTTTACGAATAGCGTCTACATCGTCTTTATCTTTCACTTCTTTTAAACTTGCTACTTTGCTTTCCACTTCGGCTTTGTCTTCTGCCTTAGCTTTGTCACCAGCATCTTTTAGGGTCTTTTCTGAGACAGCCAAAAGTGTGTCGGCTTGGTTTCTCATATCCACGGTTTCGCGACGCTTTCTGTCTTCTTCAGCATGGCTTTCAGCTTCTTTTTTCATTCTCTCAACTTCCTCTTTATTCAAACTAGCTGAACCTTGAATAGTAATATGCTGTTCTTTACCGCTAGCTTTATCTTTTGCTTTAACTGTTAAAATCCCACTGGCGTCTATATCAAACGTGACTTCAACTTGGGGAATCCCGCGAGGCGCTGGAGGAAGACCATCGAGAATAAAACGTCCCAAGTCTTTGTTGTCGTTAGCAAATTCGCGCTCCCCTTGGAGGACATGAATCTCTACTGAAGTTTGATTGTCAGCGGCTGTAGAAAAAACTTGGCTCTTTGAAGTTGGCACTGTAGTATTACGGTCAATAATTGGAGTGCGCACGCCACCTAAAGTCTCTAAGCCTAAGGTCAAAGGCGTCACGTCGAGCAATAAAATTTCTTTACCAGCAACGTCACCAGAAAGAACTCCAGCTTGAATAGCAGCACCTTTAGCCACAGCCTCCATTGGATCCACACCGCGCTCAATTTGCTTACCAACGTAGTCTTCAACAAACTTAGTGACTATAGGCATGCGAGTTGGACCACCAACCATAATAATTTTTTCAATTTGTTGCGGTGTTAGTTTTGCATCAGATAAAGCTTGCTGTACTGGCGTACGCATACGCTCGACAATTGGTTTGACCAAGTCTTCCAATTTTGCGCGAGTCAACTTCATTTGCAAATGTTTTGGACCGGAGCTATCTGCCGTAATGAAAGGTAAGTTCAATTCAGTTTCTAAAGTTGTAGACAACTCAATTTTAGCTTTTTCCGCTGTTTCGCGAACACGATTCATTGCCATTTTATCACTACTTAAATCAACACCACTTTCATCTTTGAAAGTTTTTACAATATGATCAATTAAGCTAGCGTCCATATCTTTACCACCAAGTGCGGTATCTCCACTAGTAGAGAGCACCTCAAAAGTAGCTTGGCCGTCGACTTCACCAAAATCCATGATAGTCACGTCAAGCGTACCGCCACCAAGATCGAACACTAAAATTTTCTGATCCTTAGCACCAGTTTTGTCGATACCATAAGCGAAAGCGGCCGCAGTTGGCTCGTTAATCACACGCACAACTTCCAAGCCCGCAATCTCTCCAGCATGTTTTGTGGCTTGGCGCTGAGCATCATCGAAGTAAGCCGGTACAGTAATTACGGCTTTCTCAACTTTATCGCCAAGATAGCTTTCCGCGTCTTTCTTAATTTTTTGCAAAATAAAAGCACTGATTTGTTCTGGAGCATAGTCTTTACCATTAACAGTATACTTAAATTTTGTACCCATCTTGCGCTTCGCTTCAAAAATTGTGCCTTCTGGGTTAGTGACTGTCTGTCTGCGCGCAGGCTCGCCAACAAGAAGCTCACCTTCTTTGGTAAAAGCCACGTAAGATGGAAAAGCCTTGCCACCTAAACTTGCACCTTCAGCAGCAGGGATAATGACTGGCTTACCAGCTTCCATCACACTTGCTGCGCTATTACTTGTTCCTAAGTCAATTCCTATAATTTTAGACATAATAGTTCCTTTCAAATATGTGTCATTCCAGCGAAAGCTGGAATCCAGACTGGATCCCAAATCAAGTTTGGGATGACAACTTTACTGTTTTTTACTTATTACTACTTGTGAGGGCCGAATTACTTTACCGTTTAATTCATAGCCTGTTTGATACTCTTCCATGACAATACCGTCTTCTTGTCCTGAAATTTCCCGGACTGCTTCGTGAAAATGGGGATCAAATTTTTTTCCGACGCTTTCAATTTTTTTAACTCCCAGTTCAGCTAAAGTAGTATCAACTTGTTTTAGTGTCCCATCAATACCATTTTTCCATTCTTCCATTTTGGCCATGTCCTCTGGGATGTGAAGAAGTCCTTGTTTAATAGTGTCGAGCGTCGGAAGCAGTTTAGCCACCACCACCTCACGGGCAAACTCTATCAAGTCCTTATTCTCGTTCTCTTTTCGTTTCTGATAATTTTCAAAGTCAGCCAACGTCCGCTTCCATCCATCTAAATTTTTGGCCGCCTCGTCTTGAGCTTTTTGTAAATCCACTTCCCAATCCGCCAGACCACCTGCGCTGCTGTTAGCCACAGAATCGCTTTGGTCTTCATCTTCAATAGGAATTTGAGCATGTTGTTTGTCGTTCATAACTTCTTATTTAATTAAAAAAAGTAAAGTTACTGCAGCACCACCACCAAGAAGTTTTGTTAAATACTCCATCAATGACATATTTTTCTGATACTGCATACTTTTAGGACCAATCAGTCCAATTACCCCTTTTTTCCCTGATGGTAATTTAAGTCCAGAAACTATCATAGAATAGTCTGAGTGCTTAGAAAGAGTAAGCTCTTTTCCGATATATGCTTTTGGTTCACCGTCGGCGTAGTCGGCAATAAACTGATCAGCATATTCATCTAGCGAGTCAAAAAATTGAGCTATCTCTTTAGCGTCGTCCCCTGAAAGATTTGGATTATCCAAAATATTCGATAAACCAGTTGATGACACCTCTTGAGGGAAAATTGTAAATGAAGCTTGGGCAGTTTGTTGAGTAATTAGTTTTGCCAAGCGTCTTCCCACTTCAGCATTAACCAAGGACAACTTCATGACTTCCACTCTAAGTCGTTCCTGCTCTTTTGCAGTAAGCTTTACGTGGTCCATGAGCTGGTTAACAAAATAGCGGAAGCCTTTGTCTGTAGGCACACGCCCACTAGAAGTATGCGTATGCGTGACAAAGCCTAACTTTTCCAAAGCCTGCATTTCATTTCGAATAGTGGCTCCACTGACGTCGAAGTTATACTTCTCTTCCAAGTCACGGCTGGCCACAGGCTGGCCAGATTCGCAGTTTTCTTTGACAATAGCGGCAAGGATTTTAGCTTGCCGAGGACTGATTTGAATGTCTTTTTCCGCCATATTTGTGCGGTTTATTGATGATTATAATCTACTGTTAATATGATAATAAAAAATTAGCACTCTGTCAAGTAGAGTGCTAATTTATATTCTACCTGAATTTTAATTCAATACCGCTCCGGGTTCTAAACATGTTGTACCACCTCCACGGTTACAAGCTTCGGGATCACCTCCATCACTATTTGCGCCACTATTATGACCACCGCACCATTGTCTAAAAGCTGCTGTCATATCATTCAACCATGTTTGCCCCGCCTGACGGCTCTCTTCGGATATAGTATTCTGACCTGACATTTGCTCATTTAATTCATCAATAGTATTGGCCAAACCAGAACAACTACTAGTCTGCCCACAGCGTGCTTGAAGTTCAAAAAATGCTCTTTCAATATTATCATTTCTTGTTTGAGTATCCTCACTATAAGTCATAGATATCGATACCTCACTATAATCGCATCCTGGAGCTGTAGGTGAATTTTCATCACCATTTGTGACTATTCCACCAGTGGTCACTCTTAATGTCCCCTGATTTTGTGACATGGTCATATTTTGTGGTCTAGAAGCAGCTTCTGAAGAAAGTCCTTGCAAACGAGATCCAAAAGTGGCGATGACTGATAAGATCAAAGCAGAAACCGCTAGCGTCCAAAGTAAAATTTCTTTTTGTTTCATTTTTTTAGATTAGTTTTATTAAGTAAATTATAACATAAAAAAGATGAGGGCGGGTCGCTGGTGTAGCGACCCGCCCAAACGCAGAGCCAGATGCTCTGCAAAAACTCTCCCCCGTTTGTAACTGCTCAGTGCCGAAAGTGGCGTGTGCCAGTGAAGATCATGGCCATGTCATTCTCGTTGGCTGTATCGATGACCTCCTGATCGCGATTCGATCCTCCCGGCTGAATGATGGCCGTAACGCCTGCCTTTGCCGCCTCATCGACATTGTCGCGAAACGGGAAAAAGGCGTCTGAGGCCAACACAGAACCAGCAAGCGGAAGCACAGCCTTCTCGCCAGCCATGCGCACCGCATCCACTCGACTCGTCTGTCCACCACACACCGCCACCATCTGCTGGTCGCGAACGTAGACAATGCCGTTGCTCTTGACGTACTTGACCAACATGTTGGCGAGCCACAGATCGTTCTCCTCGAATTCCGTGGGTTGACGCTCCGTGACGACAGAGAGAGCGTGAATGGCGTCAGTGTCAGGCTGCTGAAACAGCAGGCCGCCACTGATACTACGAAGCTCGAAAGGTTCAGCTACCGCGTTTGGCGCCCGCATCACACGAACGTTGGGCTTTCGCTGAAACTCCTCCAGAGCCTCGTCGGTGTAATCAGTTGCGATCACGACCTCAACGAAATGGCTCAGAACTGCTCTGGCCGCATCACCGTCAACCACATCATCGAACGCGATGACGCCGCCGAAAGCCGACTTTGGATCGCAGGCAAAAGCCCGAATGTAGGCATCAACTTGGGTTGCTCCGATGGCAACGCCGCACGGGGTTGCGTGCTTGACGATTGCACAAGGGACTTGAAAGGAGACGAGCTCCCCTGCGAGCTCCCCTACGATCTTCCAGGCCGCGTCCATGTCCAGATAGTTGGTCATAGAAAGACCCTTGCCCTGGATCTGAACAGCCGCTGCAACGCCACCGTCAGACTGCGCCGTAGTGTACAGCGCAGACTTCTGATGCGGGTTCTCACCGTAGCGAAGAGTGTCCTTGCGCCTCAACTGCAGCGTTACCCGCGCCGGCATCGCTTCAGCATCAAGCACCTCGACCTTCTCGGTTCCGGGGTTAAACGTCGCCCGGTTGGCAATGAAGTCAGCGATCGCGCTGTCGTAGGCCGCCGTATGGGCGAAGGCCTTGCTCATCAGACTGAAGCGAGTCATAAGCGAAAGGTTGCCACCACTGAACTCCAGTTCCTCGATGAGTGCTTCGTAGTCGCCGGAATCGACGACCACAGCAACATCCTCGTAGTTCTTGCCAGCCGCCCGCACCATGGTCGGCCCGCCGATGTCGATATTCTCGACCGCGTCTTCGAAGGTCACGCCCTCCTTTGCCACGGTCGCGGCAAAAGGATAAAGATTGACCACGACGAGGTCGATCCCCACGACGCCATGTTCGGCGGCCTGGCGCTGGTCTTCTTCGTTGCCCCGGCGGAACAGAATTCCCCCGTGGATGAGAGGGTGCAAGGTCTTGAGGCGACCTTCGAACATCTCGGGCCAGCCAGTGAACTCACTGGCGTCAATGATGGGCACTCCCGCTTGCAAAAGCGCCTTGGCGGTTCCACCCGTAGAAATAATCTCCACGCCGAGCTTGGTAAGAGCCCAGCCGAGTTTGTCGATGTACCTCTTGTCCGAAACGCTGATCAGCGCTCGTTTGACTTTCATGGTTCACTCCTTCGAAAAATCTCGGCTGAAAGCCGGTTTATCAGTATATAGTAGTACTACTAATATCTCAATGTAAAGTACACTTGACATATAATCCCAGCATGTTAAACTAGAAATATATTAAAATTAAACTATTTCAAATGAATAAAAAAATGCTCGCGGGGATATTAGTGTTAATCGCAATTATTGTTATTGGAGTTGTCTTAAGCCAGGATAATAAGCAAGATATAGCCAGCGACGTGGTAGTAGATGATAAAAAGATGGAAGAAACACAAACACCAGCCACAAATGAAAACGCTATGATGGAAAAAGACAAGCCAAACAGCGACGCAGGAAGCACCAGCCAAGAATCTATGGTCAAAAAGGCTGGAGCCTATAAAGATTATTCTGAAAGCACAGTTAAAGACGAACAAGCACAAGGTCAAAAAGTTGTTCTCTTCTTTCATGCCCCTTGGTGTCCTTTTTGTAAAGCCGCCGACAGTGCTTTTAAATCTAAGCTTGGCGAAATCCCTAGCGGGGTGACTGTGCTTAAAACTGACTACGACAGCAACACCGATCTAAAAAAGAAATACGGCGTTACCTACCAGCATACATTTGTCCAAATCGATCAACAAGGAAACATGGTTACTAAATGGAATGGTGGGGATATAGATTCATTAAAAACAAATATCAAGTAATAATTAGTGACCAGCCACTAGTGACTAGTTACTAGCAAACTAAATTATGCTACAAATTCTTTTTGCGATTATAGCAGGCATCCTAACCATTGGTGCCCCATGCATTCTACCCCTACTCCCTATTTTGCTTGGCGCCTCAGTAGGACAACAAAGCAAAACAAGGCCCTTGTTTATTGCCCTAGGGTTCGTTTTAACCTTTGCCTTAACCGGACTACTCCTCTCTTATTTAGTTACAAACCTAAACATCGCTCCAGATGTTCTGCGCAATATTGCGATTGTCGCTCTCGGAATTTTTGGACTATTTATGATTTGGCCAACGCCGTTTGAAAAACTGACCGTTTACTTAAGTGGTTTTATCAACAAAGCTAACCAAACAGCTACTGCAGCTGGCACGGGCAATTTTGGCGGCTTTGTCCTTGGTGTAATGCTCGGTGTAATCTGGACACCATGCGCTGGCCCAGTTCTTGGCTCTATTCTGACTCTAATTGCCACTTCCACTGAAGTAGGTCGCGCTTCTATTTTGCTTGTCGCCTACGCGGTTGGTGCTGGAATTCCCATGTTAATTATTGCCTACGGCGGACAGTTAGTAACAACAAAGGTTCGCAGCTTTGCCCAATACGCAACAAGAATGCAACAAGTTTTCGGAGTGTTGATTATTGGACTTGCCGTCGCTATGTATTTCCAGTATGACTTAGTCCTTCAAGCTAAAATCTTGGAGTACTATAACTTTGGCACACTAGAACAAAAGTTATTAAAATAATTAAGAAGCTGCAGTAACACTAGAAGCTAGTTACTAGTGGCTAGTCACTAAAAATATGAAAGCACTTCCATACATAATCATAGTTGTTGTTCTACTTATTGCTGGTGGTATATATATAGACAAGACGTCTAAAACTAATACAGATGGCACAAAAACAAACTCCGTGTCTTCTCTGCTTGGAATTGATAATGCAAAAGATGAAAAACCAGCGGAGTTAAAAAGCCAAGGACCAGCAGCAGAATTTGTGGGTATTAACAAATGGCTCAACTTACCTTCTGGCAAGCAAGCAGCAACCCTGGCAGAATATCGTGGCAAAGTTGTTTTAATTGATTTTTGGACATACTCTTGCATTAATTGTATTCGCACACTCCCCTATATAACAAAGTGGCATGAGACTTATAAAGACCAAGGTCTTGTAATCATCGGCGTACACACTCCGGAATTTGAGTTTGAAAAAGTTACAAAAAATGTAGAGACTGCCTTAAAACGCTACAAAATTACTTACCCGGTTGCCCAGGACAATAATTTTGCGACTTGGAACGCTTACAAGAACCAATACTGGCCTGCTAAATACTTAATTGATCAAGAGGGTAATATTGTCTATACCCATTTTGGTGAAGGTAAGTATGAAGAAACTGAATCGTTAATCAGACAACTTTTAGGGCTTGATAAAAAAACTGTTTTAGATTCAGATCAAAACTCAAAAAGTATAGGTAGTCCAGAAATGTATTTTGGTTCAAATCGTCTCGAGCACTTGGCCCAAAAATTTACCAACACCCAAGCATCGCAAACTTTTTCTTTTACAAGCGTTCAAAATCTAAATGAATTTCAGCTTGAAGGTGACTGGATTATAGAGCCTGAAAAAGCAGTCCTCGCTTCTGGAAAAGGAAAGATACGACTACGCTATCAAGGCAAAGAAGTGCACATGGTAGCAGCCAGTAAACTTGGCTCAAAACTAAAAATATTTATCAATAACGAAGAGGTTGCCCCTGTCACTGTTGGTGACTCACAACTCTACACTTTATACAGCGCTGATGAGAATAATGAATACACTCTAATTATTGAAATTTCCGGTGCGGGATTTGAAGCCTTTACCTTTACTTTTGGATAAGACTAGTCACTAGATACTAGTTACTAGGAACTAGCTTTATGACCATACAAAATAATATAAAAAAATTACGCCTTCAGCGTAATATAACTCAAGACGATTTAGCATCTACTATTGGCGTCTCACGACAGACGGTTATTGCTATTGAAAAAGGAAACTACACTCCTTCACTTATGCTAGCTATGCAATTAGCTAAGTTTTTTAAAATTAGCGTGGAAGAATTGTTTCAAACAGAATAGAGACTAACCAATTTTGTCATCCCAAACTTGATTTGGGATCCAGACTGGATTCCAGCCTTCGCTGGAATGACACAGTATAAAACCTATGAAAATAATTTACTACTACATTTCATTGCTTGGGCTAATAATTTTAACTACAGCCTTCCTTATATCTGGACAAGACAATGCGTCAGCTATGAGCATGACAAAACTTGCAACTGTTTGTGTCCTTCTTGGGGTCTATGTTGTAGGCATGTCAGTAGCAGGAGAAGGTAAAACTACAGACGAGCGAGAAATTAGCCATCGTTATTCTGCTAACCGTATAAGCTTGCTTGTAGGAACGGCAGTGCTTTCCTGTGGTCTACTATACCAACTCTTTGTGACACATCAGCCTGATTATTGGCTTCTGGCAGGGCTTATAGCCATAAACCTAGTAAAGGTACTCAGTCTCATTTACCTCCATTTTAAACGCTAAAAAAGCCTCATTTTGAGGCTTTTTTTCTTGGTTTGCTCTTAATACGAGTTTTCGACATTATCACACCATTTGGATTATTCTCCAGTGTTTCTAGGGCACGAGCCTTCGGTTTAAAGTACCGCTGTTTCGCAAGTTTATTAATTAAATCCAAAGCTTCATCAGCATGATCAACTAAAGAATACAGCTGAGTATCTGCCTTATTAATTGCAGAGTCTTTTTTATAAATAGTTTCCTCTATCCAACTCAAAAGTGGTGACCAGAATTCTTTATTTACAAGAACTACGCTAATGGGTGAGATTTTTTTAGTCTGCACTAGAGTTAACATTTCAAATAACTCATCAAGAGTACCAAAACCACCTGGAAAAAAAACATAGACTTGGGAAGCAGTTGCAAGCATCACTTTGCGAGTAAAAAAATAATGGAATGAAGTTGACTCATTTACATAACGATTGCTCCTTTGCTCTCTTGGCAACTGAATGTTTAAACCAACAGACTCTCCACCAGCCTGAAGAGCGCCTTTGTTAGCCGCTTCCATAATTCCAGGACCGCCGCCAGTAATAATAGCAAACCCTTCTTTGGACAAATTATATGCAAGTTTAGTTGCGTCTCTATAAACCTCGTCTTTAAAACCAGCTCGTGCTGAACCAAAAAATGTAACAGCGCGATGATAGTGACGAATAAATTCATAGCCAGTCACAAATTCAGCCATAATTTTAAAAATCCGCCATGGCGACATCCCCTCCTGATTCACTGCCACATACTGGTCCAGCTGTTTTGAAGGCAAAATTATGCTTGGGTGTTTTTTGTATTTACGCGTAATTAGTTTTTTATTTAACATATTGTTTGTTTACAAATCTATCGCTCTTATAGTATAACATTTTATGGAAGACTCCCCTCCGAGAGGACAAGTTCTGCTATTACTATGTAACGTTTAAGCGCAGTGCCCACTGGATAAGAAGTTTGCAGTATTAACAAATGCTTACTTAGGTCCTGTTCCAAAACCGAAGTGTCATTTGGGGAAATAATTTTTGTTGAGATAACTTTATAAATAAACGGTTGCGAATTTTGATTGGTAATAAAAATGCTACTGCCAATTTTAATTTGTGGGAGTGTTGCAAAAACTGTTTTAAATTTCCCCTTACCCCAAGGATAATCAGAAGAGTGTCCAAAAATATAAACAGTTCCAGCCTCTCCGACTTTAGCAGTATCAGGAAAATGAACCACTCCCCGTTCCAAAGCTTCTTGATAAGCGGTTTCTGTTTTCTCCTCTATGTATACAACTGGCGCGCTAATGCCTAAACTTTCAATAATTAAGGTGTCTGGCGATAAGTTAACTTGTGTTGTTGTGACCACTTTAGGTTGTGGGGGCCAAAACCATTGTTTTAAATTACGCAAAAAATATTGACCATTTAAGATGGCCGCACCAAGAACAAGGATAATAATAGCGAGAATAAACCTCTTAAATAACCAATGCATAGCGCTAGTATAACAAAAATCTCCCCAGAATACACTGGGGAGATTTTTAAATTTTATTTACAGGAAGCTTGTAAAACGATGAGCGGGTTTTAAGCTTGGTGCTTTACCCAACTGCTTTTTTCGTTTTTCGCGGAAAGAAGATACAGCATAACCAATTGAGAATAAGAATGCAATTAGAAGCATGTCTAGGTTAAAGAAGCTCTTCCAGCCACTTGCAGCTCTAACAACAGGCTTGTCTAATGCTGCTGACTTGGCTAAATATTCCGAATAAAGATCTGTGAAAGCCGCGGACCCAATTTTACCAGTCTGTGCCAATAATTCAGGAGTCTGGTTTAAAGCTGAGCCTGTACTAGAGCTTTTTGCAAAAGATACTGGACCACGACCAATTGGTGGCTGCTCATTACTATCTGTTTGCCCAAGTATAGCTCCCAATAATTGAGATTGAGTGTCTCTCAATTCTTGCGCTCGGCGAGCAACTTTTTCTCTGAGAGTTTCTTCTTTAACTACAACAACTTCTTCTTCTGTAACAGGTTCTTCCTCAATCTGGTCTGGCTTTACATTGTCATTTTGGGGAAGTACTGCAGTCCCAACTGTAAAGCTGCTAGTGGCACTTAAAGAACGAACTGGACGGAGACCCCAATCCATACCTTCAACATAAGCTGAGTTGGTATAGACTCCAAAGGCGCTCTGCGCTCCGATTGTGAGGTCATAAGATAGTTCGACTTCTTCACCGGCTTTAACTGTATCTAGTGGGATTGGTACAGTATCTGTTTCTGAAGTACTTGGTGAATATAAGGTGTCAAAAATAACTGTGTTAAAAATTGGCTGGCTAGTAGTATTTTTTACAATGATAGTAAAGGTTACTGACTCGCCTCGAGCAAGAGTTCTTCCACTAGAGTTATTGCTCTTCGAAATCTGAAGTGATCCGGCGTCAAAGATTTCTGCTCCTGGTGGTAGCGGACCATTTTCATCATTTTCAGTGTTTTGATTTTGTTCGTTCTGGTTTTCAGTATCAGCATTCTCGTCATTTTGATCGTTCTGAGTGTTGTCTGAGTCCTGATTATTCTGATTGTTATTATTTTGATCGCCAGAATTGTTATCTGTACCAGTATTGTTTTGATTACCAGTATTATTTTGGCCTGAGTTATTGTCCTGATTATTCTGATTACCTGAATTTCCAGTGTTATTGTCTGTTCCTGTGTTGTTTTGGTTTCCAGCGCCAGTCCCAGAGTTTACTTGGGAGGTTGGAACTACAGTTTGTAAAAGAAACTCATTATTAGTCTTGTTCTTTTCTGGGCCATCACCATAAATGCGAGCGTAGTTACCAATAGTAGCTCCACCTTGCAAGTTTTGATTAGCGCGAAGACCAATATCGAAGCTACCAACAGCCCCTGGAAGTAAACGACCAAGATTAACTTTCAAAATTCCTGGGCGAGCCAACAAATACTGTGGGTTTGTATTATTTGGCCCAAACACAGCATCAAAATCAAATACATTTGGAGCAAAGTGCCATTCAACCCAAGTATCGGCCATAGAACCGTCTCCGGTGTTGGCATAATCTACCGTGTAACGAGCAGAGTCTTGAGCTTTTTGAGGAACGTTTCCTGACATGCTCTGCGAAACTGCTAAGTCTGGGTAACCAAAGACGACATTTCCATCCCAAGTTCCAAGAACATTTACTACTCCAATAAAGACATCTGCATTAATTAAGTTTAAGTTTACAATGTTTAAAATACTAGCCAAAGTTAAAGTATTTCCGGTTCGCACGCTAGAGTCTTCAACTTCTTCGTTGATAATTCCATTTTCACCACTAATAGCGTCAATGTTAACGTTGTTAACAATCTTAGCGTCATTTTCATTGCTAATAGTAACTTCTGTTTCTTCTGTGCTGGAAGCGTTTAAAATAGCGTCATCTAATAATTCATAAGTTCCGTCAGCATTCTCGGCAGTTGAGGCAAAGAAGGAATATCCTGTGGTTGTAGGAATCATGGCGACTTCGTTTGGCAAAGAGTAGACATCTCCACTCCAAGAACCAAGCGCATTAACCATACCAATGTACCATTTTCCGTTGATAATGTTGGTGTTGGCTAAAGTTTGAACGCTAGCACCACTTTGTGCGTCGCCACTGGAAATTTCGCTGTCGTCTACGTCACCTTCTGTGCCAGCCGGGGTTCCAGTACCGATAAGCGCGTTGTCACCAGTAACTCCATTAATTGTGACGTTGTTTTCAATATCAGCTTCGTTGTCGTTACTAATATCGATAACTACTTTTTTAACGCTGTCCAGAGAGGCGTTAGAATTATCCGCTGCTCCCACCGACATGAAATTAGTAAAGTATAACTCGGACGGCAAAACTACGTCACCTGTAAAATTACCAAAAATATTTGTATTAGCAATAGTTAAGGTGGAGTTATAAAGGTTAATGTTAACAATGTTAAGAATGTTTACAATAACATTAACGTCGCCAGTAATAATATTGGCATTTTCTTCAACTCCTTCAATAATATTCTGCCCCGAAACACCCGTAGCATCAACATTGTTTTCAATGTCTGCAGTATTTTTATTTGTCAGACTAAAAGTAGAAAAACTTTTACAGTCGATATTGGCTTCTGAACTATCACTAACCTGTGCTGACTCACTACAAATTCCAGAGACTAAGTCTTGCGCCTTTTGCGCTTGAGACTTTTCTGGTTGATTCATAATTACGTCGTTACTAAGATTATTAAAGGTCTCAGTTAATTCAACGATTTCCGAATTTGTCAGGTTATTATTCTCTACATTAAAAACATTAGCAACGACATTAACATCACCGGTAGAAACTGTGACATCTTGACCGTCGGCTTCTGTTAAAACTAAGTTCTGTCCACTAACTGCTTCTGAGTCAAGGTCGTTAACAAGCTCGACATCATTTGTATTTATAATAGAGACTTCTTGAGTTACTGTTTGGTCTACATTTACTTCTGAATCGTCGTCTGCAACCACTACAGCCCGACCACCCTGCCCGTTACATCCAGCCGCCTCTGCGGGAACAGCAGTTACTTCATCTGGATCTTCTGCTACCACTTCTAAGTCGGTAAGCTGAGGGTCAGAATTTTCCAAAGCAACATTCGGGTCACCTTCTGGAGTTGCTGGCTCAGTTTGAACAATTGGAGAGTCTAAATTAGACTCACACAAAGCATTATTTCCTGTTGTTGTATCTTCAAAAATTATCGCTGGAGCTGGGTCAGCCACTTCTGGATCTGTAGTTCCTTCTTCGGTATTCTGATCAGGATTTAAATGTTCCTGTAAGTTTTCTGGCAGCTCACCGTCAATAAGAGCCGTGCCAGCGCCATCTTCGCTTTCAGGTAATGAGTCAGATGATACGGTTACACCCTCTTGAACATCAAGTACTGTACCTTGGTTTAAAATTGGCTCTGTTTCTACATTAGAGGGTGTCTCAATCGGTGGCGGAGTTACTTCATCAGCCAAGGCAGGACGTGCCAAAGGCAAGACTAAAAAGGCAATTGCTAAAATTGCAAAAGATTTTTGAAAAAATAGAGGAACAGACAATCTAGCAGAGGACCATGTCTGAAACAGCCCATCAAGGCTAACGGTTTTAGTGGCATGTTTGACTGTTTCTATTTTAGAATTATTGAAACCTTGGTGTCGTTCTAGAACTACTGAAAGAGCAGTCTGAGAAAGTTTTTGGTGCCAAGACTGATTAAAAGCAAGTGGCTTAACTGCCCGTTGGCTTAAAATTACTTTCCCATAAAAACTACGGATTTCCTTCATTGCTAGCCAGCCGACAAATAACAATAAACTCCAAGCATGCCCGAAGCGGTTGCCGGAAAACTTATCACTATATTTTCTAATTACTGTAATATTTAAAAATTTCATAATTGTTTATCTAATTGATTGATAGGCAAAGGCTTTGTGCCATAGTCTCTCCAGAAGCACGCCAAGCCCCTGTCTACCATAATGATTAAAGCTTATTTTGGGAGGACCCTTTTGGGGCCCTCCCAAAAAAATAATCCGAACCCTAAAACTAGTTAGAGCGGCGGATCATGTTCAAACGAGACATAACCATGTCAACTGTGCGAGTGGTTACGCTACCAGCAATGGAGCCAGCAGATGTACCAGTGAAGTCATTGACTTCGTCGCCAGCAGCTACTGCAACGTTACCGCTGTTAGCAGTGGAAGCAGAGCTATCAAGCAAAGTGCTTACTTGAGTGTTGTTATCAACAGCTTCGATTTCTTCATCGTTGTTGTTTTCTGTCAAAGTAGAGCTATCGTTGACGTAGAAAGCGTGGTTGTCGTCCATAGTAGCATCAATGTTGACGCCAGTATCGGAGTCGTTACCTAGAGTGTCGCTTCCAGTAACAGCTTCAGCTTGGCCAGTACCAACGGTAGAACCATTGACTTCATCGCCAGCAGAAATAGCAAAGTTACCAGTGTTAGAAGTAGCAATGTTTGCACCACCAACAGTCAAAACTTGAGTGTGGTTTAAGATAGCGCGAATGCTCTTCATGCTGTTTGTCAAAGACAAGTTAGAACTGTCGTCTGCAGTAAAGGTGGAAGCAGAAGCTACGCCACCGGTGACTGCCAACATAGCAACCAAACCTGCGCCTGCAATAATTTTTTTCATACAATAAGTCCTTGTGTGTGCCCGCTTTTATTGCGGACACAACATATTAATTTTTACTACAAATGTAGTTGATATTTATGGGGCTAGCCTGCGTGTGATTGAAATATTCTCGCGCACCGAATTGAGAACATTATTGACCACACTGTATGCACGCCCGGAGCCACTGAAAATCCAACTATCAGCTACTTCGTCTCCTGCAGAAAGCATATTATTGCCACTGTCAGCAGATGTATCGAGCAAGTTTTCAACGTCAGCATTGTCAGTTGTGTTACTAACGACTTCAAGCGTCTCGTCTTGTTCTAACGTTAAGTCAGAAGAATCCGTGGCGGAAGCGTCAGGCGTAGCTGGCAATGTAACGTCAATACCAGCTGTCACATCCGTAGAATTAGCACGGTTACCAACGTCAGTTAAAGCGTCAGCATCCCCTGTTACAATTCCAGAACGTTCAATTGTATCATCGGCAATAATAGCATTGCCGCCAGTACGACTGCGAGTATTGATAGTATTGCGGATATTTGCGTTATTGCTATGATTTAGATACAAACCAACAAGAAAGTTAGTTGTGTAGTTAACCATAGAATTATCGCTCGCGGACAGGTCTGCAGAAGCCGGTAAGGCAGCTGCGGCCAGCGTCAGCATGGCTAATCCTGCAAATAATCTTTTCATGTCACTCCTCAAGCAGTGGCTGAAATAATTTTCAGACCACTAATTACACACTATATCGACCTTTACGGTGCTCTTCCACCCTCACACCAGAGCGCTATACATATCGCTGTGGTGAAGGAGTAAATAAAGAGCCCATCCAAGCTTCCCACTTACAAATGTGTAAAATACACACTTGAGTAGTGAGGTTCTTAGATGGGCTCTCGTAGTCCCGCGGCGCACGTAGTCCGCTCAATAAATTGTTAAACTCTGTTAGGACTGCTGATTATTCTGGCCAGCTTGGCCGTCTTTTGTCTTTTGACTTTCTGGATAAATGTAACCGATTATTTTTAGGCCCCCTTCAGGTGGGACTTGCATACTTTGGATATTCTGAGTATTTCCATCATCCGTCTTCTCTTCAGGTTTTAAGGACTTTACGGTAATTTTAGGCTCTATAGTAATTTGGATATTAGACTGACACCATGGACATCGTATCGAGAATTCTGCATGGGACCAGAATTGTCCTGCATTGAGGACTGGCTTTTGACAGCCAGGGCAATGGGCCATTTTTTCTGCCAGAGATGGACCAGTCATATGTTTGTGAATTTGCCTAGATTGATAAATTGAATGTTGGTGTCTGAACGAAAAACTTTTAACTACTCTGCTTTAACTGCTTTACCTCTAGAAACAAAGGCTAAAGATGAAACTGCAACTAGGGTAAGAACTAAAGTTACTGCTAAGCCTGTTCGTGGTAAAGTGCTGTCTCCGAGGACTCGGCCAGTTGGAGGGGTTACAGTTGGCCCTGTACTATCTCCCAAAACACTTCCGTCATTGCTACCTCCACCAGTACTACCACCGCCACCACCAGTACTACCACCGCCGCCGCCTGTATTTCCGCCACCACCGCCGCCAGATGTAGTCACTACAATATTGGCAGATGCTGTATTATTGGCACTATTTGGGTCAACTGGGATAGAACCGGTAATTGTAACTGTGTTTATTACAGTTCCAACAGTGGAACCATCCACGGTAGCCGTAATGGTCAAAGTCGCGTCCCCACCAGAGGTAAGGGTGCCCACATTCCAGATGCTAGTGACATTACTATAGACACCTTGAGTGAGTGTATGACTGACGTAGGTAATCCCAGCTGGGATACTGTCTGTGGCAGTCACGTCGTTAACTGTTGTGCTACCAAAGTTATGTGCAGTGATAGTGTAGACAATTGTTGCGCCTGGAGCAGGAGTACCGTTGTCAACGGTCTTAGTTACACCAGGATCTACAATCAAAGATCCACCGCCACCGTCACAGCCGTAACCGTAACCGTAGCCATACCCATAACCATAGCCATAGCCGTAGCCGTAGCCATAACCACAGGATGAGTTATCATCTTGCAACACAAAGTCAGCAAGCGCTGGCATGACAACTGCCATAAACGCAAAAACTAAAACTACTGAAGACAGTGTCTTTGCAACTTTCTGTTCCTGATTAAAATAATTTTTGAGTTTCTGAATTCTGCTATTCATAATTATTTGATTTCATTCTTACTTCTTAAATTTGACGCTGAGGTTACGACGACGCTCGCTATTTTCTAAGCGAGCTGTGTGTTGTTTATTTATTTGATCCTAATTTTTTCCTCAAACTTTTTCTTCGTCCCTGCGTCTGCTGAGTACTTAACTATATCTCAGGACTTTGAACTTTGTCAAATGTTTTTTTCCCCACGTTTTCCCCTTTGCCAAGACGTTTAAATAACCCCTGAAAAAAGGTCATATTAGACTGAAAAGGTCGTAAGTTAACAAGCGCAGAAAGAATCAAAAAGTAATACCCAAACTCAGACCAACTCCCTGCTCGAGCCTGCCCTGAGATGCTAAGCAAGCGCCCAACTAGAAAACATGCCAGCGACAGCGCGAGTGGATAAACCACTTTGGAAGTTCGCAGTAAAATAAATGCGCTGGCAAAACCAAACAACAACATTGAAATAGAAACTTGAAAAATCATTAATAGCACTGGAGTTAGCACTAACAAAAATAATTTTAATTTAGGCTGAGATCCGAACCCAAA
This sequence comes from uncultured Candidatus Saccharibacteria bacterium, assembly GCA_964617815.1. GTDB lineage: Bacteria > Patescibacteriota > Doudnabacteria > UBA920 > UBA920 > CAZTXY01. Next base: position 40,247 of record CAZTXY010000003.1, on the reverse strand, counting down.
ATACCAGTTGCGAAGCGACTCTAATATAAACTGCGGGCGACCAAGTAGAGCGATAAAACGCGGACTGGTAATTGTAATGATTCCAAAAATAAAAACTGTTACATGAAATGCTGGCCAGTAAAAAAATGCGCGGGTCGATGGAACTGTAGTTGCTAAAAAAATACAAACAATATAGACCACAAAAATATAACCGAAGTAAGAGGCTATGTAGTCTGCGGTCAATCTAGCTATAATTTTTAGTTTTGTCTTATTCATAAAACTTATGGCTTAACCTGATAAACAGTCAGCTCAGTGCTGTCTTCCATCTTAATCAAATACGGCAACTTTGAGACCCAGGAATAATTTGGCCAATCACCGGCTTTGGCGACAACCACAGTCTGAATGTCTAATTCCTTTAAAATATGCGGTTTTTGGCCAAGATCTGCCAACCAAGCACGAATTGCTTGGCTTTTTTGGTCACCACTATTGTCATCTATCCCCCCAAATTCCTGATTGGTGCCCCAAAGGGTGGGACATCTAAAAAAACGCTTTGCTGGGTTTGCCACCACACTATCGGTAAACGAGAATCTCATGTACAAATGCCAAGGCAAAAACAGAGTCTGACCGCTACAGCCATTGCTCACTAAAAGACGATCTGCCTGGTACCAGCTCTCTGGGTATGAGTGAGGCTTTGCTTGCGTCCAAAAACCCCATAATAATAGTGGAGCCCAAAGCACAATTGAAATGGCCAGAATAATATGCAAAGCGACAAACTGATTCTTAACCACAGAAAGCTTTTGCCAAGCTTTCAGTCCAAAGGCAAACCATAGTCCATAGACAACCACGAGAAGCGCGCTCCATTTTTGAGTATCACGCAAACCGCCATAAAACGGAATATGTTCAAACAGCCAATAAGTTAGTTTAGTTGAAAATGGCGTACCAAGCCCAAGTGACAACAACGTCGCAACAACTACTACCACCATAGACAACAATCCCAATACTCGAGTCTCCTTAGTTCGAATCAAACCAAGGAAACCAAAAATGATCAAAGGTGCTAATAAAATAAAGCTTCTTCCCCAATTGGTCTTGTTTTGAGCTAAATCAGCGTAGCGGTACTGATCCTTCCCCCAAAATCCAGATAATTGGAGCACATTTCTAATAACCTGACCTGTGCTATTACCAGCTGTTCGGAACGCTTCAAAATCTTGGCGGCCAATCTGAGTTTGAGCAAACTCAGTGGCGCGTGACTGGCCAAGGGTTGTAGCTACTAACCAATTTGCGTTTAACAGCAACGTCATAAAAATAATTAGACCTATCTGGTAGAAAAGTTTTTTACTAACTCCACGACTTACTATGACCGCACTAAATAAAGCTACTAGAAATAATCCTACTATAAACACAAAATGTGGCGACCACAAAACACAAAGCGCAATCCACACACCCATCTGACTAGCAGACTTATACGATAAAGTTTTTAACCAAGTCACAGAGTAACCCGTAAGCCAAACCAAACTGGCTAAGCTGGCCACAACAAAAACTTGCCCATAAAGAAGCCTGTCGTAAACAAAGGGGTTAAACAAAAATATCAAACTAGCACCAAAAATGACGAGGGGTTTGTCTAAAAATTGTTTGGCTAAAAACCGTCCGCCAAAAAGTAATAAGGCGATAACTGCTGTCAGCCACAATTTTTGTAAAAAAGCCGAAGATATCACCCAGCCAAACATTGAGAAAGTAAAATTAAACAAAAAATCAGGCTCTCCCCAATGAAGCGGAAACACTGGACCCCAGACATAATCAGTCAAAAAGAGATACCCAGACCCTAAAAACCATGGCAAAACAATGGCCAAAACCACTGCCCAATAAGGTATTGTTGATTTATATTTTTGGAATAAGCTCTTAAACATATTATCTATCGAGCACTGTCATGCTGAGTGAAATGAAGCATCTCAGAGATCCTTCTCCGCCGGAGGCGGATCAGGATGACGGTTATAAATTATTAATTCTATGCCTAAATTTTCTATAAACTAGCCAGCTAAAAATTCCTAAAGCCGTTAAAATTGCGACTAACCAGCTGGCATAATAGTGCGCTTGGGGTTTATAGTAAACAACCAACAGAACGTCTATTCCTCCATCTGGATTGGCTTGCCACGAACTTTCTGGCAGCTGCGTTTTTAAAACTTCAGGGTCAAGACGCCAACGGTTCGCATATCCCTCAAATGTGCTGTGACTACTGATTAACAAATCATCGCTAAAATTATAGCGTATCGTAGAAAACAAAGATGTAGAAAAATCTTTATTTTCACAAACTTTTGTCTGTAAAGCAGTAAGCTCTTCAAAAATCGGACAATCAAAATCCGCATTTACTGGCATAAATGCAGTTGCCCAGCCAGCATCATAACCCTGAAGTAAGCTTAGGTCAGTAGGCTCCTTTAGTCCTTTAATTAAAACTTGATATTCTACCGGACTCTTTTGCTTGACCTGACTATTTTTTGCGAGCAAAACTGGTTGTGAAATTTTATTTTTAAAAACCACAAAATTCTCATCCTCTAACACTACCTCTAAATTTTCTACAGCTCTCAGGCTTCCAAGATATAAAGAACTTTGCACAAAAGGCACAATGGTAGTGTCCCCAATAAGTTGTTTATCAAAAATGACGTACTGAATATTGCCTTGGTTCAGTAAATTACCATCAAAAGATGGCTGTTGCAGGCCAAAATTATACAGACCTTTTGGATAAATCTCATAATTGAAGTTGTCGAGAATAGAGCGAGTCAGCGGATTATGAAACCCGCGCTCCAATAAATAGGAAATATCAAACTGCCGAAATGGCAAAGCATATCTTGTAATAGTATTTCCAGCATAACCATAACTATAGCGTTTGGCATATGAATATTCTGGAAGCCAAAGCACACGAGAGCCTTCCGGAATAGTTGAAGTGAGGGCTTGATAAGTTTGGTTTGGAAAAGTAAATGCGCCTTGTTGACTCAAAATTCCGTAGTGCAGTCCTGCATATAAAAAGACACCGCAGTAGACTATTAAAAAACCAGCTAGGGCTTTTTTAACTTTCCCTGATGACGCAATAAACCCAGCCAGCCCAGCCAATAACAAAGCTAAAATTAATACTGGGTAAACTTTATTATGTGACTCACGAAAAACTATGAATAATGGAAAGTTATTCAGCAACCACACAAAAAGTTTGCCAAAAGGTTTATTGTAACTGGCAATTAAAAATATAGAAACAATAACTGTCCCATTTAACCACAACACAACAGACTTTGGAACATTCTTTACAAACATCTGCCCGATTAAAAATACAGCAAAAATTCCCATAGCTAACAGCCCCGCGTGCCACTGTCCAAACAGCGCAACATAGGGATAAGCCAAAGCACCTGGCAACCAACCCCAAGCCAAATCCCAATTTACCCCGCCAATTAAGGCAGTAATATGGTTAAGTGTCGAATTTCGATTGGCATAGTCAAAAATCACGTCCTTATAGCTAATGGCTGTATTAGCCACAGGATTAACCTGACTATAAAATAAAGCTAAGGAAACTATTGCGGGTAAAATCAGTAAAAAATGAAGCACAGCTAGAGCTATCAATGTTTTATATTTTCGAAGCACTAAAAAAGCATAAGCAATCAAAAACAACACAAACGGTAACCAAAAACCAATGTAAGTCCAGCAACCAATCGAGAGCAGTGAGGACAAAACAAACAACCCATAGCCTTTTTTCTCATAACCAATTTTGTTAACACTATAAAATAGTAAACTAAAAATGAACAAATCGTAACGCTGATTAAACAAAAAAGCGCTTGAGCTTTGGAAAAAATGCAAATTTAAAATACCAAGCAAGCTAAATAAGGACACGACAGAGAGCATCTGAGCCGTAAGCGACTTTTTAAGCACATATTTTACAAATGTAGCGAGTGTGATGAAGCCACCCGCATAATAAGCCAACTGGAGCAGAAATATCTTTAAAAAACTTAAAACCGAAAAGCTCGGTGACACCCAAGACAGTAAATAAACATAAAAAGCTTCCGCTAAACCAGAAGGCACAAACAAAAATTGTGACTCACCAAGCCCACGTGTCGAATCCCAAACAAATAAATTACGAGCTAACTGAAAAGTCGGATTAAGTTCCATAAAACCTTGGTCTATTAAGCCAATTAAATTATGGCCTCGCATAACTTGCAGTTGAGTTATGAATAAAAAGCCAACCGCCAGCAAATTTAAACCCACCACCGCCCAAATCCACAGCCCTCGGGCCGGTTTTGCAGTTTGAGATACTGAAGTTTTTTGCAAAACTTGAGTTCTCTGGTATAACTGATCAAAAATATTTCGGTAAACACTATAATTTCTCAAACAGGCACGCATCATTTCTGCAGATTTTTGTCGGTCACAAAAAATATTTTGCAAACTCAAAAATAAATCTTCTGCTGTATTTTTAATAACCACGCCACTGCCATACGAAACGATTTCATTTGCACTGGCTACTGCGCTACTCGAAGCAATTGGAATTGTTCCGAGAGATTGATACTCGCGAACTTTAATTGAGTCTCGGAACTCATCAAAATTAAGCTGCCCATTATAAAGCGCTAGTCCAACCTCTGCTGTAGCAATTTGATAGAGCGCCTTTTCATATGTCACATGGCCAAGAAATTTGATGGTAGTGTAGCCTTGCTCTTTGACCCATGCCTCAAGCTCCTCCCTTTTCTCGCCATCTCCAATCACTTGCAAATGGATCTCTGGGAATTCTGCTTTGAGTTTTTCCAAAGTAGAAAAAATCATTTTAAAATCTAGCTGTTGACCAATATCGCCAACATAGACACAGCGATATGGCGTTTTTGCACTTCCGCGCAACGGTTCAACTAACCACGGTGCAGGACTGTTTGGCATGTGGACTAGTTTGTCTGACAAAACTTCTCCATACAACTCTTTTTTATAATCAATTACAGTCTGCGCAGAGCAATAATTTATATCTGAGTAAACCGTGGCAAATTTATCAAGCTTAAAATAAAGTTGATTCAAGATTTTATTTTCAAAACGCTTCCGCGCAAAATCTGGAGTAATAAAAATAACATTTACCGAAAAACCAAGGCGTTTTAAAATCACTCCCCCACAAGCAGACAGAGGATCTATGGCAATAAAAGTAATGTTGTGACGCACTAACTGAACTAACAAATACAACAAATTAATTTTTATTTCAGCAAAGTAACGCAAAAAGCTTGGAAGCTTACCAATCACTGGAATTTTCCAAAATGGCCCGTCAATCCCCTGCTTATAAATGCGTGATTCTCCGCCCGTGTATAGACTATGCCGCAAGACCGCATAGCCATTCGGATAGTAGCGGTCCAAAAAAGTAAAAGTTAAGTTTCGATGCGAATCAATAATTGCTCCACTGTCTAGGTAATAACTATGACATGCAAAAATTATTTTTTGAGACTGAGCTTTTTTGTTGCGCAGCTTACTAAATAACCAAATGCGAAATGCAGGTGGCATTAAATGCAACGACAGTTTTTGCAAAATATTATAAAAGAGATCGCCGACACTATAATTAAAAGCGCTTTCACCCTTATATTTTGCTCGAATACGAAAAGTGTTCTGCTCTAAATTTTTTAATCGTTTATAAGTCAGGGAATCCGTGTTCATCCGATATTTAATCACCACCTCAGGAATATTTGCCAGCTTCCATGTTCTGGCAATGCGAAAAGTCATATCTAAATCTTCAGCTGTTTCTAAACTTTCATCAAATAACCCAGCTGTGGCAAAACAAACTTTGCGCACCATGCCCGCGGGCTGGCTAACTGCTTGATAACGAAAAAGTTTAGCCCGAAGTTTAGCATCCTCTGTCTCATATTCTCGGAGACTTTTAGTTCCATTTTGATCAAAAAATTCCAAACTCCCGCCCACCATTCCCACTTCTGGATGCGTCTCTAAAAAGTCAAACTGTAGTTTAAGTCGATTTGGCATAGCAATGTCATCTGCATCTTGCCAAGCAATATACTGCCCTAATGCTTGCTGTATCCCCCTGTTACGACTATTTGCAACACCACGATTATTTTGATTTACAATAATTTTTATGCGCGAATCACGACTCGCGTAATCCACCGCTATTCGGCCAGTAGTATCCGAACTACCATCGTCAATGATTATTAATTCAAAATCAGCCAACGACTGCGCTAAAATGCTGTCGATGGCGCTTGCAATGTATGAGCCAGCATTGTGTGCTGGCATTATCACTGAAATTAAAGGTTTTTCGGACATTAGAGTCTATTTTAATACTCGGCGTCACTTCTGCTTACGAATCACATACAGTGGGCGGCCAATTACCTCGCCATGAATTGAAGCAATGTACAACGCAATTAAGCCTAAAGCAGACAAAACAATCCCAATCAAAAATAGATTTATAACAGCTAAAATTGCCGGCCCAGAAAAATTTAAATTCCATGGATCATGCAAAATATATTTTTCAACAAATATAAAAATACCAAAAACTCCAGATAAAATTGTAATGCTTGCTCCTAAATAACCAGCTATCCGAAGTGGAAATAAGCTTTGACTAACAATTGCGCGCAATGCTAATCCCACAAGACTAAAAAAACCATAATGTGACTGCCCGTAGTTTCGAGCTGGTGCATCGAATGTCACGTATAAAGTTTTATAACCAAGCCAATCAATCAATCCACGAGTCAAGCGCTGTTTTTCTGAAAGTTGAGAAAAAGCCTCAACAACTTCTCTAGTTAACAAGCGAAAGTCTGTAGCGTGTGGGACCATGGCTACACTGCTTATCTGATTCATCAACCAATAAAAGAATTTCGCACCAGTTTTTTTAAAAAGATTATTACTTGAGCTTTGCTTTCGCACTCCCACAACCACTTCACTACCAGCTTGCCAAGCCTTAATTAATTCTGGCAAAAAGCTTGGAGGGTGTTGCATGTCCGCATCCATCATAATTACTGCATCTCCAGAAGCCCCGTGAAGGCCAGCAGACAGCGCAGCTTCTTTGCCAAAATTCCGTGAAAATTCCAAGTACTGCAAATTTGAATACTGGTTTTGTAACTCTACGATGACGTTACTGCTATTGTCAGTGCTACCGTCATTTACTAACAAGACTTGCCAGTCAATTTCTGCAAGCGTATTCATGGTTTTTGAGACCTCGGTTAACAATACAGGCAAATTATCCTGCTCGTTGTAAAATGGAATAACAATAGTAACCAGTCGCGCCATTGAAATTTATTTTTTACTTATAACATAAGAGTCAAAACATAAGCACACAAACCCAGTAAAACTTGCCAGTAAGACAAGCGAAGCAAAAGCCGGGATAGTTGTCTCTATAAAGTAGGCCCCAACTAACACTGTAATTGCCACACCTGCCAATATATAATTGACCACAAAACGGTGGCGCGCGTAGGCCAAATTAGCTTCCAGCATCAGAAGCGACAGAGCAGCTGACATCAAACCAAACAACCATAGCCAGCCGCTAATTAAAACATATTTTTCACCTAAAAGCAAGGCTATAATTGGCTCAGCAAAAACTGCAAAACCAGCAACAAACAAAAGCGAAATTAAACCAATTAAGCCATAAGCCATAGTAACTAGGGAATAATGGACTCTTCCCTGCTCTTGGCTGGAGCTAACTGCATACGGAATAACCACAGAGATGATGGCTGTATTAATTACCAAAACAGTTGAAGCAATAACTTTTAAGGCGCTGTAAGCGCCAGCTAGTTCACTGGTCGCGATATGCTTGAACATCACAACGTCTATATTAGAAAGTAACGCCAAAAGCGCAGCAAATAAAAAAATTGGTAGGATGACTTGTTGTGTATTTGGTAATTCTAAACTTGAAATTACTTGTGATTCATCGCGCCGACTAAGCCTCGAAAATATTACAGCAAATAAATATCCAGCACCGCCGGCAACAGCAACCCCGGCCAAAGTCCAAGATTTATCTAAGGCCAGCCAGACTACAAGCGCTGCACCGACCAACTTTAAAACAACTGAGACAATTTGTACTCCATAAAAAGAACTGAAACGTCGCGCGGATTGCAAAAGGCCACTGTAAAAACCTGTGACTGTGGAAAACAAAACTGCCACGGCCACCCACAGCACACCAACTGGGCTTTGAAGCTGCAAATATGTTGCAATCAATGGTGAACTAATTGCTAAGGCAAACGCTAATCCAAATGACCAGAGGTAAGTTTTTTTACGAAGTAGTTGAGCAGCAAAAGTCTTGCTGGAGGACTCTTTAATCACGACATAATTAATTGTCGTGGCGAAAACTAAAAAAATTGTTAGCAAAGCAAGGAGTGATTGCAACTCGCCATATTCTGACAAAGAAAATTGCCGCGCAGTGTAAAAATGAAAAGCAAAATTAAAGAAACCTATTAGTCCTGTACCAATAAGCGCAATAAAACTATTGCCAATAAATTTCCGATTCGGCTGTAAAAATGTTTTGATATTATTAAGCATATATAGAGTTATTGTACCCCGCGCCAACAAAAAGAAAAAGTGATTGAAAATGTCGCTAATAAAAATGCAGACCCTCTGAAACTTTGCATCTGCCTAGAGGCAAAGCAAAGTTTCAGAGGGTCAAAAAGTCCTATGTTCTCCTATCAGAAAGTGACTGCTTCCGACACGGCGAATGCGAACCCGCCGCCACGAATCCACTTAAAGTCAGGACTACCACTACCCGCCATGAGCTCGCCATTACCCTGGCAGCTCACTTGAAGCAAGGTCAGAATACCCTCCAAGTTTTTGATAGGTTCGTGCATAACATTGATGTACGACAAACCCATTGCTTCAATCTCCTCATCCGTAAACTTTTCACGGATAAGGCAGGACAGTTCGGCCTTGGGCCTTCTGAACTTGCGATTGGCTGCCTCTCCACGGATCGTTCTCGCGATGCGGTCGTCGTCCTCGAAGATCGAGCCACAGATAACCCCAACTTCAGTCGTTACCCCGTTGGTCGGCTTGAATTTAGGCGAACAAAGCGACTGCTTGGCATGCCCTCCAACAAGAAAACCATTGTTTTCTAGACGCCTGATCCAGCCCTCGCCGGTTGTTCCGTCGGAAGTAACAGAAAAGTAGATGACGCCATCTTCCTCGCGCCACAATTTACTGACGAAATGACCCTCAATCACGTCTTGAAGAGCCACCCGAAGACCGTCCACACTGAAAGGATAGCCACTCAATTGACGCAACTGACGTTTGATCTCGCCCAGCTGACCATCCAGCTCGTAGTACTGTTCGCCTGTGACAATGTTTGCCATGACGACTCCTCCGAAAAATTCCATCTCCAAAAGGCTTTTGGCCTCGGCCCCCTTCCACCCAAGCCACAAACCATAACTTAATAACTTACTCCTTTTGCTCTTTTTTGTCTAGTGCAAGCTTAAAAGAGGTGCTCTATTTATAGCACAGGTGTCATCACTTACTAGACTTTTTAATTTAATTGCGCTGGGTTGCGACAGCGCCAAGTTTTTCTGGCTCGATTTCAACTCGAAGTTTAGGAACCCCAAATAGCCCACGTATAATAATCGGGTAGAGCCAAAAGACCATCAAAAATTGAATAACAAAAGTAAACAAAACAATGCTGTCCCAGCCATTACTCGCTACGTACCACAACACTGAACCAAAAGAAAAGAAAACCAAAACTAAATGCGGAATTATCTGGCGGAGATGACGGCCACCACTTGAAACTTTAGACGTTACTTTATAACTAGGCTTGCCCGGCATAATTGCAAAGACTAAGCCCTTAAAATAAGCTGGAAATAAGCCAGCCCAAAATTGTCCAGCTACAAAAGTTTTGCCACACACATAGTAATAAAAAATTAACAGCATGATTAAAGACGGCACACGAAAAGCAGAATAACCATAAATATCCGTCACTGCTTGCAGGCCAAACAACAACGAGATTGCAGGCATGAGAAATAACAGCGGAATACAGACTGCCGAAATTGCGTAAGTCACAGCCAACTCAGAATAATGAAGTTTCTGGCGCCAAGAGAGTGACCGCTTAAACAATGGGTTGTCTTTTACAAACAAACGCATTGTGTCTAGCCCCCAGGTGCCACGTTGTTTATAAATATCAGCTAAGTCCAAAGGCGCAGTGCCTTTTGTATAAATTTTATTTACATACAAACTTTTAAAACCGGCACAGTGAAGTTTGTAAGACGTGTATAAGTCTTCTACCATATTCCAGGTTGGAAACCCGCCAATCACATCTAAACTACTACGGCGATAGATAACACCTGATCCGCAGGAAATGGCAGCGTTATTAGCGTTTTTTCCGGTTTGGATATGCTCGTAAAATAAAATGTCGTGGTTAAAGTCCTCGGGTGGAGTTACAAAGGACTGGCGAGTGGCGACCAAGGACAGTTTTGAGTCTTCTATAAAATGGCCCAAGAGCTCGTCTAAAATGTATGGGTTAGTAACTTCTTGATCAGCGTCTATAACTAAAATAAAATCGCCACTAGATACCAACAAGCCATTATTTAAATTTCCCGCTTTGTAGAAAGCAGGTCTGTCGGCTCTCGAAATATATGTCGCGCCATACTGGGTAGCTAAACTTTCTACTGCACTTCGCCCACCGTCATCTAGCACATATATTTTTTTATTTTCATACGTAATTCGTGACAAAGAACGTAAGACTGGTTCAAAAAGTTCTAACGGTTCATTGACCACCGTGATAAACACATCCACGCTACCAACTGGTGGATAACTCGACTTATGAACGTGACGCTGAGTCCAGTGATTAATTAAAAATAATAGTGGCAAAAGAGAGATGGACCCTTCCACCACAAAAAAAAGCCAACCCAATGGGCCTGTGACGTGGAAAAATAACCAGACCACATAGGCAATCAGAATTAGCACGGTGCATAATAATAGGACTTTTAGCTTCATAATAAATTTTGACTTTTTTAAACTTTTTCTGTGTACTGCAAATTTCTCCAGACTTTCCGGAAAGTTTTTTATTATAGCACTACTTTAAGATGTTATCGCCAAGAACTCAAAAAAGTCAAGCCTGCTAATATCTTTTTTAAAAACAGAACACCCGACAGAAATGCAAGCATTTCTGTCGGGCAAAAGACCAAATTACCAAGGTCTACTGGTGCTCGCGAGGAACCACCATGGAGGAATTGAAAGAGTTATCGAGCCAAATGAACTCCAAATACCACTTCCCCTCGTACCATGGCATAGAGGCCAAACAATGGTCGCCACCAGCGTGGACAATAATGGTTTTGGGAAAGAGAATGGTCTTCTTTCCTTGTAGCTTCACCGGTATTATCTGTCTACCGGCTTTCTGCTCATCAAGGATGATCTTGGCCAACCCCAGGCTTCCCAAAGTCTTTGCGGCTTTGACGCGCTCAAGCATCGCATCATGGTAGATGTATTCTTCATTCCAAGCGCAAGGTGAGTAGCAAAAGTCGAGCTGAGCTAAACAGACGTCATTCTCAACTTCATCCGACCAGACTGCCCATCCTTCCGGAACAAGCCCTGTGTCCTGAGCCCGAGACGGAACAACAAGACTAGAGGCCTTCCTGATATAGCTGGTAAGCACTTTAAGGATGTCATCCTCAAGTCCAGTACCAGGCACCTCCAGTCCCAACTGGAAACGGTCATCGGGTATTCCCGACTTCCGTGCAGCCGCGCGAACACGGTCGCAAAGTTTATCGATCTTGGCCTCTGCTGGCCTTGCTTGAGACGGGGTCAATGACTTCTTGGTCATCGGCGTCATCCTCCTGCAATCAAAATATTTTACATCACCTACTTTATTCGGCGAAAACTTTGCTCTATTGAAGCGAAGAGTCCTAAATACAAAAAGAAGTTTATATACAAGGCTCTTGTCTCAATAATCATTGCTTCACAAAGCAATGACTTTACATTCTAGCACTTTGAAAACCCTATGAAAAGCCCTACCGATTTAACTGAAAAACTGCTCTTGCTAATTTTTAGCAATAAGATTATACTAATTGATAATTCTTAGTACTAATGAAAGGTTAAGTTATGCGTAAATTATTTGCAATGATCTTAACAGGCGCTTTGGTAGCCAGCTTTTTAGTTACCAGCACTGCCAGTGCCGCTTCTAGAATCCCTCAAATCGGGATACTTTCTGGGCACTTCAACTACGGACCCATCTGTCCTGTTATCACCATTCCCCCAAGCTGTGATGATGGACCAGCTCTCAGAGCAATCTACCGTAGCCATGAATTGAAAATTTGGCGTTTAGTTCCGGCGCAAGAACCAAAGTTAGTTCGCACAGCAAGATTTAATTATTTTGGAAACTACTTTGCCATTTTGCCAGCAGGTAATTATAAGCTGGACCTATGGCCAAACCCTTGGGCTGTAGCAGACTGTGACCCAGAAATTCGCTGTGATCGCGTTGGAAGTAGTAATGTTCCTGCTAACATTTCCATTACTGGCGGACAGATTACCAGATTCGACGTTAATGTAGATACTGGCATTCGCTAAATATAGTTTAAAATAAAAAAACATCCCGATTAAATCGGGATGTTTTTTTAAATTTTCTTAAATCTCACAACTGGTCAAATTCTCACCAGTTGTGCAAGTGTCAGTGCCACTATTTCCGTTAATGAAGTCAAAGCCATCACCACCGTCGATAGTGTCATTGCCACTACCACCACTAATAACATCTCCGCTTGGACCACCAAACAAACTGTCTGTTCCATCGTTCCCACCAATAATATCGTTTCCACCTCCACCATAAATAGTGTCATTGTCGTTACCACCTGAAATGGTATCATCACCCTCGCCACCATCTACCCAGTCATTACCATTACTGCCAAAAACTAAGTCAGGTCCATCGCCACTACAAATGGTGTCATTCCCGCCATTACCGATAATAGTATCAAAACCACCGAGGCTGACAATGACATCGTCACCGGAAGTTCCCACTAAAAAGTTGATACCACCGTCACCAAGAATTGTCGCCACTAACCCGTTACAGCCGTAAGCCACGCTGTAGTCGTTGGTTAAACTAGAAGAGTTACCTAAGTTATCTGAGGCATTCACAGTAAATAATTTTGCACCAAGAGTTGCTGTGTCAATTGGGCTACCATCTGGGGTAGTACCAACACAAGTTGCCACACCACTAGCGGCATCACTGCAAGAAAAATCTGAATTTACCACAGCACCTTGTGCATGAGCAGATTCATCAGCAGGTGTTGCAATACTAATAACAGGAGCAGTGTTGTCTAGAATTACTGTTTTAGTTGCATTGTCTGTATTGTCGCCATAGTCGGCAATGTTAACATCAATAGTGTAAGTTCCGTCAGGACCAACTAACATAAATACATACTGATCATCAGGACATGGAACACTCCCCTTCACAAAGGTTGTCCCACCTGGACCGGTATAGGAAATTTCACAAAACCATAGACCAAAGTCATCAACAACGTCTACAGTTACAGGAGTTGCACTTGTGATGTACATGTTTGGGCCACTAATATACATTGGGCTACCTAAAGTAATTGTCGCTTCTGGAACTGTGTTATCACATGCAAAGTCATCAGTAACACCGTCGATAATATCACATTCTGTCCCACCGTCGATAATATCACCACCGGCTCCAGAGGTAATTACGTCGTTACCGCCCTGCGTTTTAATGTTGTCTGCACCATCTCCTGTAGTAACAGTGTCTTCTCCAGCACCAGTGGTAACTTTATTAGCTCCACCACCGGCCTCAACAACATCGTCACCACTACCAGTGGTAATAGTGTCGGCGCCATCACCAGTGTAAACTTTGTTATTTCCGTTACCTGCATTTATGGTGTTGGTACCTCCACCGGCTAAAATAACATCGTCACCACTGCCTGTAGTAATTTTATCGGCGCCGCCTAAAGTTACCACACAGTCGTTCCCACCATTTCCTTTTACAGTATCAGCGCCACCATTCCCAACAATGTAGTCATTGCCAGCTGTACCATTCAAAGTTTGGCTAGCAGATGTTCCCTCAATAATATTATAGTCGCCCAAACTGCCCGGGCACTGAGCAGGGAGAGGAGCTACCGCAAGAGCTGTTTGTGAACCAAACAGTCCTAAAACCATAATTAGCGCCGCTCCACCAGACACTAAAAGTTTGCTTGTTGTTTTCATATATGTCCTTTTTATTAGTTTTTTCAAATTTAATCTCAAAAAAATAAGTTTATTTGGCACGACCTTTGCCAAAGTCTTTTATTATAGCATGCGAGTTGGAGCACTTTACATGCCAATGTCAAGAGTTAGTTAAACTAAGCGAAACCTTGTATGATAAAAGCGTGCTACTGCCCAAGGAGGTCTGTATGCCCAGTTTTTTGCTCGTGCTTCTTCTGACTACTGGAGTCACTCCTAGCCTTTGGAAGAATGTCTCAGTCTTCGATGACACTCGCTTTCGCGCTGTCTACGAACTGAGTCTTCCAGAGTGTCCCACTCAGGTCTGTGTCCTCTTTGTCCAAAAGGACATTTCTGCAGTTCGAGTCGAACTGCGAGACGAGTGTGGCCAAATCATCCAGTCTGTAACTTTCATCGAAGCTGTGATGGCCACAGAAAAACGCGAACCAGTCATTGTCGTGTCGCGTTACTGGTCGCATAAACTTTTTGGCAAAAAAGATTTTACGCCCGACTACATTCTGGCGTATCTACAGCACTGTGAGTTTCCCGAAGGCTTGGAGCACTTTCGGCAAGCATACCTAAAAAAGCAAGCGGTCGTCTCGATGTAAATCAAAGCGACCGCTGTTTGTTTTATACAAAATGAAGAGCCGTCCCAATTCCGCTAGATAGCGAAATATGGAACGGCTCAGAAAAGAAAAATGCGCTGACTCACTCTACGACCCAAGTGCGGCTTCAAGCGTTGCCTGAAGCTGGGCCATCTCGGTAGGCTTACCGAGAAGAGCAACAATATCAGTTGTGTCACTGACGTCTCCGGGGGTCCCAGAGATCATAACGATAGGCATTCTGTGACCTGCGAGACGGAGCTCGCAGACAAGCTCCACGCCGTTCATCTTCGGCATGACGTAATCCGAAAGCACCAAATCAACTGATGCTTCAGAAAGAATTCGCAGAGCCGTTGCCCCTCCGTCGGCTTGTAGGGTTTCGTAACCCAACACGCTCAACATTCGAGCCAATGCCCGTCGCACCGAAGCATCATCGTCAACGATCAAGATTCTCTTTGCCATGATGGCATCCTCCGTCTTGTCCGAAAATTTCCGAAATGAAACCTGAACTAACATACAATCATATGCCTAATCCAACCAAAAGTCAATGAACGAGGCATCTCATCTTTTACATAAACGAGCAATAACACCTTTAATAAAAATTGTGGTCGGCCTCTTCTCGAGAGGCCGACCTAGACTACGACTGAACTTGCCATGAGATTTCTCTCCCCGCATAAAGCGGGACAACACCATTGTACTCTTCTGGAACCTTCCACGACTTCTTGACGAGAGTCATAGTGCCCTCGTTTGGTTCAAGACCGTAGTAGTTCGCGCCATACTCGGAAGTAAAACCTTCGAGTTTGTCGGAAGCTCCTCGCCTCTCGAAAATCTCAGCGAGCAGTGAAAGCGCAACGTCAGGTGGACAGTAAATCCCCGCGCAACAATCCGCAGTCTCTTTGGCGCCACGAAGATGTGGTGCGCTATCTGAGCCAAAGAAAAACTTCGGGTTGCCACTGGTGGCCGCTTTGAGCAGGGCCTTGAGATCACGTGGTTTCTTGGCCACTGGCTTGCAGAAGGCATGAGGATGAAACTTGTCACCCATCACGTCGTTGAGCGTATACAGTAAGTGATGAACTGTAATCGTGCCGGCCACATTGGCCGGAAGACTCAGCACTGCACGAACCGCCGCTCGGGTGGAAAGATGCTCCATGACAATACGAAGTCGCGGAAATGTAAGTGCGATGTCGCGGAGCACGGGCAAGAACTTTCGTTCCCGCTTCATGCAATACATGTCAGCATCCGGCAACTCGCCGTGGAGAAGCAGTAGCATGCCACAGTCCTGCATCGCCCAGAAAACAAGGTAAAGCTTGTTGTAAGAAGTCACTCCTGCATCAGAGTTTGTGGTCTGTCCAAGCGGGTAAACCTTGCCTGCAACTACACCCGCACGATGCGCTTCGTAGATCATCTCCGGCGTTGTGGCCTCAGTGATCTGAATCGTCATCAAAACCCTAAACGGTCTCCGAGCTTTCTGACTAATCGCAAACTGAATTTCGTAGCGATAGCGGAAAGCATCATGAGCTGTCAGAACGGGCTTGGCCAAATTGGGCATCGCCAGAACTCGACCAAACAACCCCGCATGCTCAATGACAGAATTGAGCATAGCCCCCTCGCGGAAATGATGATGGAAATCATCAGGCCGCCGAAGTGTCATCTGAAGAACGTTTTCTTGGATCATTTCTTCCCCTGCAAGAAATCGGTGTACTCGATAAGAATTGAGGTAAGACAAGCTGGTGAATCAGGCCACATGAGATGAGTACCAACTTGAACCGCAGACGCGCCGGCTCTCATGTAGTCTGCAACATCCCGGCCGTTTCGGATGCCACCAACGCCAATCACTGCAATCTCACTGTTGAGCGCGGCGCGGAACTGGAAAACCTGCCCCAAAGCAATGGGCATAAACCCAGGACCGCTGAAACCAGCCAAGCCTTTGCCCTCAGAGATCGTTGGCCGACCATCCTCATCAAAAACCAAAGCATTCGGAAAGGTGTTGCTGGTCACGACTGCTGTCACACCACCAATCTCGTTGATGACCTGCCCAACCTCCTTGAGTTGGTACGGATCCGAATAAGGAGACAGCTTCACAAAGATATCTCCGCAGTTCGGCTCCAACACTACCATCAAAGTTTGGTAGATAAAGTCAGGCTGGAAAGACGCAGGGCTTTTTTGGCTCCCATCTTCCCAAACATTTGGGCAACCGAAATTCAACTCAACACCATCGGCACCAACACTCCATGCGAGATCAGTGAGCTTGCGAAAGTCAGACAGATTAAAGCCAGCCACGCTGAGAATGAAAGGTTTACCAGCTTCGTGAACTCTGTCCACGATTGCCGGTAGCTCTTGCTGGTAACGAACCATCCCGTGATTTGGTAGGCCGAGAGAATTGAGTGGCGGAACAAAAACGTTCCCCTCGTTCCCTCCGCGCTCCAAAACGGTGATAGACCCGAAAACTACAGCTGAGCTGTTTGAGAGCGTGAGCTCTTCTGCGTGCTGTGCATTCTTGCACCAGCCCGCAGCGTTCATGATGGGGTGCTCAAACTCAATCGATCCGATCGTACAACTAGTGTCCATGTGTGTCCTCCTGCGGATTTTTTTCTAGTTTAACTAGGAACCTATTATATATTGCAAGAGCACAAAAGAAAAGCCTCGCTCTTCACAAAAAGTATTGACAAAACTCAATAAATAAAAGATACTATGTGGTCGGAAGACACAGCCAGAAATGGCAAAAACTGGAGGCAGACATGAACAGCGAAAGCGAAGTGTTGCATGATGAGCTCAGAGATTTGGCACAAGAAGTTGCCACCTCTCACCGCGACCTCACTTGCGTAAGCAAAGAGGATCGGTCACCTACCCCACAAACGCTGGGAGTTATCCCTGCGCAAATCTTTGGCAAGTGGAACGCCAAAGAACAGGACTCTCTCCAAAAGAAGATTGACCTGCAAAACCAATCTCTCTGGAAAAGATTCCAATTCTGTTTCCGAGAATGCTGGTGGGAAGAAAACAGCTTTGGCTATTTACCAGCTTTTGCCATGTTTATCCCCGCTTTCATAATTGGAGGAATTCTGAGTTTTATTCTCCTCGGAACTGAGCCAGACCCACTTTCCATTCGCCTGGTATGGACGTGCCTTGCCAGCATCTCTTGGCTCAGCATTGTCACAATTTTTCCACTTCTTGAGTTGTCGCGCTTGAAAGATGATGTAGAAAGATACCGCAAGGTTGCAGATGAGATGCTCAACCAACGAATTTCTCGCTTCTGGAACGAACCGCTTTATCTTCTGAGCGAAGTTCAACTTCACCTTGAAGAATCCATGAAGGACTACTTGAAAAGACTGGTGGATCTGGAAGGACGCTTCAAGATTGCGGTCGTCGAACCGCGCGTCGAGTTAGATGAATATCTTCTCGAATTGCGCGCAGACCGGCAAGCCATCGAAGAACTCAACGATGATGATCTACCAGAGCGAGAGACGCTACTGAACTGTGTAGAGGCTCAAATCTCTGAGTGTGAGGAACTCAGAGGACACCTCAGCCCTCAGGAACAAGACCTGAGCGAAAAGCTCGGACTCCTCAACCGGCACTTGGAAGCACTGCAAGGAGGAGTGAACAACTTGGTCACACTGAAGGCCAAGTGCGAAAGCAAAGAAACACTTCTCATGCGAGTGCAGGGCTACGCCACGTTTGGAGATGAACGATGGCTCACTATCTTGGCCGGAAAAAGGGACAGGGAGTTAAGTGAAATTGAGACGGCTCTCAGTGCACTTGATGATGAAATCACTTGGACGCAAGGCGCGCTCAATGAAGTCACGACCTTGATTCCCGCACCCGATGCCTACCAGCTTCCAGCGAGTAAGATTCCCAAGGGACAGCTGGCAGAGAGTACTGCCCAAGACTAAGCTTCCCTGACTTGAGCTTTCATGACACTTCGCAACACAGCGCACGCCCCGCCTTCACCGGTGGGACACGGCGCTGTTTTTTTGTAAACAAAGAAGCCGCCCTCATCCCACCCGAAGGTGAAACAAGAACGGCTCAAGAAGAATGAGTGCGGCGAGGAATCAGCCCGCTTCTGCGAACTGAGACAGCACCCGCTCGACGGCCATGTGAATGCGAACGAAGACTAGCGGCTTGAGAAGTACCGCAGAATAGGCGGACTCATCCACAACGTCGCCGGGGTAGTTCTTCATCAAGATCACAGGCATCTTGTGCCCCGCCGCACGAAGCTCGGCCGAAAACGGATCGCCGTTCATGCGAGGAGACAGGCTGATGGCTGTGATCACCAAGTCCACAGAAACCTCTTGGAGTGTCTGCAATGCCTCCTCGGCATTTTTCACCTCGATGACTTGGCGTCCTTCATCACTGAGCATGCGTGCCAAAACTGGCCGCTGAATGTAGTCACCGTCAACAAGCAATATTGTGCTCATTGTCCTTCCCCCTTCATCAAAAAATTCAACCCCTCAACTCAACCATAATCTTCTAAGACCGATAAGTCAATTTTAAACTAATTAAAGAGCGCGAGTGGAGAGACTGCATTTCTGCAGCTCTCCACTCGCGCTTCACATCTCTATTCGTCGTCGTCTGCGTCGGCCGCCAGAGCCCCCTCGATGATGGGCCTGAGCGGCTGAGTCTCATTGACCCACGGCGTCGTCAGTTCTTCGAAGAAAGAGTCCATTCCCTCCCCAGCGGTTCCGTAAGAACCCTGGATAATCACCAGACCGAAATCGGGCTTCTCTGTGCTTTCGAGTTCGGCCTGCTCGATGGTGGGGACCAGTGGCTGAGTGGGCTTGCCAGCAGGCACTTCCTGCTTGCTACCAAGCCCCTCGATCAGATCCTTGTTCTTCTCGAAGCACGGAGTGAGGTCTTGACCCTTCTTTTCGCAGTCGGCCCAAAGCGTTTTGCCTTTGTCATCGCTCGACATGTGTAATCCTCCAAATTCGAAACATCAGAATACCAAGTTTAAAAAACTTGGCCGGTCAATGCAACTTAAAATAATACAACAATTTAGCTGTTTTGTCAATACTAAAAGGGACACCCTTTTGCAAAAGGGTGCCCCTTTTTTTTAAAGCCCCGAAATTTCGGGGCTTTTATTATTAGAACTACAAAATCTTTTTCAAATACTGACCCGTATAACTGCCTTTGACTTTCGCCACTTCTTCAGGTGTTCCTACAGCCACAATTTCGCCGCCTTTATTGCCGCCTTCCGGCCCAAGGTCAATAATCCAGTCTGCGGTTTTAATCATATCTAAGTTATGCTCAATCACCACAACCGTATTACCTTTTTCTACCAACTTGTTTAGCACAATTATCAAACGCTTAGTGTCAGCAAAATGAAGTCCCGTAGTTGGCTCATCTAAAATATAGAGAGTACGCCCTGTGGAAGCGCGTGACAACTCGGTTGCCAACTTAATACGTTGTGCTTCACCACCCGAAAGTGTGGTGGCATTTTGGCCAAGGTGCATATAACCCAAACCAACTTCTGAAAGTGTATCCAGCTTTCGCTTAATTGGTGGCAGATTAGCAAAAAACATTTTCGATTCATCGACAGTCATTTCTAAAACATCTGCAATAGTTTTTCCATTGTAGTGAATTTCCAAAGCTTCACGGTTGTAACGCTTCCCGTTACATTCCTCACAAGTAATGTAAACATCCGGCAAAAAATTCATCTCAACTTTAATCACACCATCACCACTACAGCGCTCACAACGTCCACCCTGAACGTTAAAACTAAATCGGCCACTCTTGTAACCTTTCATTTTAGCTTCTTTAGTGTCGGCAAATAAATCGCGAATAAATGTAAACACGCCCGTGTACGTCGCTGGGTTAGAGCGTGGCGTTCTACCAATTGGCGACTGATCAATGTTGATAATTTTATCAACTGAATCAATTCCTAAAAGTTTCTTGTGCTTACCAGGTTCATCTTTGCTGTTGTAAAAATATTTTGATAAGGCCTTGGCCACAATGTCGTTGAGCAAAGTGGATTTGCCACTACCGGACACGCCGGTCAAACATACAAACTTTCCAAGAGGAATGTCGACATTAACATCTTTAAGATTAAACTCGCTAGCACCAATGACAGAGATTTTTTTGCCATTACCACTACGTCTGCGTTTTGGTACTTCTATGCTCTCTGTGCCAGACAAGTACTGTCCAGTTAATGAATTTTTATTCTTTGCCACGTCCTCAGGCGTGCCAAAAGCAACTAACTCCCCGCCATGCTTACCCGCTCCTGGGCCAATGTCAACAACCCAGTCAGCTTCGCGGATAGTTTCTTCGTCGTGTTCAACAACAATAACTGTATTCCCTAAATCTCGTAGTTCTTTAAGAGTACGCAAGAGCCTGCCATTGTCTCGTTGGTGTAATCCGATTGAAGGCTCGTCTAAAATATAGAGCACACCAGTTAGGCCAGAGCCAATTTGAGTGGCTAAACGAATACGCTGAGCCTCACCGCCTGAGAGAGTGTCCGCACTGCGGTCAAGCGACAAGTACGACAAACCAACATTTAGCAAAAAGTTTAACCTTGCGCTAATTTCTTTAAAAATTAATTTGGCAATTTGCATATCCTTGCTCGACAATTTTTTTGGTAGATCTGTAAAAAACTTATCAGCATCTTCAATGCTCATTTGTGACACATCGACAATTCCCCGGTCGCCAACTGTAACTGCCAAGACTTCAGGCTTAAGACGCTTGCCGTTGCAAGTTGGGCAAACTCGAATGCGCATATAATTTTCAATCTCGCCGCGCATGTATTCTGAGTCTGTTTCGCCATAGCGACGTTCTAAATTTGGGATAACTCCTTCAAAAGCTGTGTTAAATTCATAAGTCGCCTCGCGCGTAGAAGACTCCCCTTTCACATGAATTTTTTTGTCGCCCGTCCCATATAAAATAACGTCCAAATATTTTTTTGGTAAATCTTTAATCGGAGTATTAATAGAGAAGCCGTACTCTTCTGCCACAGCTTGCATAATTCGGCTATACCAAGTCAGTCTTGATGTAGTTTTGCTCCAAGGGCGCACTGCCCCTTCAGCGAGTGTCAAACGCTGATTAGGAATTACTAATTCTGGTTCAATATTAAGCTTAGTTCCCAAACCTTTACATTCCGGACAAGCCCCATGCGGACTGTTAAAACTAAAATCACGGGGATCCAGCTGAGAAAGTGACATGTGCCCGTCGGGACAAGCAAATTTTTGAGATAATAATTGTTCTTTGGCTTTTCCTTCTTCGCCAACAAGTGCAATTGCAATTTGGTCACCAAGGTCAAGAGCTTTTTCTAAACTTTCAGAAATTCTCCCACGGTCATCTGGGCTAACTGTAATGCGGTCAATAACAACGTCTATGCTATGTTTTTTTTGCTTATCTAAATTCAAGCCCTGAGCTTCATTCAAGTCCATGAGCATGCCATCAGTTCGCACACGCGCAAAACCAGCACGCTTAATCTGTTCAAACACTGCTTTATGTTCACCTTTTTGGTCTCGTATAAACGGTGCGAGCAAAACCAGCTTAGTTCCTGCTGGAAGCTTCATCAACTGGTCTGTCATGGCTTGCAAGGTTTGGCCAGAAATTTTCTTTCCACAAACTGGACAATGGGGCACACCGACACGAGCGTATAGTAAACGCAAGTAGTCATAAATTTCAGTAACAGTTCCAACTGTTGAACGCGGGTTGTGACTCGCTGATTTTTGATCGATAGAAATGGCAGGGCTAAGTCCTTCAATTTTGTCGACATCTGGTTTGTCCATCAAACCAATAAACTGGCGCGCGTAAGCTGAAAGCGACTCCACGTAACGACGCTGACCCTCTGCATAAATCGTATCAAAAGCTAAAGAAGACTTACCACTACCGGAAAGACCGGTCATAACAATCAATTTGTTACGTGGTAAGTCAACGTCAATATTTTTTAAATTGTGTTGGCGCGCCCCGCGAATAATAATCGCGTTACTAACATTGTCAGTAGTTTTTATCTTCTTTGTAGGCATAAAAAAGACTCCTGTTACATGAATGAAAAACTAGAAACAAGTCTAGCACATATGTCAAGACTTTTCAAGGCGCTAAGTAAATATATAGGCTTTATAGCAATGCCGACCTCGAGCATTCAGGAATCCCGCCCTCCGTTGTCCCGCAAAGCGGGACGAAGGATGGGTCAAGAGAAATCAATATCTATGAACCAACTCTTAGCCTTTTAGAACTAGAAAAGAAATGTCGCGCTCCATAAATGGGGCGCGACACAATTCGATCTGTGGAAACCAGAGCAATCCTAAGAAAACTCTGATTGACTCACAAGAAACCTGCAACGACAAACCACTCGATCCAGCGCTTCTTCAACCATCTTGGTCTGTCTATAGTAGCGCATTCCAGGGGAACCCTGAACATTGTCTGTGAGCTGATACAGCGTCCAAACAGATCGCAAGTAGTCAAACAACAACGACTCGATTGGCTCTGTAATTCCGCCTTGTCCTAGAGATCTTAGCTTTACTACATTTACTGGCCTGTCTCTTTCCTCGACAAAAGCCTGGCCAATAACTTGGTCTAGCAAGACTGAAAGCTTTAAGACAAAAGTTTCATCCAGCTGCTGAGTAAACACAGGATCAAAATGGTCGGCCACTTGAATCTCAATGAAACTAGCAACCAAACGAACCAAGCAACCCTCTTGCACCTCAAGTTGCTTGACGCCTTCGTCCTCATTTCCTGTAAACAAAGCTTGAATATAGTCGGCCAAGACTAAATCCAACCAAATTTGATTCTCCTCCAAAAATCGAGCTTGCCTAACAATGACTCTTTCCATCTCTGCTTCCAAACCCTGCAAAAACTGAAAAAACTCTACGAGCAGAGTCGTCCCGCCAAGATGTCTTGCACGGGCAAAGTCTGAAACCAACTCGTTAAACGAACGCCTGTTCTCCGGATCTGCCAGAGGACCACGCAGACTCTCCCATAATTCAGCAATATTCTTTGCGAGGCGATCATCAAATGACGCCAGCTTAGAATTGCCAAAGACTTCCGATTTTCCATCCCACTGGTTTGTCATAGCCAGCGCCTCCTTTAACTTTTTTTGTGACTTCTTCAAAGCCTCAGCCTGAAGGTACCCTATTATGCTCCAAGTTTTCATCGCAAGTCAATAAAGCGAAAAGGTCTTGGATGTAGCAGAGGGCTACAACCAAGACCTTCCGGAAAATGACTTCTTCTAGCGGTGACGCCGGCTCTCCCACCACAAGGGCAGGAAAATGACCAGCATGACGAGGGCGTAGGTAATCCAGATTATGACAAGTCGTCGAAACATCGTCGTTACCCATGCGGCATGTTTCGAACGAAGCCCACGAGACCGACCAACAGGCTTAAGCCAATCTCGAGGACTCGTCGGATCTTTGCCCAGATGTACTGAGGTAGCTCCACGAGATACCCACAGTACAAAATGTAGACCAACGCCAGGGCTGGCAGAACGTAGTCGCAGACCCACACGGCCAACGACCACAGAATTGCGAAGATCTCATCGTCGAGACCTGACAGCAGGACCAGAGAAATCATTGAAGCGCCCCTCCTTAGGCGATCAAACAATCTAACACAAGTATACTACCTTGTCCAGCCTTTAGCCAAAAACTTCTGTAGGCTATACTACTATATATGAACTCTCTTAAAGAAAAAATTAAAGACTTGCCTGCCAAGCCAGGAGTGTACTTATTCAAAGGTGCTAGCGGTGATGTTTTATACGTGGGCAAAGCTAAAAACTTAAAATCGCGAGTAGCTCAATATTTTAGCGGTCAGGACACGCGCGTTCAACTGCCCTTTTTGATTAGCGAAGCCCAAGATCTTGACTATGTTGTAGTCCAGACGGAACTGGAAAGTTTATTTTTAGAAAACACGTTAATTAAACAATACACTCCCCCATACAACATTAAACTACGAGATGATAAAAATTATGCTTTTATTACCATTGACTACTCCACGCAAATTCCGCAAATTAGCTATGCACGCAAAGTTGAAAACAATAGCGGGAGCATAAAATATTTCGGACCATACTCCTCGACTAAAAAAATAAAAACTACGCTCGATCTAGTTCGAAAAATTTTTCCATTTTGTAGCAATAACCAAGTCGGCAAGCGCCCTTGCTTTTACTATCACCTTCACCGCTGTCCCGGTGTGTGCGTAGGAAACATAACTTTTACTGAATACGCAGAACAAATTAACAACATTGTTCTGTTTCTTTCCGGGCAAACTGCTAAAATTACAAGCCAACTTAAAACCCAAATGCAAAGCGCGAGTCGTCGCAAACAGTTTGAGCGCGCAGCCCGCCTGCGTGACCAAGTCAGCAGCTTAGATATTTTGCAAGAACGCCAAATCGCCATTATGCCAAAAAAAGTTTCTTGGGATATTATCTCAGTTTTCCGAGAAGGCATTAATGGTAGCGTAAATTTATTTAAAATTCGCGCGGGCAAACTTATCGACAAAGAAAGTTTTATCTATAATATAAAATCAAATACGCAAGATAGCGACGTCTTGCAAAAATTTGCAGAAAATTATTACGCCGACACTTCCAATTTGCCCAAACTCATTATTTTGCAAAGTGGCACGACCAACGAAGCTCTAATAGCCCTCCTGCTACGAACCAGAAGCAAAACAAAAATCTCTATAGAGATAGCTACGCGGGGGAAAAAGCGCGACCTAGTTAAACTTGGCCAAACCAATGCGCAAGAATATTTACAAAAATGGCAACGGAGCCAAGCAGACAATCGCGATGTCATAAACTCTGCCCTAAAGCAACTGCAAACTGTGCTTGGCTTAACAAAAATTCCCAAAAGAATAGAAGGCTACGACATAAGCAACATCCAAGGCACTAACCCTGTCGGGAGTATGGTCGTTTGTATTGATGGCCTGCCGGCAAAGTCCGAATACCGCAAATTCAAAATTACCGGTAAGTCCACGCCAGACGACTTTGCCATGATGGAAGAGATGCTGACTCGCCGATTGGCGAGAAGTACCCCCCTACCTACTGTCATCCTGAACGGAGTGAAGGATCTCAATGACAAAAACAGAGATTCTTCGGATGCACCTCAGAATGACAGTGCTAATAACAAAGATACCTGGCCAACGCCGGATCTTCTAGTTATAGACGGCGGCAAAGGGCAACTTTCTGTAGCAGTCAAAGTCTTAAAAGAAAAAGGTTTAAAAATTCCGGTCATTGGCTTGGCTAAACGCATTGAAGAAATTTTTGTCCCCGGAAAAAAACAACCAATTATCCTTGACCACGACCAACCGGCGCTTCAACTTCTCCAACGCCTGCGCGACGAAGCTCACCGTTTTGGCATTACTTTTCATCGCGCACTGCGCAGTAAGCAAGCAGTCAAATCCGCACTCGATGAAGTAGCAGGTATTGGCCCCAAAACAAAAAAACTGCTCAAAAATAAACTTGGCAGTGTCGCAAACATTCGCACAGCCTCACTTCAAATCCTAACCGACCTCGTCGGCAAATCCAAAGCTGAAATTATAAAAAAATATCTATAGCAACTTAGTTGCTAATTTTAAAATTGCATTTAAATCATCATCAGGCACTGTTTTATTTTTTTTCTCAAACCCGCAAACCTCACAGCGATGAAGCAGTGCCCACTCCCCGGCTTTAAACTCAGCTTGAACTGGTGTCATCATTCCACTACATTCGCTAGCTCTATCACCTGGGTTAATGTCTACATGCTTACTCCACAAACACTTTGGACAATGGTTTGTGTACCCTGTACCAAAAACAACCTGTCCACAATGAGTGCAGCTAAAATCTTCTTTAGTTCTCTGAAACTTTTTGGATTGAATCATATCTGTAGTATATCCCTTGCCTCTACTAGTGACTAGATACTAGTAACTAGTTTCTAGTCGTTATTGACACGACCACTATAAAATTAGTATAATGATGCAGTCTTTAATCCCTACCCAAATGTCATTTAAGAATATAAATCTCGATCAAATCCTCACAATTATAAACATGGCCGTTATGGTACTGTTAATTATGGTTGTGTCTTTGCAAAATAAATCTGCAGGTTTGTCCAACATTTTTGGCGGCGGGGGCGGTGTCGTCCAAACACGTCGCGGTTTTGACAAATGGCTTTTTTATGCAACCATTGTTTTAGCACTTTTGTTTGTTGGTCTAAGCATCACCAACCTTATCTTGCGCAATTAAACATTTTTGTGAATATTCAATATCAAAGTTTCATATCGTTCTGTAGACAAACCTTAACCGGTTTCAAACAGATTCGCAAGCTCAACCTTTCCTCCTTACGGAAAGTTTTTTCTTTAATGGGCAAAACCGAAAAAATCATTGCCTGGAGCCTCCTTGGTCTTGTAGCTGTAAGCTCCATAAGCAATGTTTGGATATTTTATGTTAACAATACAAGTATAGGACCAGGACAAGGTGGCCAATACATCGAAGGCTTAATTGGCCAACCAAGACTAATTAATCCTCTGTTCGCCTCTTCAGGAACGGACCTCACCCTCAGCCGTTTAATTTTTTCTGGACTCTATAAATACAATAGCCAAGCAGAACTTGTTCCGGACTTAGCCGAAAGCATGCCAGTTATTAGTGGTGATCAAAACGAATACACAGTAACGCTACGACAAAATGCCCAGTGGCATGACAGCCGCCCAGTAACTGCAGACGACGTTGTTTTTACAGTAAAGACTATTCAAGACCCTGCTTACAAAAGCCCCCTTCGCAATAAATGGCTAAATACAACTGTTGAAAAAAGAGATAATCGCACCGTTGTTTTTATTAACAAAGATGTATACGCGCCGTTTGTAAATAATCTAACCCTACCCATTGCCCCAGAACACATCTGGTCGAAAATAAACTCTGACTCTGCTGCCCTCTCTAGCGCCAACCTTGAAGCTATTGGTAGTGGACCATATATGGTTCGCGAAATAAAAAAACTACCATCCGGCCAAGTAACGTCCATCTCCCTTGACTCCTATAAAAAATATTACGCGCAAGTTCCGAATATCGACACCCTTCGTTTTAATTTTTACGAAACCAATGAAGACCTTATCAATGCTTTTCAAGGCAAGGAAATTGAAGGTTTGGGTTACCTGCCACTTGACCGCAATTTATACATTGACCAAGACAGAGAGAATTTAACTGTCTTGCGCCTCCCTATCCCCCAGTACCAAGCTGTGTTCTTTAATCTGAACAATAAAATTTTAAGCGATAAAAATGTGCGCCAAGCTCTACTCCTTGCCACAAACAAAGACGCTATTGTCCAAGAAGTTTTTGGTGGTAACGCTCGTGCTCTCAACGAACCGTTCTTGCCAGAGCAAATTGGTTTTTTGGAAAATCCAAAACAACCTACTAATATAGAGCAAGCTAAAGCCCTGCTTGACCAAGCAGGCTGGAAGGTTGCCAGTGGTGCTACAGTTCGTTCTAAAAACAATACTAACTTTGAAATAACTTTAGCTACTAGCGATTTTGCCCTCAATGCTAATACAGCAGAAAATCTGGCCAAGCAATGGCAAGCTTTGCAAATTAATATAAAAGTCAACGTTTTTTCTAATAAAGAGTTAACCGACAATATCATTCGCCCTCGCTTGTTCGACGCCCTTGTCCTTCCACAAAAACTTGACGCTGACCCTGACCCTTTTGTTTTTTGGCATTCAAGCCAAAGCAAAAATCCTGGGGTAAACGTTACAGGATTTAGTAACGCCGAAGCAGACAAGTTAATGAGTGAGGCCCGGGCCACAACTGACACCACATTAAGAGCTCAAAAATATCAACGCATTAGCCAACTAATTAGCGAAAACGTCCCGGCAGTTTTCTTAAACCAAAGTATTTATATTTACGCGTTAGATAAAAAAATTCAAGGCATAAACTTAACAACATTATTAGACTCGTCTTACCGAGTCTACGACATCCCCAACTGGTACATCTCCACATCCCGCTCTTGGAAATAGCTTGCTGAGTGCACTATACTAATGGCTGAAGTCTTATATAAATGATGGCCGGATGGCGGAACTGGCAGACGCACTGGCTTCAGGTGCCAGCGATCGCAAGGTCATGAGGGTTCAACTCCCTCTCCGGCCACCATTTGCACAAGACACATCCCGCCTATGGCGGGACGCCGCAAGGTGTGAGGGTTCGACTCCCTCCTCGGCCACCAATAAATTTTTAAATGCGAACTATACAAAGAAAAATTGTTGCAGCGTTAATATTTTCCAAAGATAAGAAGATATTTCAAGGCATGCGTGATCCAAAGTCCGGCGGCGTATATATCGACTGCTGGCATATTCCTGGTGGAGGCGTAGAAGAAAATGAAACTGAGCAACAAGCACTGATCAGAGAAATCCAAGAAGAAACAGGCATAGACATTTCAATTTACCCAATCGAACTAGTTGACGACAAAGGTACAGGTCAATCTGAAAAAACATTAGACACTGGTGAAAAAGTGCTGTGCGAGATGACATTTAGTGTCTATAAAATCAATATTACAGATAAAAATGCTGATGAGATTATAGTGTCGTTAAATGATGACCTAGCTAGCTATCAATGGATAAACATATCAGAACTAAAAGACGTTAAAATTACGCCGCCATCGAAAGAACTCTTTACACGACTTGGATATATTTAACTTTTTTATATTTTGCTTGATTTTTGTAAACGTTTAAGCTAAAGTAAAACCAGTCTTAATCCCACTAATTGTAGTGGGATTTAAAATTGGATACTGACCCATCTGTCCGCAGGAGGAAAGACAATGACAGAGAACATGACATACGCTAGCACGGGCGTTGACTACGGCGCCATGGATCCGTTCAAACGGCAAGCATTGGCCGCTGGCTTGGAAACAGCTCCGAACATCGAGCGCTTCGGCTTTTATGAAATCTCGATGAGCCGTGGCGAAAGCGCCTATCTCGTCGAAATGCCGCAGGTAATCCTAGCTCACGTCGAAGAGGGCCTCGGTACCAAGAACATCGTCGCAGACCAGATGAGCGCTTTGACCGGCAAGTCGTACTACGACCAAGTCGCGCAATGCACTATGGCGATGATCATCAACGACATCATCACGCTCGGTGCAATGCCAGTGTCTGTAATGATGCACTTGGCCGTCGGCGAATCAAGCTGGTTCGGCAACCAACAGCGAAGTATAGATCTCATCAATGGATGGAAAAAAGCCTGCATGCTCAGTGGGTGTGTCTGGGGTGGCGGCGAAACGCCGACTCTCAAAGACATTATCATCCCCGGAAAATCAGTCATCTCTGGCTCAGCTACCGGGATCATTGAACCAAAGAGTCGGCTGATCACGGAAAATAAAATCCAGCATGGTGATGTCATAATTCTCCTAGGGAGTTCTGGCATTCACGCCAACGGCCTGACCTTGGCAAGATCAATCGGCGACAGAAAGGATGGCTTTTGGCGTAAATTCAGTAACCTCATCCTGCCGCAGTCCTTCCCCCTGCATGCTTTGCCCAAGGGCTACCTCACCGAACTTTCAGACGGTCGTACCTACGGCGAAACGCTTCTGACTCCAACCTGCATCTACCAGAAGTTCATGGAGGAATGCCAGAAGTGGGGCGTTGATATTCACTACGCAGTGAACATCACCGGCCACGGGTGGCGCAAGCTGATGCGCGCGAACCGTAACTTTCGGTACATCATCGAGGAGCTTCCGAAAGAACAACCAATCTTCGCGTTCCTTCAAAAGCATGGCCCAATCAGCGATGAGGAAGCCTTCGGCAATCTGAACATGGGCGCAGGCTTTGCTATCTACATATCGAAGGCAGATGTAAGCAAGGCCATGATGATCGCCCAGGACTACAACTTTGATGCAATCAAGGCTGGATACATCAAAAGGAGCGTTGACAAGAGAGTGGTCATCCTCCCGAAGTATCTCGAGTTTAAGGGAGAGTCACTTAACATCCGGTGACCAAGTGTCACTAGGCTTGGGCCTGCTGTCGCAAGACAGCAGGCCCACCAATTTTTTTTACAAATATTTTACTATTGCATTTTTTCTATATTTCTACTAAACTACGACCAGACTCAATCCCGCTAAGTAGCGGGTTTTAAAGTTGTTTGACAGCCTAGAAGGAGGCAAAACCATGAGAAGAAATTTCCAGCGACTGCTCGAAGAGCGGTGGAGCGTTGGTAACTTCGTCTGCGTGGGTCTGGACAGCGAATTCGGAAAGATTCCGGAGTCTGCCTACAGGCCGGGACACGAATGTACAGTCGGCATCGCCAACACGATGGTCGCGTTCAACCGCGAAATCGTGGAAGCGACGCAGGACATCGTCTGTGCCTACAAGCTCAATTCGGCGTTTTACGAAGAGAGTGGCAACGAAGGCATGAGCGCACTATGGCGAACCATTGCCGACATTAACCGCTTCGCACCGCATGTGCCGGTGATCCTCGACGCCAAGCGCGCCGACATCGGCAATACCAATAACTGCTACGTCACTGCCAGTTTTGGCTGGCTCCGAGCTGACGCCATCACCGTTCACCCCTACCTCGGCAAAGAGGCGATGCAACCGTTCTTGGACCAAAAGGACAAGGGCATCATCGTGCTTTGCCGGACAACCAACAAAGGCGCAGGTGAATTTCAGGATCTGCACACGCTGACGCTCGATCCGCGAGAAAAGCCCAAAGGCATGAAAGCCAAAACCTGGCTGAATCTTCTTTGTGAGGATTCGATGCCTCTCTACCAGCGGGTCGCGTTCAACGTCGCTCGGGACTGGAACACCAACGGCAACTGCCTTCTCGTCGTTGGTGCGACCTACCCGCTCCAAGCCAAGGAAGTTCGTGAGATCGTCGGCGACATGGCCTTTCTCTTGCCGGGTATTGGTACCCAAGGCGGAGATGTTGAAGCAACGGTTATGGCCACAGCTGACAGCCACGGCTACGGCATGATTATCAACAGCTCCAGTAAGATCATCTTCGCTTCCAAGGAAGATGACTACGCTAGAGCGGCACGTCGCGAAACCATGAAGCTTCGCGACCAGATCAACCTCTGCAGATAAGGAGATCATCGGATGAAAAGCAACGAAGAGTTCGTGTTGGAAATCCTCGGAAAGGTTTCGGCTGTCATCACAAACACCCACGTCGTCTACACCAGCGGAAAGCACGGCAATGCCTATGTCAACAAGGACGCCGTGTATCCGCACATCTTTGAAGTTTCGAAGATCTGCCGGAAGATCGCAACTGAGTTCCTCTACAATCACGTCGAGGTGGTCATCGGGCCAGCTATCGGCGGAGTCATTCTGTCGCAATGGACGGCCATGCATCTCAGCGAGATCACAGGGAAAGAAGTGCTGGCGGTCTACGCCGAAAATTACGAAGGCAACTTCGTGATCAAGCGTGGCTACGACAAGCTCGTCGCCGACAAGAACGTCCTCGTGGTCGAAGACGTTCTGACCACCGGCGGAACGGCACACAAGGTTGTGAAAGCCACAAGGGCAATTGGTGGCAAGGTCATCGGGCTCGGAGCTATCTGCAACCGAGGTGGTGTGACTGCAGAGCAGTTAGGAGACGTGCCCAGGCTTTCGTCACTGCTCGACGTCATCCTCGAAGCTTGGGATGAGGCGGACTGCCCGCTCTGCGCAAGTGGCGTGCCTATCAACATCGACGTCGGCAAGGGTCGCGAGTTCTTGGACCGAATGGCTCATCAGGCCTAAAGCCTGATGGCCACAACTCAGGGCCCGGTTCGCTACAATGCGAATCGGGCCCTAATCTTACCTCAAGACTCCCCTTTAAAGACTCCCTTCCTAAGGGAATCTTAGGATTTAGTACCTTAAATAAGCCAAATATAGCTAAAAGGGTTTGACATAATCCCACTGTTCTTGTATAATACGATTATCTTTAAATTTTGCCTCGAAATAAAAAGATAGCAAAAAGCAGAAAGTGCAAAGCGAAAAAAGGTTAAAGCAATAAAAAACGATCATAATATTTAGGTTTACATTGTTGTTGTTTCATTTTTTCCTTTCGTACTTTTTACTTCTTATCTAAAATTCTCAAATAAACTAAACCCGCTACACTGTCATCCTGATCCGCCTCCGGCGGAGAAGGATGACAGTGACAACGAAGGATAGCACTACACAATTACCAGATGAAAGTTAATCACAGTTAGTTTTCATTTGTTAATTGTCTAAGTAAGGCGGCTGCGGAAGCCACTTCCTTACGACTAACAAAGTATAAGCTATAGATAAATTTAAGAATTCGGTCTTCGATATTTATTTTGTTATGCGCGCATAACAAAAATCTAAACCGCATTCCAGATAGGATGTTATTTTTATGATAAGAAAACCTAATGCCAGTAGTTCTCGCTCCAGTCGTCCTCCAAGAAATACAGGACCACGACCGATTGCCAGACCCGGCGATAATCTGCCACAAACAGCAACACCAGTTTCAACTTCAAGTCATACCGTCTCACGCACCACACTTCGAATTATTCCGTTTGGTGGCCTTGAAGAAGTTGGCTCGAACATGACAGTGTTTGAGTATGGCGACGATATTATTATTGTCGACATGGGCTTTGCTTTTCCAAATGAAACTACCCCCGGCATCGACTACATTATTCCAGACACAAAATGGCTCGAAGACAACAAGCGTAGAATTCGTGGAGTCTTTATTACCCATGGCCACTTAGACCACACTGGCGCTATCCCCTACATCATTCCCCGCATTGGTGACCCACCAATCTACACTTTAACGCTAACTGCGGCTATGATAAAAAAACGTCTTGAAGAGTTTAATCTCGTTAGCCGAGTTCAACTCAATGTTGTTAATATCGACGACGTTATTCGCTTGGGTAATTTTCAAATTCGATTCTTTGGTGTAAACCACAACATCCCCGACGCTGTCGGAATGTCTATTGTCACCCCAGTTGGTCAAGTTATCCATACTGGTGACTGGAAAATAGACCACACTCCAGTCAACGAACGACTGATGGAATTTAATAAGCTAGCCAAGTTTGGTGAAGAAGGTGTAACAGTTTTAATGAGCGACTCTACCAACGCGCTGTTTGGCGGTTACTGTCCCAGTGAACGCGAAATTGGATCGTCCATTGACCGCATTTTTCAAGACAGCAAAGGCCGCATTATCTTTTCGAGTTTCTCAAGCCTTATTGGCCGTATGCAACAAGTCTTTGACATTGCAACCAAATATAACAGAAAAGTTATTGTCACAGGACGCTCAATGGTGGCCACAGTTGAAATTGGTTTGTCACTTGGGTACCTCAAAATCGAGCCAAAATTAATCGTAAAGTCTGAACAAGCCAAAAAATATCCAGACAATCAAATTGTGATTCTCACAACTGGTGCTCAAGGTGAAGAATTTTCTGCTCTTGCTCGCATGAGCCGTGGCGAACACAAAACTGTTTCCATTAAAAAAGGAGATACTGTCATTGTGTCTGCTTCTCAAATTCCCGGTAACGAAAATTCCATTGTCGCGGTTTTAGACAACTTAACCCGCGCTGGTGCTGACGTTATCTACAACAAAATTTTGGACATTCACACTTCTGGTCACGCCAAGCAAGAAGAGCTTAAGCTCATGCTGAACATGACTAAACCAAAATATTTT
The DNA here is from genome assembly GCA_964617815.1 of uncultured Candidatus Saccharibacteria bacterium. Lineage (GTDB taxonomy): Bacteria > Patescibacteriota > Doudnabacteria > UBA920 > UBA920 > CAZTXY01. Next base: position 6,044 of record CAZTXY010000003.1, on the reverse strand, counting down.
ATTCCAATTCACGGCGAACATCACATGCTTGTCGCCCACAGTAAACTTGGTCAATTGATGGGTATTCCTGAAGAGCGCATTCATGTTTTGAACAACTACGACGTCTTGGAAATTGACAACAATGGCCAAGCTAAGCGCCTTGAAAGTAAAATTCCAGGCGGCCAAGTCTTTGTCGACGGTCTTGGCGTTGGAGACGTTGGTGAAGTTGTTGTTCGTGACCGTAAAGTCATGGCCGAAGACGGAATGTTTGTGATTATTGTCACACTCGACCGTAAAACTGGTAAACTTATAAACCAACCGGACATTATTTCTCGCGGATTCATCTATATGAAAAATAACGACGACCTTGTGCGCGAAGTTAAACACGAAGTACGCAAGCTTGTTGAAAATGGCGACAAGAAAAACCAAGAACCAAACTGGGCTTACCTCCGTGAAGTCGTACGCGACGAAGTTGGTGAATACCTCTTCAAAAAAACCGAACGACGCCCAATGATCTTGCCAGTTATAATTGAAATATAACAACTAGCCACTAGTGACTAGAAAATAATTGTCTTCAGAAATCTAGATCCTCACATAAACATTTGGTCTCAAGAAATTCTCAGAAACAATTATTGAAACTTCAAAACCCTCCCTTGTATTAGGGAGGGTTTTTGTTATACTAATTAACTAGTCTGGTCCAAATGGAGGACACCACCGTGAACGAAGAAGCCTTTTGCAAAACTTGCGAGGCACTGAAACTTCGGTTCCTGGAACAGTACGAGAAAGTCTTTGGCATCACTCAAGCGAGAGTTTCGCTTCGCAGCCAAAGAATTTACGCTATGGTAGATAGCATTAACCCGCGACTCCTCTACCCAGAGGAATTTGAAGGATTTGGTGTTGTGTTCGAATGCACTATCAAACACCTTCCATCCGAGTAGTTCAATAGCAAGGAGGCCAGTGATGGCAAATAAGGTAACCGGCCAAGAGCCACAGTCGTTCGGGAAAAATGCTGTGATCGCAATCACAGTAGTCTGTGCTACCGCAGTTGTCATTGTCGAACTGCTCACCCATGTCGACAAAGATACGCTGTGGTGGACACTGATGATCAGTGGCGGCTTGCTCGTTGCTGAAGTCTGGATTCTCGACTAACAACCAACGGAGGACACAGATGACCGAACTGTTCACACATGAACTGCATATCACAGTTCACCTTTTCGGAAAGAGTGACACCGAAGAGTCTCATGATCAGATCTTGATCCACAGACTCATCAAGGCCAACTCCGAACAAGACTTACTCCGCATGATCGAAGCCGCCCAAAAGGAGTTCTATCAGGAACGCATGGACATCGCCAGCCAAGCTGGAGATAGCATCTGGGCACCTCAAGGACGTTTCCGTCTGGAGATCACCGCCCAAGAGTGTCCGGCTTTCAGAGTAGTAGACAACCGTGGGATGAACCCGACGGCAAGCTCATAACCCGTCAGCCCCTAGCTCAAAAGGCTACGGCAATCCCCACCTCAAGGGCGGCCCCAAGGCCGCCCTCCTTCTTTTTTAGACTCATTCAGATAAAATTTGCTATACTATACACACTATGAAGCAAAAAACATTTTTAGCCGGTATACGAGCCACCGGCAAATTACATATTGGTAATTATCTTGGTGCGTTACAACAATTCATCGAGTTAAGCAATAATCCTGACTACCGAGGATTCTTTTTTGTGGCGGACCTTCATGCTATCACCACGCCATTCGAACCAAAACAACTAAAACAAGACACTTTAGAAGTAGTTGCTGAATATTTAGCTGCAGGACTAAATTTAAAAAATTCTAGTATTTTTTTGCAAAATCATCTATCTGAACATAGCGAACTCGCTTGGATATTTAACTGCATAACCCCTCTTGGTGAATTAGAACGCATGACGCAGTTTAAAGACAAAGCAAAACAGCACAAAGAAAATATAAACGCTGGTCTGTTAACCTACCCTACGCTCATGGCTGCAGATATCTTACTTTATAAACCAGACGGGGTTCCAGTAGGAGAAGACCAAGCTCAGCATGTCGAACTCGCCCGAATTGTAGCGCGCAAATTTAATAATCGCTTTGGCAAAACTTTTTCTGAACCACAAACTTTTGTGCAAAAACCTTTGCGAATTAAAAGCTTAAAAAATCCAGAAAAGAAAATGAGCAAAACTGGTGATATAGACAACGCCATCTGGTTAGATGACAGTCCTGAGGAAATTTCCCGCAAACTAAAAAAAGCTGTGACCGCCACAGAAGGGGCCAAGTCACCTGGAGTTGAAAATTTGTTATTTTTGCTCAGACATTTTGGAACTAAGGAACAGATCAATTACTTTGAAGATGCAATTGCTGACAATTCTATAAAATATAGCGAACTCAAAGAAACTCTAGCTACTGACATATCAGAACACTTCGCAGAATTCCGAGAAAAGAAAAAAGCGCTTCTCAAAGACAAAGATGCCTTGGCCCAAATTCTGGCAGATGGAGCCAAAAAAGCCAAAGCCATTGCCAGCCAAACTCTTCTCGAAGTCAAACAAAAAATCGGTCTGCTTTAGACCGATTTTTTGTTTGACTGTTTTTGTGACTATCGTTCTGCAATATTTTACCCACTGTCATTCCGAGCCTGTCGAGGAATCTCTTCAGGTAGGCAGCCTTCGCGGAGTTTACCCTGTGGGCATCGAAGGGCTCAGAATGACAGTGCCCTGATTGATGGACATTGACCAAATCCGATACAAAGCGTAAACTGTCTCTACGTCTCAAACTCAGAACAGGAGGAACACTGTGAAAAAGATCGGGCTAATGCTCCTGATACTCTGGCCAACAGCCACTCTAGCCCAACAACCAACCCCACAAAAAGTGCGACTGCAAACGCAGTCAACTTTTAGCAACGCCGTCACCATCGAGCGCCCCAACATTTTTCGGGCACAGAGCACTGTCCAAATTCCACTCAGTCGGTCAATTCAAATTGAGGCTGGGTCTTCATATGAATACCGGAAGTACCAGCCCGTGGAGTTGGGTGGACTAGCAACTAGCCACAAGTTCGGCTGGGTTGTCCGCATCTTTTTCAGACGAAGAGAATAAAGGGGCGCCATCCGGCTCCCCTTTTTCACTTTTTTTATATTCAATTTATTGCATACTATCCGAAAAAAAATCGACCTATTTAGGTCGATTATTAATTTACTATTACAACGTAGCGGATATTGACATTTTATATAATTTGTGTGATAGTTTCACATAAGGAGGACGAGATGAGCAAAAACAACCCAACGTGGGGACGCTTTCATCCTGACACTGACAGGGAAACAGCAACTCTTAAACCGATCCGCAAAGCAGAGAGCACCACAGATCGCGGAGATCTCTTGGACACCCCCTACAAGATCAAGGTGGCAGAAAACAAGGCGAATAGACGCAGAGAGCACCAGCAAAAACTGCGCGAATTATTCGCGCGGAACCGCTTCTGCACTCAGTGCGGAAAGTCTTACAACTACGACCACCTCTCGACCCACAATGTCTGCAACACCAAAATGGTGTGCGCGCGAACACGCTGCGATGACTGCAGCGACAAAGGAAACATGCCTCGGCTAGACTCCCGATTCTGCCATAAGTGTGGGATTCAGTTCCACCATCAAGGCATGAAACAAAACTCACGAGAACTCGTCGTCGAGTGCACAACCTGCAGGACCAAGGAGGACAACAAGAACGTCACAGCGTAAGTCGAGACGCCCAAGAACCAAAACACCCTACATTTTCTTTCGAAAGTGCAGGGTGTTTGATTTTTACTTACTACTCTTTCAATTTCTCGGCGGTGTCAGCGGTTTTCCATTTTATGGAAATATTTTTTAAGACTGCAAAAGTGTCATCAACTCGTCACGTTTTTGTTCCATCAACTTTTGGTTTCGCGCTTCCACAATCAATCGCATTACTGGCTCGGTATTCGAAGCCCGCAGGCTAAACCAATAATCTGGGTACTCAACTTTAACCCCGTCTAGCAAGATTTGATTGCCATCGCTATATTTATTTTTTATCTCTGAAATTTTTTGTTCGATAACTTCTCGGCTCTCTACCTTAGTATTAATTTCCCCAGAAGAAAAATAACGCTCATACGGCTTAGTAATTTCTGAAAGCGGCTTTTTCTTTTTAGTTAAGTATTCTAGTAATTTAATTGTGAGCAATGATGGCGCTTCAAAAGTCCCAAAGGGAAACTTAAAAAAATAATGTCCACTAATTTCACCGCCAAAAATAGCATCATGGTCAAGCATAATTTGTTTTTCTAACGAATGTCCCACTGGTGTTGGTATTAGCTTTACCCTTTTACTTTCAAATTCATCTTTAACAATCATCCCTAAACGAATTTCATAAGCCAACGTGCCACCAGGATGTTGTTCCAATTCTGTTTTTGCCAACAACGTATACAAAATTGGCGAAGCTACGCGCTGGCCTTTTTCATCTATAATAAAGACGCGGTCATTGTCGCCGTCTGCAGCAATTCCAAGGTCCGCCTTTTCGGCTAAGACTTTTGCTTGTAAATCAGCTGTATTTTCAGGCTTCAACGGGTCTGCTTCATGGCTTGGAAAAGTGCCGTCAAGTTCAAAATTCATTTTAACAATTTCGCATGGCAGTTTTGCGAACAATGCTTCATAGTCAAGCCCGCCCATCGCGTTGGCAGTGTCAATTACAATCTTAAATTTTTTAATTTTTGGATTCCCCGCAACCTGCAAATATTCCTGGCTAGCGCCATCGGTCATGTTAACTGTAGTGCTAATCAAACCTTTTTTCCCCGCTCTTGGCACATAGTCTTCCTCAAGAATAATACGAGCCAATTCTTTTATTCCTGTCTCCCCGCCCATAGCCACCCCGCCACGACGCACAATTTTAAAACCATTATACTCGGCCGGGTTATGGGAAGCTGAAACTTGCACCCCACCGTCGTAATTATATTTTGCCACAGCATAATAAAAAGTTGGTGTGGATACTAAACCAACGTCATCAACGTTAATTCCACTTTCCGACAACCCTGCAAGCAACTGTTTTTTTAATGCAGGGGTTGAGGTGCGCATATCACCGCCAACAGCAATTTTAATTAACTGATCCGGCATTTCACGGCGAAGCAAAGAGGCCAAAGCCCTGCCAACATTAAAAGCGGCGACTTCGTCTAATTGCTCAGGATAAACTCCCCGAATGTCATATGCTTTAAAAATACTTTTATCTATATTCATGATAGTAAATCGTCCTCTCTATATATAACATAGCCGAAACTCTATATAATAGCAAAGCGCGCTTTGGAGTTCCAAAGCGCGCGCGGAAAAAAATGTTCATGATGCCACCCCTGCAGAAGACTGCTGAAGCGACTGATGATGAAGCCGGCGGATGAGATGAACTGGGATATAGCAGAAGTGCGTATGTACCACTGTCTGCGAATCCTCGTAATGGAAGATGTACGCGAACACGAGGGACTGTACCCCCATAACCAATCGCGCCTGCGAAATCCATATGACTGGTCCCCGACTACCACTTACCTCCTTGAGCTTTCCACCCAGATCTTCGGGGCTGGGAGTATAAATACCCGACAACCATTCTCTCACAATCTGCAGGACTGCAGACGTGTGAGGATCTTCATCTTCGAGTAGATGGTGATAGGCACTACTCGTAGTGCCAAGCACTGAGCCACCCGCTTCTTTCGGCATGTATCCTCCTTGGTCTGTGATGCTGTGTAATTGCCAGGCAAGTTTTTGACGAAAACTTGTAGTTACAACTCTATATACTACTCCAGGATATAAGGCTTGGCAAGTGCAAAACTTTTCTGTAAACTAATGAGTATTGTTCTGCACTCTGCGATTCATAATTCTTACTTCCTAATTCTACTATTATGTCTTTTCAAATCGGTATGGAGTGAACACAACCCGACATTCTATTATTGAAGAAACAGCCAAACTAATACCATTTCACTTTACGATTAAATTGCCACCACCGCAGTATAAACGGACTATCGTGGCACGAAATAAACAAGGGCAGATAGTTCGCTCTGTTCCCGTATAAGCCATATGGAATTA
>CAZTXY010000002.1:22378-104001 GCA_964617815.1 uncultured Candidatus Saccharibacteria bacterium | reverse complement strand
CTGAAGAGCTAAAACTATTAATAGAAGAGCAACAACGGAAACTTTATAAAAAGCAAAATATAGTGGAGCGTTTAGTGCCCGAACTTCACGCTTTAGCCCAACAAACAGCTTTTACAATTCCCAAAATTCGCTTTATCCCAGAAGTAGACCTTAATGATTTCCTGTTCAAACAAACACCAGCATGGGACGAGAGTTGTGCAAAGACTGATTTTACTTGGTGGGGTTTTCAAGATCCTCATTTTGCACCAACCCACGAGAAGTGGCTAGATTGGTATTGGAAGCGAGAAGGCTCAGAAAAGTTTGTTGTAAAAGTTGTTACTACCGAAACAGAAAAATCTTTGATAAAAGGGGATTACAAAAATCGTGGCGTAAAGTTTTTAAAAGACGCACCGTTTGATGCGGCAATATGGGCTGTAGGAAACTACATCGTTATGATTATGAGCAATCAAAAACCAAACTATCTTTTAGAAATTCATGATGCGGTTTTAGCACGGAACATGAGAGAGTATTTCAAAGCCATGTGGGAGAAGATATAAAAAAAGAGGTAGGCGATGCGTACGAAGCAAAGCCTACCTCAGAAATGGAGCGATCAGGTTCAGAAGCTGAACCGAACCGCGATGCTCGTTGTCGTAACTCCGCCCTGACGAAGGGCAGAAGTACGAACCGAGAAGGAAGTCTTAGGGATCATGACCTGAATCTCAGGCCCTATTCCCGCGAACCGCTGGACGACCAACGATCCAGTAACTCCCTTGGAAAACCTAACACTTGTTTGGTTTTTATACCACGGGCCGGAGCCCGCGGCTTCCCAAAGTAGGAGATTGCTGACGCGGTCCTTGCCGACCCAAACGGATCCTCCCACTCTAGGATTAACCTTGTCACCAACTCTCTGCACGCCGGCCCCAACGCTGACGGAGAGCCAAGGCTTCACACTGACCGAAGGGCCAGCGTATAATTGATGGAATCCTGGGCCGGATTGCGCCCAGATGAAAGCATCAACTTTTCCACACTCGATGTTCACGAGTCCGAGAACCTGCCCAGACTCATTCCCGGCTCGAGTCGATCCTTCGACATCCATCCAACCAGTGACGGTTGGGGAAGTCGTGCCCTGCGCCTGTGCCTCAAAGGAGGCACTGAGAATGATGACAACGACAACTAGCATGAACTTAAACATTTTGCCTCCTAAGGCTTTTATAGTAGCTTCTTACTGGAGCCACTGTTCCAGATGCATTTTCCCAGAATGGGCGACTGCACGGGCCATATCAAAGTGCTTTACTTTGATTCATAACTATACCTTAAAATCGGCTATTTGTCAATACTACTTCAACGATAAAGTGTATATATATCTTAAATAAGCCCTATATTCTTGTTGACTAAATTTCAACAACATGCTATAATTTACATATGATTCAAGATTTACTCTCACAACTAGGTTTAAGCACTAAAGAAAGTGCCGTATATATGGCTGTATTGCAACAAGGCAAAGTAACCCCTGCCCAAGTTGCGAGGCTGACCAAAATCAATCGCACAACGGTGTATAGTGTGGCTAAAGAACTTATTGAGAAAGGTTTAATCACTGAGGACTTAGGCAATGAAAATGCGTTTCTCATAGCTCGGCCACCTGCAGACATCAAGAACGCCATTAAAAAAGAGCAGAAGGTCTTAGAAGAAAAAGAGGTTATTGCAAACCGTCTCATTCCTGAACTACAACAACTTTCCAAAGAAACTAATTTCTTTATCCCTAAAATTACATTTATTAGTGAGCCAAATCTCGAACAGTACCTGTACGACAACGCGGCTAAGTGGAAACTAAGCACAACTAAATACGACTCCATCACCTGGGGATTTCAAGACCAAGGATTTACCAAGCAATACCAAGCTTGGATCAACTGGCTAGGACACGAACTAGAACCAAAGCTGGGGGGGGTTGATCAAGTCCACTTAATTACTAACGACTCAGAAGTCGAAAAAGCTATTGCTGAAAAGAATGAGTTCGCACATAGAGTGATTAAATTCTGGGATAGAAGCAATGCATTTACCAGTAGCGTCTGGGTCACGGGTGACTATGTTATCATGGTGGTCACTAATACCAAACCTCAGTACCTAGTTGAAATTTATGATGAGACGCTTTCCTATAATATGCGCGAATACTTCAAAGCCATGTGGGAGAAGATTGATTAAATAGTGCGGTCGCAGTAAAATTACAAGACTATGAGTGGACACAGTAAGTGGTCAACAATTAAACGTGACAAAGGAGCGAAGGACGCCAAAAAAGGAGTTCTGTTTTCCAAGTTGTCCAAAAAAATTAGCCTTGCAGTAAAAGACGGGGGATCGGGTGATCCAACTCATAACTTAAAACTACGCACAGAAATTGAAGCGGCCAAAGCGCACGGCTTTACCAATGACAACATCGACCGTGCTATTAAAAAAGGACTAGGACAAGATGGTGGTGGTACTATCGAAGAAGTAGTTTATGAAGGTTACGGACCTTTCAGCACAGCATTTATTATTGAAGCAGTCACAGACAACACTAACCGCACCGTTGGAAATATAAAAAAACTCTTGACCAAAGCCGGGGGAAGCTTAGGGGCTCTGGGCTCTGTCTCTTGGCAATTCCAAACCCGAGGGGAAATCTTGGTAGAACGAGGCGATAGCGATTTAGAAGCTTTAGAACTCACTGCCATTGATGCAGGAGCAACTGACGTTGTTGAATCAGACGAAGGACTAGCCATTTATACAGAACCAACACAACTCACTAAAGTCCAAAAAGCCATTGAAGCAACTGGGACAAAAATAGTGCGCGGGGAAATTATCAAAGAAAGCAGTCAAGGTGTAGACTTGAATGAAACCCAAAAACCTATAATTGAAGAGCTTTTTAGCAACCTTGAAAATGATGAAGACGTTATTTCTGTGCACACAAACGCGAATTTTTAATTTAATATTTTTATGATAATACTTGGCATTGACCCTGGAACAGCGACCACAGGATATGGGGTTATTGAAACAAAACTCGGAGATACCCAAAAATTTATAATTAAGGATTACGGGGTTATTTCGACTAAAAAATCGGACAGCGACGCGGTTCGACTCTTCGATATCGCCACCGATATTGAGGCTTTGATTAAAAAATATAAGCCCCAGCGAGTCGGCATTGAGCGTCTCTTTTTTACCACAAACCAAAAAACTGCCATGACTGTTAGCCAAGCGCGTGGCGTAATTTTAGTGACCTGCGAAAAAAATAAAATCCCTATATTCGAATTTACACCCCTAGAAGTCAAAAACCGAATCTGTGGTTACGGCAAAGCAGACAAAAAACAAGTGCAGTATATGATAAAAAAAACTTTTGGGCTCACCTCCGTGCCAAAACCTGATGATGCCGCTGATGCACTCGCTATAGCGCTTTGCACTGCTTTACAAAAAACTTTGTAACAGGGCTGGACAAATTTAGCTAGCTATGGTAGAATCTATGTACAGTTCTTGAATTCAAGAACTGCATATTTATTAACTATCAATAATCGCCACTATGTGATCGACATAGTGAGCAAGGAGAACATCACATGTTCATGGACGACACAGATACAACTGAAGAAGTTGTTACCCCAACTGCTCCAGCTGACGACGCTGCTGACGCTGAAGAAACAGCTGCTCCAGCTGCTCCAGCTGACGAAGAAGCTGCTATATAAGCTACTTACAAAAACCCCCGATGCAAATCGAGGGTTTTTGTTTTATCTATTTTTTTAAACTATCTATTTAATTCGTACAAATTTACGTTTGCCAACTTGAACAATTAAGTCATTTTTCTTTTCTATTTGAATTGGTTTATCTGATACTGTCTGCTGATTAACCTTAACACCCCCCTGAGAAATTAGCCTTCTGGCCTCTGACTTACTACTAGCTAATTTAACTAGCACCAATAAATCAGCAAGGGGGTACAACCCTACTTTTAAAGTAAAGGCCTCGATATCTTGTGGCAATTCCTTATTGCTAAATTGAGCAATGAATCCAGATTTGGCTTTTTCAGCTAAAGCTGGGCCATGGTACAAAGATACTAAATGCTCAGCCAAAATCAGTTTCTGATCCCGTGGATTTTGATTTGATTTTAAAATATCTTTGATTTGGTTTAGTGGAACACGGGTTGCTAAAATAAAATATTTTTCAATCAAACCATCTTGGAGAGACATTACTTTACCAAACATATTCTCTGGAGTATCTGTAATATTAATTACGTTTCCCCAAGATGAAGACATCTTACGGCCGTCTGTTCCTTCCAGTAAAGAAAAAGTCATAATATCTTGAGGTTCTTGTCCGTAAAGAGGTTGTAGGATGCGTCCGGCCAACATATTATATCTCTGATCAGTGCCTCCAAGTTCAACATCAGCTTTAATTGCGATACTATCGTAACCTTGCATCAGAGGATATAATAATTCGCGAACCGAAACACGCTTGCCTGCATCCATCCGTTTTTTTATTAACTCTCTCGAAGAAAAATCATGAAGACCAAATGCATCTGCCAATTTTCCAATTTCTCCAAAAGCTAATTTCTTAAGCCATTTGGAATTATAATGGGCTTCTGTTTTGGATTTATCTAAAATTTTATACGCTTGAGCAAAATACGATTTTAAATTTGCCTTAACCTGAACTTCGGAAAGCATGGGACGCTCGGCATCTTTGTCAGAAGTGTCACCAATCAGGCCTGTAAAGTCACCCACTATAAAGACAACTTGATGCCCAAGCTCTTGAAATGCGCGGAGCTTCCACAAAATTACGGCCCGACCAATGTGAATATTGGGACTAGTTGGATCTATGCCCAACTTAATCCGAAGCTTTTTACCACTTTTTAAAGCATCTTCAAGATGAGGCTTTTGAATAATCTCATCAGTACCACGAGTTAACAACTCTTGAATTTGTGTTTGTTTAGATAATGTACTCATGAAAATAGTATACCAATATTTGAAGATTATTTCGAATAGCTGTAACACTTTGTGCGCAAATGCGATACTTACATAATCGCCACAAAATAGGTATAATATAGATATGCGCATTTACGAATATACAACAAAAATGAAACAGTCATCTTTTGCAAGAAAGCTTAGAAAAAGATTTCCTTGGCTAACAAGAAAATTTACGCTAACTTGGCTTTTTCGGCTCACCACAGCTGGTGTCTTAGCTATAGCTTTGCTATTTATGTACTACAGTGCGAGCTTGCCGGACCCAAACAAACTCCTTGAAAGAAGCGTAGCAGAATCCACAAAGATTTTTGATCGAGATGGGGGATTACTCTACGAAGTTCATGGTGAATTTAAACGAACCCTTATTCCGCTAGATCAAATCCCTAAAACTGCTCAACAAGCAGCAATTGCTGTTGAAGATAAAGATTTTTACAAACATGGGGGAATTTCACTAACCGGCATTGCCAGATCTGTTATTATTGATGTCTTAACTGGTTCAAAAAGCCAAGGTGGAAGTACTATCACCCAGCAGTTTGTAAAAAATGCAGTGCTGACCAAAGAAAAAAGATTTTCTCGCAAACTCAAAGAAATTATTTTATCATTGGAAATTGAAGCGCGTTTTTCCAAAGATGATATTTTAAAACTCTACTTAAACGAAATCCCTTATGGCCGCAATGCTTATGGTATTCAAGCAGCTAGCCAAACTTATTTTAATAAAAATGCTTCCGAGTTAACTTTAGCAGAGAGTGCTTACTTGGCTGCCCTTCCTCAAGCTCCAACTTACTACAATCCGTTTGGTCCAAACAGAGAAGCGTTGGAATCTAGACAAAAACATATTCTTAGTTTAATGAAAGAGCAAGGCTATATTACCCAACAGCAACAAGACGAAGCCCTGCAAGAGAAAATAGTTTTTCAAGCACCAAAAGATAAAATCACTGCTCCTCATTTTGTGTTTTATGTACAAGACTACTTAGCTAAAAAATATGGTGAAAAAGCTATTCAAGAAGGTGGACTGAAAGTTTATACAACCCTCGACCCACGTCTACAAGAAATTGGAGAGCGCGTAGTTAGAGAAGGGGCACAGAAAGCATTGAGCAAAAATGCCCATAATGCAGGCCTAGTCGCCATAGACCCAAAAACTGGCCAAATTTTAGCCATGGTTGGCAGTAAAGACTACTTTGCCGACTCAGAACCCGTTGGGTGCATTAGTGGGAAAACCTGCACCTTTGAACCACAAGTCAATGTCGCAACAGCACAAAGACAACCAGGAAGTAGTTTTAAACCTTACGCTTATGTCACGGCTTTTAGTAAAGAACATGGCTACAGTCCAGCCAGTCCGCTTTTTGACGTTGTCACAAATTTTGGGAACTACACTCCTCGCAATTTTTCTGGTGGAGAATTTGGTCCAGTAAATATGCGTAAAGCGTTAGCAGGAAGCTTAAACATTCCTGCTGTTAAAACTTTAGCTTTAGTCGGAGTTGAAAATGTCACAGAGACAGCGCATAGTCTTGGAATTACCACTCCCTTAGCAAACTGCGGTTTATCCTTAGTTCTTGGTGGTTGTGAAGTAAAACTTGTAGACCACGTAGCAGCCTACAGCGTTTTAGCTAATGGTGGAGCTAAAAATGACAAAACCCCGATTATGAAAGTCATTGATAATCAGGGAAAAACTTTAGAAGAGTACCAACAAAATGAACAACGCGTGCTTGACCCACAAGCAGTATATTTAGTGACCAGCATTATGAGCGACAACCAAGCCCGTAGCTATGTCTTTGGCGGTAATTCACCTCTAACAATTTCAGGCAGGCCAGTTGCAGCGAAAACTGGAACCACCAACGACTTTAAAGATGGTTGGACTTTAGGGTTTACACCATCGCTAGCCGCTGGGGTTTGGACAGGAAACAATAACGGCCAATCTCTAAAAGCCGATGCAGTTGTAGTTGCTGGCCCAATTTGGAATGCATTTATGCGTGAAGCCCTTAAAGACAAAGAGGTGGAAAAATTTGAAGCACCTGATGGCATTTCTCGAATTGCTGTTGATACGCTTTCTGGTAAACTCCCCACAGAATATAGTGGCGAGGTGCGTGAAGATGTTTTTGCCAGCTGGGCAATCCCAAATCAAAAAGATGATATTCATGTTGGAGTGCGTATGGACAGCCAAACTGGACAACCTGCAACAGAAAACACATTGCCAGAAAATATTATCATTAATATCTTTACAAATATTCACAGCGAACGACCAAATAATCCTGCTTGGGAAAACCCAGTAAGAGCATGGGCGCTAGCCAACGGTTATATCTATCCACCAGATGGGAGTTCTATCAATGACCCAAACCCTGCTCCTGGTGGAGCTGGGAGTATTGATATCATTTCGCCGCAAGAAAACTCTACCATCTCTCAACTACCAATGACGATTAATATAAGTGTTTCAAGCCCTGATACTGTTTCTCGAATAGATATATTTATTGACGGCGAACCTATCCAGTCACTAACCAAAGCTCCGTACTCTATCCAAGTAAATAAAAAATATTCGAATGGACCACATACAATTACAGCAAGGCTTCTTGATAACTTTGGCAAAACTTCCGAAACAAGCACTCAAATAAATTTTGCCTTAGATCAATCTCTAAGTTTAACTAGCCCTGCAGTAGGAGAAACTATTAGCTTCCCACTTAATCTGCAAGCCGAAAGTTCTGGAGAGTTTAGTTCAGTATCCTTTTACTATCAAAGTGGGGTGGTTGTCCGAAACTTAGGACTAGCGACCGAAGCAGAAATTGATGGCGTTTATATTTATACTTACACTTGGCAAACTAAACCAAAAAGTGGGCAATATAAAGTATATGCGCGGGCAGAAAATGGTCCTACCTCGCAAAAAATTACTATCAATGTAAATTAAAATAATCCCGCCGTGGCGGGATTATTTTAATTTGATGACTATTCTTCTAGCGGGCTCTAAACCTGTACTCTCAGTATAAACATCTGGACTATTTTCTTGTAGGTAAGCATGAATAATGCGCCGCTCATAATTTGGCATAGGCTCCAAAGCTACTCCTCGCCCTGTGCGTTTAATTTGCTGGACTGCTGCTTTAGCAGTTTCTTTTAAATACCACTCTCTTTTACTTTTATAATCATCAACGTCTACACTAAAATATACTGGCTCTGGGCTTTGTAGTTGTTTAACTGCAATTTGCCTAACTAATCCTTGCAAGGCATGTAGGTTAGCACCTTGCCTTCCAATCAACAGTTGGGAATCTGGGCTTTGGATATTAAAAACTAGCCCTTTTGAAGCACTTTGTTCAAAGGTCACTGTAGCAGAAATGCTCATCTGTAAAAGCATGTCTTCAATTATTTTTTTTACTGTTTCTGTAATATCCATAACTTGCTATTCAATAATAACGCCTTCTTTCTGTCGCCTCATTATATAGTATTGCTGAGCTATCGCAAAGACTGTTGTAACTATCCAATAAAGAGGAAGTCCAGCTGGTAATCTCCAGGCAATAAAAATGCTCAGTAACGGGAAAATATAAGTAGTTTGAACTGCTAAGGCTTTTGCAGTTGGGTCGTTTGAAGGCGTTTTGGAAAGCATCATCTTTGATTGCCAAAACTGCAAAGCCCCCGCCAAAATCGCAAAAATTATATTTGGTTTTGAAAGATCGATTAAGTTTAAAAAGAGTGGGCTTAAAAACTCTGGCCTGACCACAAAAGAATACAAACCATCCAGATTACCTTTTAAGGCTTTATCAAAAACCTGATACAAAGCAAATAAAAGTGGGAGTTGAAGGAGTAATGGCAAGCAAGAAGACAGAGGATTTATCTTATGCTCTTTATACAACTCCATCATAGCTTTGGCCTGTGCTTCTTTGTTATCTTTATGCTCATCACGCAGGGCATTAAGCTTTGGTTGGAGAGCAGTCATTTTATGTTGACTCTGCAACGTTCTGTGCATAAGAGGCCATAACAGTAACCGAATAACTACAGTTAAAAGTATAATAACCACACCGATATCGTGGCCTGGAACAATATTATAAAAATAAACTAAAAGGTTTAGTAGCGGGCGATAAATTATGTCTGTATAAAGCTGTATCATATTTATTAGGGATGATTAATTCTTGGGCTAACGAAAGGGTTGCACAACAACACTCTCTTAATTATTAAAAAAGTACTTTTAAAAAAATTATACCTCAGTAAAGCTTCAACTGCGTATTGACTACAGGAAGGGTAGTGTCTGCAAAAACCGTGTGGATACTTAGCAGACATTAATCCGTGGTCAGGAGATAATGTTTTTTGGTAAATCTTAATTATTTGAATTGTAATGTTATTAAAAATATTCATGGTTAATTTTTAATAAATTTAGTTTTTGTTAAAAAACTTTGCATTTCCAAACGAATTTCTTTTGCTGTTAACGTTTTAATACGAGACTTTATAATAATAGCGTAGTCTCCTTTTTTCAAGATTGCAATGTTCTGTCTTAAAAAATCCCGCAAAATTCTTTTGATTCGATTTCTAATAACCGCTTGCTTGGCAACTTTTGTAGAAATAATAACTGTAAAACGAGACTCGGCTATTTGTCCGGATTTAAATTTTATTGTCCAAAATTGGTTAAAAAAACCCCGCCCAGAAGCTAAAGTAGTTTGGACATCTTTAGTTTTTGCAAGGCGGTTAGGTTTTTTAAACATGAAAGTTTTGCGTTTTATACAGTAAGTTTTTTGCGCCCTTTTTGGCGGCGGCGAGCTATAACTGCACGTCCAGTTCTCGTAAGCATGCGCTTGCGAAAACCATGGACACGGCTACGTTTCTTAACTTTCGGTTGATAAGTTCTCTTCATAGTCTCTGATCTGTTACAAATAACTAAAACAATGCCAACTTATTATACTGAAGAAAAGCACTCCCGTCAACCGCTATTATTTCTGTTTTTTTCATTCCTAAAGAATAGCCTTACAAATTCATAGTTACCAACAAAGCTTCCACAGGATATTAACAGGCAAATAAAAATAGCCTTTAATTAAGTGGGTTTTATATGTTATTTACATGTTGATAAGTGCCTGTTACAATAAAATATCGCTTCATTTTAGGCTGTGATTTCTGAAAATTTAGCATTAGGGGAAAATAGGTGAGTAGACTAAAATTTAGCGAGTTTTTTTATGCAAAAATCTTGTTAGTAAGAACCTAAACGAAAAGAAATAAAAACAATGAATAATCAGCAACTCTGGCAAGCAATATTAGGAAGCTTAGAAGTTTCTTTAAGTAAAGCAAACTTTAACACCTGGTTTCGCAACACAACCATTCTTGAGAGACTCCCTGATCAAATCATTGTTTCTGTACCAAGCTCTTTTAATAAGGACTGGATATCAGCAAAATACCACCAAGAAATATTGAAGGTTTTAAAAACCTTAGCACCAGAAATACGAGATGTTAAATATCAAGTAGGTTTTAACCAAAAGCCAATTAACCAAACTTTAGAGCAGTCTCAAGGCGAATCAGACACCAGCAGTGAAAAAGCTTATAAAGAAACGGTGCCGGTTGGTAATTCTGGTATAAACCCAAAATATATTTTTGACACATTTGTTATTGGTAAACACAACGAACTAGCACACGCAGCAAGTGAAGCTGTCTCTAAAAACCCTGGGAGCCAATACAACCCACTGTTTATTTATGGTGGGGTGGGTTTAGGAAAAACTCATTTAATGCACGCAGTAGGAAATAAATTACTGCAAGACAGCTCTAAAACCAAAGTCTTGTATGTTACCAGTGAAAAATTTACCAACGATTATATCTACGCCATTGGTCATAAAAAAATGGATGAATTTAAAAAGCTCTACCGCGGGGTAGACATGCTTTTAATTGACGACATTCAATTTATTGCTGGAAAGGAAGGAACTCAAGAAGAATTTTTCCACACCTTCAACGAACTTCGTGACAAAGGCAAGCAAATTATAATGACTGCCGATAGGCTCCCAAAGGAGATCCCTGCAATAGAACAACGCTTAGTGTCTCGCTTTGAGTGGGGGATGGTTGCAGATATTCAAGCCCCTGATTTAGAGACTAGAATGGCAATTTTAAGGACAAAAACCGCTAAACGCGGAGTTAATATAGAACCAGAGATCCTTTACTTTATAGCAGAAAACATTATTAATAATATTCGCGAACTTGAAGGGGCTCTCAACCGTTTGTTGGTATACCAGCAAATGGAAAATAGAACCCTAACTCTTGAAAATGTTAAACAAATTTTAGGAACAATGGTAACAAACAAGAAAAGGTTAACCACCCTAAAAAAGATTGCGATGTCTGTTGCAGAATTCTATAACATTACGACTGAAGATCTTCTAAAACAATCTAGAAAAAAAGAATTTGTTGGACCAAGGCAGATTGCAATGTACTTAGCTCGAAAAGAGATTGGAAGTTCGTTCCCAACAATAGGAGATTTTTTTGGAGGGAGAGACCATACCACGGTAATGCATGGAGTGGAAAAAATAGAAAATAATCTTAAAAACAATGACCCGCTAAAACAAGAAATAGACAGTATTTTAGGAAAACTTTATGTCTTATAGAAATTATTTTTGGGGAAAACCTTCTGGACAAGTATGTGGAAAAAGAATTAGAAACTTTGTATAAGTTATGTATAAAAATTTCTTCCTTCAGAAAAATTTAAAATTTTCAAAACTTACTAACATCTTCCCACTGACTTATAAACAACAAAAAGAAAAAAATAAAACCTTTTCTCCCAACAGTTATTAAGAGAAAAGTGTTTATCCACTAATCCACACTCCTTATTGTTACTACTAATTATTTAAACTACAGATATGAAAATAATATGCACCCAAGAAAATTTAAAAAAGGGTTTACAGACAGTCGGAAGAATAATTAGTGGGACAAACACCTTACCGGTTTTAAATAACATTTTGTTTAGAACAGAAAACGGATCCCTAGTCTTAACAGCAACCAACTTAGAGTTAGCAATGAAAACCTCTGTCCGATGTAAAGTGGAAGAAGATGGTGCAGTAACAATTCCGGCAAAAACAATAATTGACCTTATTTCAAATCTCCCCAACCAAAATATTTCTTTGTTTTTGGAAGGAACAGAGGTTGTTGTGAGTACAGAGGATTACACAACAAAATTACATACTTTTCCTGCAGAGGACTTTCCTTTAATACCAACAGTGGACAGCCTGTGGTCTGCGACATTGCCAGCTTTAGAGTTTAAACAAAGCTTAGAACAAGTAATTTTCGCTACTGCATTAAGTGAATCCCAGCCAATTATTTCAGGCGTCAATTTTAAAACAAAAGAAAATGAAATCGTTTTTGCCGCAACTGACAGATATCGCTTAGCGGAGAAGAAGTTATTAATAAAAAATACTACTGGTACGCAAGATGTAGTTATTCCTCACCGTACAGCCATAGAGATTTCAAGATTGATAGTTGCTGGGGATTTGGAAGTAAGCATGGTTTTAGCCGATAACCAGATGGCAATTAGAGTTGGTTCGGTTGAGTTGGTTAGTAGGTTAATTGACGGTCAATACTTAGATTATCACCAAATTTTTCCAACCGAATTCCAAACAATTGTTTCGGTAGACCGCCAACAATTTGTAAATGCCTTAAAAACAAGTAGTATCTTTTCCAAACTAGGAAACAGTGTGTTGTTTAAGTTTTCTCCAGAGACAAAAAGCTTAATTGTATCTTCAAGCTCTCAAGACATAGGTGAAAGCCAAGTAACTTTGTCTGGGGAGGTTACTGGGCCTGGTGGTGAAGTCTTGCTAAACTATAAATATGTGCTGGATGCATTAAATACAATGGAAGAAGAAAAAGTATTATTTAAAGTTTTTGATAATTCTTCTTTAGTGGTTTTAGTGCCAGAAGGAAATGAAAATTATACATATTTAGTAAAACCTATTAGTGTTTAAATTAATCAGAAAAATAATATGAGACTCAAACACATTGAACTAAAGAATTTTAGAAATTACCCAGACTTAAGTTTGGAAGTAACCAATGACATGGTGGTGTTTTCTGGCCCTAATGCAGTAGGAAAAACAAACTTGTTAGAATCAGTTTATTTTTCATCATTATTTAAGTCATTTAGAGATGATGCCGAATTCATTTTTATGCGTGGAGTAACCAATAGCCAGGTCAAAGTTGAAGTGGAAAAAGATGGAGACATTCACACTCTAGAAATCTTTTTAGACAGACGAGATAAAATTTACGCAAATTTTAAAATTGATGGGGTGAAAACAAAACGCAAAGATGCACAAGGGTTTGTGCGGGTAGTAATTTTTGAGCCCAGCGATGTCGATTTATTTACAAAACCCCCAGAGAGTCGGCGCAAGTATTTAAACATGGTTTTGTCGCAAAAGAGTTTGGGCTATCTCGAAGACGTTACAGCTTACAAAAGAATTTTGTCTCAAAAAAATAAACTTTTGCAAGGCTTAAAAAGTAATGGAAGTAATTCCTCAGATTTAGATTCATGGAACGAACAACTTGTAGTTGTTGGGTCAAGAATTATTTTTGAAAGAAAACAATTTGTAAATTATTTAAACCAAAGTATTTCAGAAATATATTCTGCAATCTCAAAATTTAACAGACCCGTGGAAGTTTCGTATGAAAGTTTGGCAGGAGAAAGTACTGAAGAGATTAGCGAAGTTTTTCGCGAGGCCTTAGAGAAGGTTAAGACTAAAGAGCTGCTGATAGCAACTTCCTTAATTGGTCCACACAGGGACGATTTTTCACTCAGAAGTGAAGGGTTGTATCTTTCCCCATTTTCTTCGAGGGGGGAACAGCGAAGCCAAATTTTAGCTCTAAAAATTCTGGAGTTGGAATACTTGAGCAATGGGGATGATAAACCAATTTTATTGCTCGATGATGTTCTCTCTGAGCTTGATGACACCCGAAGAACGTTTTTACTCCGTTATTTACAGGACAAGTTCCAAACTCTAATTACTTCAACTCACCCTCTTGAGATGGCAGGACAACATGTGACTTTGTCGCCCTCTAGTATTGAAGAAGACTCCATATAAATCATTTTGGATGTAAAAGAGGTTATTATTGTAGATAATAACCTCTTTTATTAGTTGACAAAAAGGCAACTTTTTGCTATAATTATAGATATCGCCTTAAGTTTTAACTTTTTCTTCTGGCCTCTTCGGGCCATTTTTTATTGCTCATATGATTAAAGAAGCAGACATTTCAAATAATAATACTTTCAATAACTTAGGTTTAAACCCTAAGATTTTAGATATTCTCACAAAAGCAAAGTTTGTTACCCCAACACCAATTCAAAAACAAGCTATCCCAGAAGCTGTCGCTGGTAAAGATTTGATTGGGATTGCTCAAACAGGAACAGGGAAAACCTTAGCTTTTGGTTTGCCCATGATCCAACGTTTGGGACAAAATAAAGGTCAAGGACTTGTAATATTGCCAACTAGAGAATTGGCCTTGCAGGTAGATGAAGCCCTCAAAAATATTGGAAAAAATTTAGGTTTAAAAACTGCTGTTTTAATTGGCGGTCAGTCTATGGGCATTCAGTTGCGCGATTTGCGTCGCAGCCCGCACATTATAGTTGCAACCCCAGGACGTTTAATTGACCATTTGGAACAAGGGACTATAAAACTTGATTTGGTAAATATGTTAGTGCTCGATGAAGCTGATCGAATGCTTGATATGGGTTTTGCACCTCAAATAAAAAAGATTTTACAAACAGTACCAAAAGACAGACAAACTATGTTGTTTTCCGCAACAATGCCAGATAGCATTGTGGGGATTGCAACTTCTTATATGAAACTTCCTGTGCGCGTTGAAGTTGCTCCAGCCGGAACCTCTGCTCAACAAGTTGCTCAAGAAGTATTTTTTGTACATAAAAATGACAAGCTTTCTTTATTGCAAAAATTACTCACAGATTATTCTGGGAGTATTTTGGTTTTTTCCCGAACAAAATTTGGTGCAAAAAAAATTACCAAAAGTATTTTTGGTATGGGGCACTCTGCCGCAGAAATTCATTCCAATCGTTCTCTGCCGCAGCGCAGAGAAGCTTTAGAGGGTTTTAAGAAAGGGAAGTATCGTGTTTTGGTAGCAACAGACATTGCCGCTCGTGGAATTGATGTAACCGGTATTGAGTTAGTTATCAATTTTGATTTACCAGATAGTAATGAAGACTATGTGCATCGTATTGGTAGAACCGGTCGAGCAGGTCTTACTGGTCGCGCCATTTCATTTGCAACCCCAGAACAACGAGGAGATGTGAGGGCTATTGAAAGATTGATCAGAAAAGTTTTAACTGTTTTACCTCTCCCTTCAAATTTACCAAAGCGCATGGCAGAAGCAGTAGTGGAACGTGGCCCAAGGCCACCACAGCGCCCATATCGTTCAGGTGCGCCCTCTTCCCGTCCTTTCTCCTCACAGAGATCTTACGGCGGCTCTAGTCCTCAAAAGCGTGACTATTCTAAGCCTCGCTTTGATGCTCTGTCAAAGCCTCACAGTAGCCGTCCCGAAGGGCGAAGCCGAGCACGTAAGCCCGCTAAGCCATATGCTCCAAGCTCTGAGCCACGGCCAAGTTATGTGCAAAGAAAAAATCCTACACCTTACCGCTTAACTGATGAATCTCAATTTTAAAAAACTTCCCATTAATTTGGGAAGTTTTTTTATTATTTTTTTTTAGTTTTGGCGTAGTTGGCAAGGAGCCAAGAGCTGGATTCAATTTTGCCACCTTTGCCGGCATTAAACACCATCTTACACTTTAGTTTTTTGCACATGGCTATGTCAGTATACAGAGAGGATTTTGGATCGGCCGCATTTTTTTTGTTGCGGTCCCCGCCATTCGCAAAAATATTAGGTTTGATTTTTTGGAGTGTTTTTGACACACTCATGTCGGTTGGGTTTTTTGCATGGTCTGTGAGGACAACTTTGTCTACATCACGGAGAGCCTCTAGGATTTCTTTGCGCTCATGTTGTGGCATGAAGACTTTGCCTTTTTTCTGTTTAATCCAATTATCATTGTTTAGTATGACAATTAATTTATCACCAAGTTTTTTGGCTTCATGGATGAGTCTAGTGTGACCTGGATGAATAGGGTCAAAGCCTCCACTAACAGCAACAATTATATTTTTTTTAACTTTCTTTTTTAACATAGAAATTAGTTTATATAATTATTTTATGGTTCTGAATTTGTTCTTTTGATTGTTCGGCGTGATGAATTTTTTCGTAGAGGTCTAAAATTATTTTTGTAAGCAAGCCAGGATTTGGGACATTTTGAAACTCAAAACGTTCTTTGGCTGCTGCAGTTTGAATATAAACTGTACCAAAGTCAAACATCGTTCCCAGCACGCCATTGGTTTCACTTGTGACGTCTTCAATTTTATCTATGTTGAGTTCAGAGACAACATGGCTTAAAAGGCCTTGTTGATCAATATCAACAATGCGCATACTGCTTATTATATGGATATTAAGATAGTAAAGAACAAAGATAACAAGGAGGCTTACTAGCAAAGATGTCATGTAGACTTGGGCTAACAAATTTAAAAATAAACCCATTTGTCCTTCAAAAAGGCCTGGCAGGGCTCGTTGGCCAAACCAGTAGTATGCAAAAAGTGGTACAGCGACAATTAACCAGACTAATAGTTTTAACACTAATAAAATCCAATGCTCGCGAATGGCTAAATAAATTTTTTCATCAGGCCTTTGGCTAGGGAAAAGTTTGTGCATTGTTTTTAGACTTTTAGGTTCTGCAGTGAAGAGTAAGAAGTGCTTACTAAAATTATAAATAGAATAGCGTAGATAACACTAATGGTTAAAGTAGTTGTACGTGATTTACCGTAACGCAAAAAAATATAAATGCTAAAAGCGCTAATTAAAGTAGTAATTAAAATAAATCCTAAGTAGGCAACAGTAATAATTGCGTAGATAACTTGTGATGAATCCATAGTATTTAAAGGAGAGTGTTAGCCCCTGGAAATGTTTTACCTAAATGGGAGTAGCCACGCTCTGTGAGCTGGCGCCCTTTTGGTGTTCTCATAATTAAACCAAGACGCAGTAGAAAAGGTTCGTAGACGTCGGCAATAGTGTCTTGTTCCTCGCCGCTAGCCGCGGCCAAAGTTCCCAAACCCACTGGGCCACCGGCAAATTTATCAGCAATAATTTCTAGCAGACGACGGTCATTTAATTCTAACCCTTGCTCGTCTATTCCAAGGAGATCAAGAGCTTTTTGAGCTTCCCCAGCTGTAATTGTATCATGGCCAGAAACCTGCACAAAGTCTCTAACTCGTTTTAAAATTCTATTAGCAATGCGAGGAGTAAACCTGCTGCGTTCTGCTAAAATTAAACTCGACTCTTCGTCTATCGGACTATTTAAAATTACGGCTGAACGTTTAATAATTTGATTAATCGCTTTTGTGTCGTAGAAATCAAAATGATAGGTTAGGCCAAAGCGGTCTCGTAGGGGACTGGAGATCATGCCAATGCGTGTGGTCGCACCAATTAAGGTAAATTTTGGTAAATCCATGCGCACGCTTCGGGCTCCCGGTCCTTTGCCAATGACGATATCTAAAAAGCCGTCTTCCATGGCGGGATAAAGAATTTCTTCGACAACTTTATTGAGACGGTGGACTTCGTCTATAAATAAGGTGTCACCAGGTTCAAGATTGGTTAACAATGCTGCTAAGTCTCCAGGTCGTTCAATCGCTGGGCCAGAAGTTGTTTTGAGTTTGCTCCCAGTTTCTTTAGCAATAATACTGGCAAGGGTGGTTTTGCCAAGTCCTGGTGGGCCATAAAGTAGGACGTGTTCAATCCGCTCACCGCGTTGTTTGGCCGCTTCTATCACTACAGCTAAGTTTGCCTTTAGACTTTCTTGTCCAATAAATTCAAGTAAGGTACTTGGCCTGAGGGTTTGTTCAAAGACTTCTTCTTCAGGGGAAGTGGGGCTTAAGATATTATTATCTTGTTTTGTTGACTCTAACATTAGCTACGGTTATTTTTTTAATTTTAGTTTGGACAGGAACTCAATAATTGTTGGAATCATAACCCCGCTAGCCCCTTCACCATTCCACGCAGTGCCAGCTATATCAAGATGAATCCAAGGCATGTCTTTTTCAATAAACTGGGCCAGAAAAACCGCTGCAACAATTGCATCGACTCGCTGCTTGCCAATATTCGAAAGATCGGCGACAGTACTTTTTAACTCGTCAACGTATTGCATGTAAAGAGGTAAGAAATGAGTGTCTTCACCGGTAGTTTTAGTTGCTTCGAGAAATTGCTTATTTAAATCTTCGTTATTACCAAACGCACCGGTAATTTTGTTGCCAAGAGCAACTACAACAGCGCCGGTTAATGTGGCTAGGTCAATAATTAATTTGGGTTTGTACTTTTTTTGGACATAGGACAAGCCATCTGCTAAAACTAAGCGCCCTTCAGCATCAGTATTTAAAATTTCTACTGTTTTTCCGCTGTAGGTTTTAATCACGTCGCCGGGTTTGAGGGCTGTTCCAGAGGGAAGGTTTTCGGTTGCGGCAATTACTCCAACTAAGTGCTGCGGCAGTTTAAGTTTGCTGGCAGCTAGTAGCACGCCAAGGACGGTTGCGCCCCCAGCCATGTCGTATTTCATTTCATGCATGTCCTTTGCCGGCTTTATGGAAATACCTCCACTGTCAAAAGTAATACCCTTACCAACTAGGGCAACAGTATTTTTTCCTTTGGGGTTATATTCTACTATAATCATTTGAGCGTCTTCGCTGGAACCACTCGAAACTCCCACAAGCCCACCCATTCCCATTTTAATTAAAGTAGCTTCATCAAAAGCGCTGAAAGTAAGTCCATACTCAGTAGCTAAGAATTGGCTTTGGCTGGCCAAGTCTTTAGGGGTCATGGCGTTGGCTGGCTGGTTGCATAAAGTTTTTACAGCTTCTAAGGCTTTCCCTAAGATTTGAGCCTTTTCTATTATTGGACCCAAAGGCTTATTGCAAAATAGGTCTAGTGCATTAATTTGGGGACTTGAGTCATCAGTAGTTTTTGTTTTATGAACAAGGAATTGATAACTGCCGCTGTATGCTGCAGCTATGACGGTTTGGGTTAGAAGGACAGCAAAATCTGTTGGGACAAGTAAGCCTACCTGTTTATACTTAACCAAAAATGGACGAATATTTTTTACAATATCGGTAATTGTTTTTTGAGAAGCCACCTCTTTACCTATCTCAACCAAGAGAATACGTGTGGCTATTTTTCTGCTGGCATGTGGGTAAAATAACAACGTGCTCCCACGTTGTTTTTTTAAGTCTCCAATTTTGAGATGACGATTTATCTCGCTGGTCTCAAAGTTTTTTAGCTTTTTTAACTCAGCTGGTAGTTGACCTTTTTGGATCGGAATAATAAGAAGGTCGTAAGGTTTTTCTATTTTTGTCAGTAGGGCAACTTTTTTCTGGGTAATGTTCATGGTGGTTAGTTAATGGTTGGTGGAGGTTGGGTTGGTATAGGTGGAGTATTTTCGACTGGAGGAGCAGGGGTTTGAGTTTGAGGATTTGCAGCTTGTTGTTCTGGGGTGGGAGGAAACTCTTCTTTCTTGTGGAATAGCGCTGGTGACTGGTAGGTAGAGTTAAAAGTGTCTTTTAGTTCTTTGCCATCTTTAATTACTGTGCGTTTCCAATAGGCTTTCATTGAGCCGTCACTTTTACGGTCGTAGGTTACGGGTTTTTCTAAAATCACTTTACGGGTATCTTTCGTGCCATAAATTTCAAAAACTAAATTGTCAGCATCTTTTAAGTATGGCCAGATTAAAATATGAGCTGGCGTATCATTGGTAAATTTTAGGTCTATTACACCAGGATAAATTGTGGCGTCTGTTCCTTGTGGGGCATAATACTGCACGGCATAGGAATGGTTTTTTCTTTGCACTATTGGCAGTCCTGCATCCATGGCGGCGCGAAACGTGGTGGATGAGACTTGGCAGAGCCCTCCGCCGAATTCTGGGACAGTGCCAGATTTTTTTATAACCAGTTCTGGTAAAAACCCTGTGGAGGCTTCCACTTCCCCAAGGTATTCGTTAAAACTGAATTCTTCACCTGGGGCAAGAATAACCCCTTTTTCTTTTTCAACTCCAACTTTAATATTATGTCTGCGGTTTTTTGGGCTGCCCTTAAAGTTTGATTCACCTTTACCAATTAATTCATTAATACCTAAAGTGTTTGTTCCTGCTAGGGGTTTGGCAGGTTTTTTTGCATGAACTGCAAGTTGGGCTTCAGTTTTTTGGTTTACCAAAGCTAAAATAACATTTTTTGTGCTCGTGGCAATGTCTATATGTAAACCATCTTGGCCGGCTTCAAAAACGGTGGCGCGGTTATTTTCTATAACAAGCTTGGCATCTTTTGTTTGTTCGAAGCCATTAGTATGTTCTGAGAGATAGTTATAAATTTCGGTTGGGTTGAATGGGTAGACTTTTCGTGTTTTGACAGGGGTTGTGGTAGTTAACCCCAAAGTTTGACTAACTAAATCTTCTGGAGAAATTTCTTGGCTGAGCGCTGTTGAATTTTCTGATACAGAGACAGAGGACTCCCATAAGCTTAGTGTGGTCTTTGGAATAACAAGAGCACTTGGTAGCCCCTCTATAATAAAGTCTGTTTTAGGGGTTTCTGGCAATGCGGCTTGCACTCTAGGAACGACAAAAAACATACTAGCCAAGAATGCCAGTACGGTAAATGTTATTGCAAAAGACTTATTTAATAGAATTAAAGGGATGTTCATATTTTAAAATTAATCCAAATTGTATTTTTAGGAAGATGGGCTTTTATTTTTTCCGCCCATTCAATGACTGTAATTGTTTGCTCTTGTCCCATAAATTCCTCTAGCCCTAATTCATTTACTTCCTGAAAACTATTAGTTCGGTAGAGGTCTAAATGATAAAATGTAATTGGAAGTTTAGTTTTAGGAAGCTTGGCTTGATAGAAGTTTACCAAGGTAAAAGTTGGGCTGGTTATTCGTTTTTTAATTCCAAGGAGTTTTCCTAATTTTTGGGTGAAGGTTGTTTTCCCTGCCCCAAGCGGCCCACTAAGAGCGAGAATATCGCCACCTCTGAGGTTGCGCGCTAGCTGCTTTGCTAAGTTTCCTGCTTCTGAAACAGTGATGCTGTAGTCGTATCTCATAGCTCTATTGTAATAGGATTGACCAATTTAGTAAAATTGTCTATAGTGTTATATTAAGGTTGTCCCTTTCCCTAAAAAAATTAACAAAGAAATTGATCTCTACCTTTTAGATCTTATATGGAATTGTCACTTGCCCAACAAATTTATGAACTGTGTAAAAAGTCGCAATCAATTTTGATTGCGACTCCTGAGCATGCTGATTATGATACTTTGTCAGCAGCAGCAGGGTTGGCAATTACACTAGAGAGGCAGGGCAAAGCCGTCACTTTAATCGGTCCAGAGACTCTCCCAGAAGATTTGGGTTTTTTCCCAGAAACCGTAGTTTTTAAAAAAGAATTATCTATGGTTACGGGTGGGTTAACCATTTTATTAAAAACCCAGAACGCACAACTCGATGAATTAAGATATGAGGTAGAGCCTGAGGAAGTAAAAATTTTTTTGAAACCAAAAAATGGAAGCTTTTCTTCTGGGGATGTGAGAGTTGAGTCTGGGGTTGCAAGCATAGATTTAGTAATCACAATTGGGACTGGCTCTTTGGAGAGTTTAGGTGGTTTATTTGTGGACCATTCTGATTTGTTATATGGAGTTGCAAAAATTAATTTTGATAAAAGTCCAGCCAATGAATATTTTGGCACAATAAATTCTGTGGATGTTGTGGCTAGTAGCAATGCTGAGTTAGTAGCGCGCACCTTATTAGCTCAGGATGACTTTGAAATTCCTAGTACGGCAGCCACATGTTTTTTAGGGGGGATAATGCATGCAACTAGCAGTTTTCAGTTTGTCTCTACTACTGCCAACACTTTTGTCACAGCCAGTGGTTTGCTTAGACTTGGGGCAGATCAAGAATTAGTCGTTCAGCATTTATTTAAAACTAAGCAATTTAATTTATTAAAGTTGTGGGGTAGAACTTTGGCGAGGTTAGAAGAAAGCCCTTCAGGCCAAACACTTTTTGCGGTCATAAATCAGCAGGATTTTGAAAAGAGTGAGACATCAGAAGCTGATATTCCAAATGCACTGCGAGAATTAGTAAAAAATGTTAGTGGGTTTGCTTCAGTGGCAGTGGTAGCAGCGACAAATAGAGATTCAACCCTTCTCGTCTTAGCGAGTCTCCCACATATAAATACCGAAGTTATTGCTCAAAAATTTGGGCTGACCACCCCAGCATCCTTGCCCTTGTTTGGGCAATTCCTAATAACTATATTTGAAACTAGTTTATCTCCAGAAAATGTGGTGGCAAACTTGCAGTAAACAGCCCTCTCTATTGAGCTTATATAGTGGTATAATTACTTTAGTTCAATATTTTTAGAAACAAAAGAATAACGAGTCAGCCAGCGTCTTTGGCGGAAAATAAAAATTTAGCGTCATGGTAGACAGTAAACACTTTTTATCTAGCACCCCACAGGATATGCAAAGGGCTTTGCTAGACGAGAATCGAGTATTAGAAGAAGATGAGACAGTAAAAAAGGCTAAGCTTCTCGGCCTGCCGTATTTAAACTTACATAATTTTCCTTTGGATTTAAATGTTTTGGCTTTGTTTGCCGAAGGGGAAGCGCGTGAGTCAAAGAGTTTGCCGGTCTATCGTGACATTCACACCCTTAGTCTTGCCACAGTTGATCCTTCTAATCCGCTATTGTTAGAAAAAAAGAGTTCTTTACAAAAAAAATACACAGTCACTGTCTATTTAATTTCCGAAAGTAGTTACAAGCAAGCCTTTGGTTTTTATAAAAAGGTTTTGACTCCAAAAAGCATAGCGCATGATGTTATTACTGTTGATGGAGATGAAGCTACTATTTTAGAAAATTTAGAAAAATTTAAAACTAGCAACAAAGGTCAGTCAGCAAGTGAGGTACTCACAGTTTTATTTGGAGCCGCAATAGTCTTACATGCTTCCGACATTCATATTGAACCAGAAGCTGACTTTATTAAAGTTAGGTTTCGACTTGACGGGGTGCTTTCCGACATTGTTCATTTGGATAAAATTACTCAGCGAGCAGTTATGGCTCGTCTAAAAAGTTTTTCTAAGCTTAAATTAAATGTAGAAAATTTGCCGCAAGACGGCCGCTTAACTTTTTTTTACAAAGGGAAACCTGTTGACGTACGTGTTTCTACACTACCTTCAGCTAACGGCGAAGGTGTAGTGTTGCGGCTTCTTGGGACTGAAGCTAAGCAACTTAAAATAGCAGATCTTGGGATGAGGGGCTTAGGTTTGGCAGTCGTAGAAAAAGCTCTGGCAAAACCAAATGGGATGATAATTACAACTGGTCCAACTGGAAGCGGAAAAACTACAACACTCTATGCTTTCTTAAGCGAGCTTAATCAACCGGGAGTAAAAATTATCACACTTGAAGATCCGGTTGAATATAAATTACAAGGAATTTCTCAAACTCCCATTGACCACAATGTTGATTTTAGTTTTGCTAAGGGATTAAGAGCAATTCTGAGGCAAGATCCAGATATTGTAATGGTTGGTGAAATTCGTGATCAAGAAACTGCAGAAACTGCGATGCAAGCAGCGCTTACAGGCCATATTGTCCTTTCAACTTTGCATACTAACGACGCTTCCGGCGCGATTCCACGGTTGACTACAATGGGGGTGAAGCCTTTTACAATTGCTCCTGCTTTAACGGCAATTATTGCTCAACGGCTTGTGCGAATGCTTTGCGTGAGTTGCCGCAAGGAAGTTGAGATTGAACCAGCTACACTAACTCGAGTAAAAAGTATTCTTGAAAAAATTCCAAAATCCGCTCAGGTAATTTTGCCTCGAAAAATCCAGTTTTTTGCCGCAAATGGTTGCGATGCTTGCGGGGGACTTGGTTATAAAGGACGAATCGGAATTTATGAAGTTATTGAAGTTACAGATAGCATTGAAGCATTAATTTTAAAAGAAGCTTCTGCTCTTGAAATTAGAGCTGTGGCAATTGGGGCAGGAACAGTGAGCATGGCTCAAGATGGACTACTAAAAGCGCTGGAGGGGATTACAGATGTAGAGGAAGTTTTTAGAGTCGCAGGAGACTAGTTTGGTTAAATTTTTTTGACAAAATGCAAAAATTCTGCTATAATGTTTATATTAGTTGGGCTTTTTAGAAACAAAAATAGTCTATGAAGGTTTGTGACTTGATGACAAAAAATGTGGTGACCGTACGGCCGACTGATACGGTTAATCAAGTCGCAGATTTATTGTTCGCAAAACATTTTACTGGAGTGCCAGTGGCAGACGAGCAAGGACGATTGTTAGGGATGATCGCTGAGCGTGATTTTATTGCTTCAGACTCCAAGCTGTATTTACCAACATATATCAAGCTTCTCCAAGAAATGGATTACATTAAGGGAGATAATAAAAAACTTCCTTTAGCAGTTAAGAAAATTATAGGAGCGACGGCTGGTGACATTATGAACACCGAGGTGGTTACAACTACAGAGTCTACAGAACTTCAAAAACTAGCCCTGCTTTTTGCCACCAAGCGTGTTAACCCAATTCCTGTTGTTAATAAGGATAATAAACTAGTTGGTATAATTTCTCGCAGTGACTTAATTAAACTTTTTTCACAAAAAAATATTTAAAATTTTTTAAGATAAAAATATGACTCAAACAAAAAATGGACATAGGGTTATAGACGACTCCATAGCCAAAGCAGATAAAAGTTTGCGCAAACAATTTGCCCTTGTGGCAAAGAGTCGCGCTAATATTTGGTTGACTATCACTGCAGTAATTTTTGTGCTTGGTGTTGCTATAGGGACTTTTTCTGTCCTCGGTGGTGGCCTTGGCTTATCAAGTGAAGCCAGCTTTAGTTGGATACAAAACTTGCGTCGTTCTGTAACAAATACTACTCAGACTCAGAATAAGGCAGCGGGCTTATCTACAACTTCTATAAACAATCAAGAGGGGAACCCAACCGCTGGCACAATTACAACTTGTTCTTACTGGAATCAGGCTGGGTGCCAAATAACTATCACAGGGCCTACAACAGTGGTCCAGGGTAGGGCAGGATCATTTAAAATTTATGGGACCCAGCAAGTTGATAGACCCTGTCCTGGTGATCCAACTTGTCCCCGCGCTATTATTTGGTTTCCAAATATTGTTGTAGATTGGGGCGACGGCACCTTGCAAAGCTCGTCCATTCGTACAGGTTATGACCACAATTATTTAACACCTGGGACATATACTGTCACAGCTATGGCCACTTACAATAAACAGCAGTATTTCCCTAGAGACGAAGCTTTATTGCTGACTAATCCAGATAATAGACCAACGACTTTTGTAGTTGGCCCAAAAACTTTTACTGTGACTGTCACACCGGCCGCTTCTGCTGTGATTAGTGCAACTCGCAGCCCAGAGTCACCACCTGCTGGTCCAGTGACTAATAATGCTACCGCTGTTGAATTTGCTTTAATAGACTTAAAAAATAACAGTACCACTTCACCAAAAACCATTAACGCGATGTTAGTTGGATGTAGGGATGGGTATGCACCACAGCATACAAACGGCACAGCTGCTCCCCAACCCTTTGCCTCTAATAAAACTTTCACAGTCAAACGAGTTGGTGGCGGGATCATTGCTAAGCCGACAACTTTTTCCAGTGCTCGTGAGTTTGGAACAATCTTTTCTAATACCAATTTTCAAATGGATTCACTGCTTCGCTTTAAGTGTAAAGCCGCAGCGTATAAAACAGGCGGCACCGGTTCTGGTTCTGGCGGTGTCCCATTGATAATCCCTGCTGGTGCCACAGCTACAGTTTCCCTTATTGCCGATGTTGGACAAATGGATCCTTGTACTCGGTTACAGTTAGGTGTTATGGCTGCTTATAGTACAGCTCAAGCGGGACCGCTTCTCAGTTCTGCTGGTATGGGGAATGTGATGGTGGTTCCTGGGACTAACCCATATACTGGAGAGACTTGCGGGGGAGGTAGCGCTGGAGGTGGAGGCGGGGGAGGTTCTGGAAATTCTGCGCTTAAGTCTTCGGCTAAGGCAGGAACAACAACCACAAAAGGAACTACAACTCAAACTCCAACAAAAAAATAATTTTTACAAAAATAAAACTCCCTCTAGCAGATGCTAGAGGGAGTTTTAAAATTGTAATTATTTAATTTTAACTCTTAAGGCAGAGAGGATATTTGTAAGCTTATCCCATAAGCCCCAGATCTTTAATTTAGAGCCAACTAAAATATCTGTACTAGCTCCAACTGTGCCATCAGCTTTTACGATGTTAGTATCTGGAGTAGTAGTTATGGTAACAGTTTTATCATTTTTGGTTTGCAGTGTTACGGTGTTGCCCGAAACTGCTGTGACTGTACCCTTAGCTTTGGCTGGTTTAATATTTTCAGCCATGGCATAGACTACGCTTGCAGTAATGCCCCCGTTTACTTTTGTGCCAGTAATCCAAACACTGTCGTTTACTTTGAGGTCAGAGAGCAGTATGGCGGTACGTGGCATTCTAATAATTTTTGCAGAACTCGCATCAACAGTTAAAGATGCATTATCTTTGGTCTTTAATGTGAAGCCTGTGGTGGAGACGGCAGTCACTGTACCTCTGTAGAATAATCCAGAAACTCCTAAATGCAGGCCATTGTCTTCAAAGACGCGAACGCCAAATTCATTAGTTTGTTCTCCGCGCTTATCATTACGATGTTCCTGTCGTTCTTGCCTATCTTCCTTTTTGCCTTTATCGTCGTCGTTATGGGCAAAAGCTAGCCCTGGAATTGCAATAGTTGCGATTGCAGCAATGGCAATAAATCTTGTAAACTTTTTGTTATAACTCATATTATCCTTCCTTGTGTAGTCTCATGAACATTTTGAGACTCACTTTAATTTTGTCTTTACCCCCTACGCATATATATCGCACAGAAAAGCTGTGGGTTACATATAAAATATCCTTTATTTAAGGCATTTTTAGCTGTCTTTAAAATGTTATACTACATAGGTAACTTTTTAGAGGAACCTACGTTATATTAATGTAAAGCAGTATGGACACTCAAACTACTGGTGAGCTAGTGGCCAGAATCAAACAGGGCGATCAGGAAGCTTTTTCGGCTTTATACGACGACTTTGCAGAACGTATTTATAGATACATTCGTGTTAAGGTCGCCTCAAACGAAGAAGCCGAAGATATTCTCCAAGACGTATTTGTGAAAGTCTGGCATGGTTGCAAGACTTTGGACACAGAAGAATTAAACTTCACTGCCTGGGTTTATAAAGTTGCCAGCAACACTGTTAATGACCATTACAGAAAAATTTACCGCCGGCCGCAAACAGTTTCGCTGGATCCTGCAATTGATGTTGCAAATAATGATGACACACAGGCCAGTATTCAGCATAAGTTTGACTCCAAGGAAATTAAAACCGCACTGCATGAACTTTCAGAAAGTTATCGACAAGTCATTGAGCTCAGATTTTTTCAGGACTTTACAGTAGAAGAGACAGCCAAGATTATGGGTAAGACTAACTTAGCGGTTCGCGTCTTACAGCATCGGGCTACTAAAAAATTAGAAACAATTTACAAACAACATGAACGAGAAGCTAAAACAATTTTATAAAGATAATCAAGAACAGATTTCTTTTTCCAGTGAGGCTAAGGCGAGGGCCAAAGACAAAATCTTTAGCCGCCTTGGAGAACCACAACCGGAAGAGAAGATATCTTTTTGGGTGAGTGTTAAACACTTTTCATTTAAGGCCTACGTGCTTACACCCGTGCTTTTAGTAGTGATAATTTTTAGCACCACAGTCGCATCTGCAAATACAGTACCGGGCGATTTATTATATTCTGTGAAGCGTCAAGTCGAAATTGTTCGCGTGCGCTTTGCTCCAACCCCAGAAGCTAAATTAAACTTACAAGTAAATTTTGCTGAAAAGCGTCTTCGGGAATTGGAAGATACTCAAACACCTGTTTCCATTGTTCCTCAAACAACAAAGCCAGAGGATAATTCAAGCGAGACTAAAAAGACTAAGAGTGAGCAAAAGAAAGTTGAAACTAAGCAAAATGCAGAAAAGGCTTTGGAATTTTTAGAGAAAAACCGAGAGAAAATTCGAGAAAAAGGGGATGAGCAAAAAAAAGAACGAGTGGAAAAGATTATAGACAACTTAAGAACTCGCCTTGATAATTCCTCAGGTGAGCGTGATCGCGACCGTAGCGAGAATACTGAACGTTCCCGCGAAAGTGACCGTCCCGATGACACCCAAGCAGAAGACCACAATTCAGAAGATAATAACTAAAAACCGAGCTTGCTCGGTTTTTAGTTATTGGCAGATCAAATAATAATAAAAAACTAAAAAATCTGACCTTAGCTTTCCGATGCATATTATTTCCCAGCCTAACTATAAACAGCTATAATTGAGAAAACTATTGTCTCATGAATATAGAAGTTTATAAACATATAATAAAAACCTATGGCCGTAATCTTGGGCAGTGGATTGGTTTTGTCGCTGTAATTATTCGCGTTCTAATAATAAGGGTTTACATCGTTATTATTATGGCGCAGATTACTACTAAAATCGCATCAGGTGATGTTGATGGAGCAAAAATGTATACGCTCTACTTTTTCTTGGCGTATATCTTTGGCTCTGTGGTAAGTACTTTTGGAGAAATACTTTCTACTTATACCGAAAATAAGCAGTATGGCAAGATGATGGTTGCTTTTTATCAAAAATTAATTGGTAAAGACCTCTCCTTCTATCGTGATAATCAAACAGGATACCTTGTTAGCGCTTTTCGGCAATATCTCGATGGCTTAATCTTATTACTTCGCTTTGTGCGAGGTGAAGCACTAGGGACTTTTATCTCGTTACTTGTCCCCCCTATAATTTTATTTTTTGCAGATCAAAAAATTGGTTTAATCTCCATAGGCATCGTTTTGGTTCAGTTTCTTTATATGATGTGGGCTTCATCTAAGGCTAATAAATATAGAGATATGTCTCATGAGGCATATAGGAAAGCTACAGCAGAAGTGTCGGATGAGATAACCAATATTGTTGCTTTCAAGGCTGGTGGGTTTGAGGATCGCGCTCGAAGTAAAGTTGCCACTCTAGGGAAAGCAGAAAATACAGCCTATCAGTTGCGCCGTAGGCTCACTACATTGCTGGATTTGCCTCGAAATATAATTACAGCCTTTGGCATTTCGCTGGCCGTATACTTGATTGTTTCTAGGGATGATGGACTAAATCCTGAATCTTTAGGCTTAATCCTCCTAACTATTACGTATATGTTTCAGATAGTCAGAAATGTTGGGGAGTTACCGGAACTTATAACACAACACGATGATTTAATAACTAAGGTATATCCTACATTAAAATATTTAGGTAATGACCATGAGGAGATACGCGATTCAGCTAAACCCCAAAAGCTAAAGATTACCAAAGCAGAAATCAGCGTTGAGCATGTTAGTTTTAGTTATTCATCACGTTCAGATAAGGGAACAAGCATTCCAGTTTTCACTGATCTGAATATTAAAGTTGAGGGAGGAGAACAAGTCGGTGTCGTTGGATTAAGTGGAGCAGGGAAAAGTACGCTTGCTAATTTATTGCTTCGTTTTGATGAAGTTAATAGTGGTTCAATTAAAATAGAAGGTATTGATATACGAAAAGTAAAACAAAGTGAGTTAAGGCAGCAAATCGCATATGTCCCTCAAGAACCTTTACTTTTTCATACAACTATTAGAGAAAATATTAATTACTATAATCCAGACGCTGGTGAGTCTGAAATTATTCTTGCTGCCAAAGCAGCTCATGCACATGAGTTTATAGAAAAATTGCCTGATGGATATGATACAATTGTCGGAGAAAGAGGAATTAAACTGAGTGGCGGTCAAAAGCAACGCGTAGCAATTGCCCGTGCCGTACTCAAAAAAGCACCTATCATGATTTTTGATGAGGCAACAAGCGCATTGGACAGCGAGAGTGAGCAGATTATACAGCGAGCAATGCCTGAGATTATTGGAAAACAAACTGCCATTGTTGTGGCTCACCGTCTTAGTACTGTAGCAGGACTCGATCGCATAATTGTTATGCATGAAGGCAAAATTGTTGAAGCAGGAACGCATGAAGAACTATTGAACTTAAATGGCCGCTATAATTCACTCTGGCAAAGGCAAACAACAGAATTTATAGCTCTATAATTTGCATATTGGCTATAAGAGCCATGATAAAAAACTCATTTGGCAGAAAGAGGCTTTTTGGTTTTGAAGGGATGGGAAATCGGGGTACAATACCCTTATGCCTAAAAAGACAAATACCTCCAGATACATGTTAATAGATGGGAATGCCTTGGTTCACCGCGGTTTTCATGCCATTCCCTTTTTGACCACCAAAGGCGGGGAGCAGACCAACGCGGTCTATGGTTTTACTATGATTTTGCTTCGGGCGATTAAAGAGCTTAAGCCTACCCACATTGCCTGCAGTTTTGACCTTGCCGGCCCAACTTTTCGTCACGAAGAATACGCCGAGTATAAAGGCACTCGTGTCAAAGCTGCCCAAGAACTGTACGACCAGTTTCCACGTGTTAAAGAAGTGGTGCGTGGTCTAAATATTCCTATTTTTGAAATTCAAGGTTTTGAAGCAGACGACGTGCTGGGAACTCTGGCCACTCATATTTGTAAAGAACAAAAAGGCTGTGACGTTATGATTGTTACAGGCGACTTGGATGCTTTGCAATTGGTAAGTGAGTGCGTGAAAATTTATACACTGCGAAAAGGTTTGAATGACACTGCAATCTACGATGAAGCTGCGATTAAAGAGCGCTACGGCCTAACTCCAAAGCAGATGATCAGCTACAAGGCGTTGCGTGGCGATCCTTCGGACAACATCAAGGGTGTGGCCGGCATTGGTGAAAAAGGCGCCATGCAACTGATTGCTGACTTTGGCAGTATTGATGATTTATACAAAGCCATTAAAGCCGATAAGACAGAAGACAAAATAAAGCCACGAATTTTGCAGTTGCTGATAGATCAAGAAGATCAGGCACGGCAGTCTTACCATCTCTCTGAAATTGTCTGCAATGTACCACTGGATATCGACATCCCTACTTATGAATTTGGGGCTAAAGAGCAAACAGCTATTATGCCTTTGTTCAAGGAGTTGGAGTTTAATAGTTTAGTGAGTAAATTGCCGAAGACGAGCAAGGAATCAAGTAGCAAGAATCAAGAATCAAGCGGAGAGGCAGAAGAAGTTGTAGAAACAAAAGTTGATCCGAATTTTAAACAGAAGTATGAGTTTATAGACACAGCGGAAAAATTAGCTGTTGTGATGGGAAAGCTAGACAGCTATAAAGAATTGGCTTTGGATACCGAGACTACCAGCTTAAGTGTTATTGATGCAAAGCTTGTTGGTATTTCGTTGTCCGCTCAAACCGGGGAGGCGTACTATATTCCGGCTCAGCTTGTTTCTGAAAGCGTTGAGTTAAAAAAGTTTTTGCAATCCGATGACGTAAAAAAAATTGGCCATAATATTAAGTATGACTATTTAGTTTTGCAGAATGCGGGGATTGAGCTTGGTAATGTTTGGTTTGATACTATGATAGCTTCGTACCTCCTTAATGCCGGCACACGCCAACATGGACTTACAGCTTTGGCTTTCAACGAGTTTGGCTACAGCATGCAGCCAATTGAAGATTTGATTGGCAAAGGCAAAACCCAAATTACTATGGACCTGGTTTCGCCTGCAAAAGTTAGTTGGTATGCATGCGAGGATGTGGATATAAGCTTACGCCTTAAAGAGTTGTATGCGCCCCAGCTTGAAAAAGAGAATTTAGATAAAGTCTTTTTCGATATTGAAATGTCCTTGATTAAAGTGCTTGCAAGGATGGAACGGGCTGGTATTGAGGTGGATGGCAAGCTGCTTGGAGATCTTTCGAAAAAAGCCGAAAAGCAGATTGGCATTTTGGAAAAAGAGATTTACAAATTGGCCGGCAAAGAGTTTAATATAGCTTCGCCAAAACAAATGAAAGAGATTTTGTTTGAAGACATGGGTTTGGTTTCTGTGACTAATAAAAAAACTAAAACGGGGTTATCTACAGCTGCAGGGGAGTTGGAAAAAATGGTTGGTCAGCACGATATTATTCCAAAAATTTTGCAGTACCGTGAAGTTTCTAAGCTTCAGTCTACATATTTGTTGGCTTTGCCTGAGCTGATTAACAAAAAGACTGGCCGAATTCACACTAGTTACAACCAGACCATTGCTGCAACCGGCCGGCTTTCGAGTACAGATCCAAACTTACAGAACATCCCAATTCGCGGCACAGGCTTAGGTAGTGAGGTGCGCAAAGCTTTTGTGGCAAAGTCAGGCTACAAACTCTTGTCGCTGGATTATTCTCAAATTGAACTTCGTGTTGCAGCGCATTTAGCGGATGACAAGAGCATGAAAAAGATTTTTAATAATCACGAAGACATTCACACTAACACAGCCGTAGAAATTTTTGGTGTGCCAGAAAAAGAAGTCACGCCGGACATGCGCAGAGATGCCAAGACTGTCAACTTCGGAATACTCTACGGACTGTCGAGTTTTGGATTGTCTAGTCGTATTGGAGAAGTGGCCTGGAGCGACGCTAAAGATTTTATTGATAAATATTTTGCGGCCTATCCTGGCGTTAAAGATTATGTCGCCAGTGTTAAAGAAGAAGTCAATAAAAATGGCTATGTCAAAAACGAGCTTGGCCGCATTCGCCGCTTTCCGGAAATAAAATCCAGCCAGTACTTTATCCGTCAGGCTGCAGAACGTGCGGCGGTGAATTTCCCTATTCAAAGTTTAGCTGCCGACGTTATCAAAGTTGCTATGCTCAACATTGATAAAGAAATTGGCGAGCATAACGAAGAAATCCAAATGCTATTGCAGGTGCATGATGAACTTGTATTTGAGGTTCGCAAAGATGAAGCAGAGAAATGGGTAAAAAAAATCAAACCACTCATGGAAGAAGCGATTAAACTTTCTGTGCCGGTAACCGTTGAAGCCAAGTTAGGGGACAACTGGGGCGAGATGGAAAAACTATAAAATTTTCTAAAAACAAGAAACGGTAACACACTAGGTGTTACCGTTTATAGCAATTGTTCTGGCATACTATCAGCAAGAAGACCTCCAGCTTACCCTGCTTCGCGCTGTCAATTTTTCTGTTGAGACTGACTCTCCTTGGTTTGTCCGGATAGTCGTGTAGACTATCGCAGGCGTTCCATTTTTATCAATCCCGATTCCAACCACGTTTCCCTCAAGTCCAGGACGGAGGAAGTTGATCATATAGCTTTCTCCGTTGACGACTAAGCGAGAAATTGTGATTGTGAACTCTGAATCTCTGCACTTGAGTTCTTCAGTCACAATTTCAGCTTTGTGTTGGAACGGGATGTGGAAGGTATTTCCGTACAATGCGGAGTATTCCGTAATGTACAGCGTCTCTGTCAGAGTGGTGCTTACCACAGTCTTCGTGTTGTATCCGTTTGCCTTGCTTTCCATTTTGCCTCCTTAAGGCTTTTCGAAGTTTTTGGTGTAGGCCATCAATCTGGCCCTGTTTTTATTTTTGATTCATAAGTATACAACATTATTTGCAATTAGTCAATACTAATGACTAATTTAATTACAAAATACCCCTATATTTATTAAGTAAACCAACAAGATTTGTTTTGTTGTCAGAAATATTGACAAAATTGTAATAATCAGATATACTTAAAATATGGAAATAAATGAGGTTTTGGAGAAAATTGGTCTTAATGAAAAAGAAGCTAGTGTTTACTTAGCTGTTTTGGAGCTAGGAACTGCTAGTGTGATGTCTATTGCGCACAAAGCAGGCCTTAAAAGACCAACTACTTATTTAATATTAGATGATTTACAGGCTAAAGGTTTAGTGGGAGAAGTCCCTCAATCAAAAAAAGCTTTATATACAGCCCAGACACCTGAGAATTTATTAAATGACCTACGAAGAAAACAGGAGCTTGTTATCCGGGCTCTGCCTGAGTTGCTTGCAATCCATAATCAAAAACAAGAAAAACCGCAGGTGCAGTTATTTCAAG
This sequence comes from uncultured Candidatus Saccharibacteria bacterium, assembly GCA_964617815.1. Classification (GTDB taxonomy): domain Bacteria; phylum Patescibacteriota; class Doudnabacteria; order UBA920; family UBA920; genus CAZTXY01. The sequence goes on along the minus strand of CAZTXY010000002.1, from coordinate 69,971 downwards.
GAAAAGAGGGTGTCAGGCAAGTCTATGATAAAATTTTAAAGGCCAAAGACATTGCTTTTTTTTGCACTCTGAAAGATGTAGATAAGATTTTTTCTGATGTACCAAAGCAATTTAAACAGTTAGCCACAGAAAATAAAATAAAAATGCGGGAATTGGTAACTCAAAGTCCAGAAGATAAAGCTCATGCTAAATGGATAGGGAAGACTAATAATTACGAAGTCCGTTTTATTCCCGCCAATATGGATTTTTTAACTGACAATGCTTTGTTTGACGATAGCGTCGCATTTTTTTCCTATAACCCATATTTATTTGCTGTAGTTATTAAAAGCGCTGGGATAGTTACATCACTTAAAACATTATACGAACTAGCTTGGCAATCAGCTGAGCCGTTTAAGCAGTAGGTGCAAAAATTGCACATCGAAATCAGTTACTCGGAATTTTAATATAGCTGAACTGCCCGAAAAAACTAGATAGTTCCAAAATGGAATATGCTCATAAATAAGCCAATACCGGAAATTCCGGTATTGGCTTAAATAAAACCAAATTTTTTATAAAAATCTTTAGTCCGCCTTCGGCGGATATCTTCCTTATGTTACACTTATGGCAAGTTAAATATCAAATATATGACACAGGAAAACCAACAAAAATTAGGCGAAATTGTTATTTATAAGGATCCTGAAGGCCCAGAAGTTCAGGTTAGTTTTCAGGGCGAGACAGTTTGGCTCAATTTGCAGCAAATAGCCGATTTATTCAATCGTGATAAATCTGTTGTTTCCAAGCATATAAGAAATGTCTACAAAGAGGCAGAATTAAGCGAAAAAGCAACTGTTGCAAAATTTGCAACAGTTCAAAAAGAGGGCGATCGCACGGTTGAGCGTCAAATAGAATACTATAACCTGGATATGATTATTTCTGTAGGCTATCGGGTCAATTCCAAGCGCGGTACCCAGTTTCGTATTTGGGCGACAACGAAGTTGCGCGATTATATTCTTAAAGGCTTTGTGGTTAATCAGGCGCGTTTGAAAGAAGAAAGCTTGGCGAAACTCAAAGAGCTGGAAGGGGCGGTGAGTTTATTACAGGGGGCTATTGAAGACAAAAGGCTCGAGGGTTATGAAAAAGATTTACTACATATAATTACTGACTACACTAAGACTTGGGTGTTGCTGAATCAGTATGACCGTAACGATATTCAAACTCCATTGGTCACCAAGAAATCTAGTGGACTTAAGTACGAACAAGTGAAACCCGCGATTGAGAAGTTTAAAGAGCGGTTAATAAAAGACAAGCAAGCCACAGATTTATTTGGCAAAGAATCTGGTCAAAAGCTTTCTGCAGTGCTCGGAAGCTTGGATCAAACCTATGGCGGCAAAGAATTGTATAAAAGTTTGGAAGAAAAAGCTGCTCATCTTTTATACTTTGCAATTAAAGACCATCCATTTGCTGACGGCAATAAACGCATTGGCGCATTATTGTTTTTGTTGTACTTAATTGAAAACCATCGAGTCTATAATAAGAAAGGGGAGCGCTTAATTTCTGATGGCGCGCTCACTGCTTTAGCTCTATTAATCGCTGAGAGTAAGCCACAGCAAAAAGAAGTGCTTGTTAGTTTGGTGATGAGCTTAATTACCAAAAAGTAGTATTTTTTTAGAAACTTGCTATACTGTAATCATAATTAATTTAAAGAAATATGAGAAACAAAAGACTAATGTGGTTGGTAGTAGTGTTGGTTTTGGTGGTTGGGGTTGCTGTGTGGTATGCAGTGAATAATAGGAATCTGCGATCTAGTGAGAGCGGTGCCTCCTACGGATACCAAAACGCTTCAGTGACTTTATTGGGTAAGCAAACTGGTGGTAAGGCTTCTTTTGGGCAAGGGCCATTGTATCTTGCAAAGGGCAAAACCGCGGATCTCAAGTGGGAGTCTAAAAATACAAAATCTTGTCGAGCTGTTAATGGTTGGACGACACAGACCTCGACCCAAAGCACTCCTGTGACTACAAAGCCATTGCTAGAAAATCAGCGTTTTGAGGTTCAGTGTGTCGCCCTTGATGGACGTACTGTCCAGGATAATTTCACAATTTATGTGAAAGGTGGCGGATATGGTTACCAAAATTAAATTTAGTTGAATTAAAAAACTCCTCCAAAGTCGGAGGAGTTTTTTTAATTACAGTCGTATTCCCAAATGTTTTGACTGAGTTGTGATAAACATGGGTAAGCAGTTTCCGGTATAATACTACTCCGAGAATATATAAATAACGGTTGTGGGAAAGTGTTTAAAAATTCAATGGGATTTTGGTTATCCCAGAATTTTTCCCAAGCCTCTTGATTGTGCTTATCCTCGAATAGCCCTGGCGCGCCTAACCGAAGATTGTTTGCATAGCCCAAAAGCCATGGTGCATCATTGGCATCTATGGCAAGCAGAAAGCCTCCAGAAGTTTGTGGTTTAAAATTTTCTATTTCTATTATTTCAGCTTCAGTAATTAGAGGTGGGTTGGAGTTGATTTGTAACCACCATGCTCCTACCGAATACAAAATTATAATTCCAGGGATTAAAATATTTAGATAGTATTTTTTAGGAATTTGGGTTAGTGCAAAACTGGCAAAGAAAATAGCTGCTAAGTCAAAATAGAGGACGACTCTTTGATTGAAAGGCATAAAACAGCAAATCCATAGAAAGCTTATAATTAACAAAGTACTAAATGATGAAGAATAGTTTTTTCTATAAAAAATTATTAGACCAAATATGGCAGAAATAATTATTGGCCATTGTCTTTGTAGGTAGTACCAAGGGTCAAGAAAAATGCCTTGATATGCAGCAGGGTTTGGGAAGTGTAAAAGTGAATTGACTAAGTCTTGGTTTAAATAAACCAGAACAATTCCCAACACTGTCAATATAACAACAATAAATAGCGTTATTACATTTTTTTTGAAAACTAATTTTAAACAGTAGTGTAAAGTTACCAGAGTTGTTATTAGTAGAGATGTTGTGTGTGAGATTATTAACCCGAGTACAGATGCAACGGTAAGAAAATAATTTTTCTTTTGAATGGAAAATATAAAGATTAGTAAGAGAGGAAGGCCAATTGCAGTTTTCCAAAGAAAAGAAGTAATAACTTGGCTTTGGGCCAGAGAAAAAGTTAACAACACTAACGCATAAATAGCAGACTTTTTGCCATAAGGTTTACAGACTAAATACATTAGCCAGCCAGTTAGAATTGACCACAGGGTTATGGATCCAACTAGAAAAAGGTCAACGTATCCAAGTTGTCCAATTAAGGCAAGTATGATGTGGTCAAAGCCACCAAAGACTCCAGTCATAAAATGTTTTAAAGATGCTGGGTTTGGGTGCATTGTGCTAAAACGATAAAAGCCGTAGTCATATCCAGTTAGACTTGGGGGTTGGATAGTAATTTGTATGAGCCGAGCAGTCACTATGGTTAATAGAGCCAGCAGGAAAACCCAATATTTTTTTATTGTCGCTAATGGCATAGAAATAGTATGAAGTCAGTTTTATTTTTATGCAACAAAAAAACTCGCCTACTTGGCGAGTTTTCCAATTGCTTTTGCTAAACGAGATTTTCTGCGGCTTGCTGTGTTTTTATGAATAACACCTTTTTTTACTGCTTTATCCAACGTGGACATAGCAAGTTTCAAGTTTGATTCTGCTAGAGATTTGTCACCAGCAGTAATATCTTTGCGAACTGTTTTGACTGCGGACTTAAACTTGTCCTTGGTCTTGATGTTGTAGACTTTGCGACGTGCTGCTTGGCGCATGGCTTTGGCAGCAGATTTAGTGTTGGGCATGAGTTAGAAAATATAAATTAGTGAATAGATAACAGAACTTGAACACGGTTAATCAATTATAGTAGATATTGGCGGAAAAAGCAAGCCTGCATAGAATGCCGATTAGGTCTGGGGTGATAGCCTAAGTTTTATTTCTTTTTGAGTTTGCGGAGTTTTCTCACTTCTTCTATCTTGTCCCGAAGCGTAGCGGCCAGTTCAAATTCCAAATTTCTCGCAGCTAAGTCCATTTGGTCGTTTAATTCATCAACATAATACTTTAACTCGTCTGGCTTCATTCGTGAGACGTCAACTTCTCTAATTTTGTTTTCTTGTTCTTGTTCAACTTTTGCACCAGACAGCCTGCTTTCGGCAATTTTCTTTTGAATACTTTCTGGGGTAATGCCATGCTTGGTGTTGTAAGCTTCTTGTACCTTGCGTCTTCGAGTGGTTTCGTCAATTGCAGCTTGCATGGATTTGGTAATCCGGTCGGCATACATAATCACATGCCCATTTAAGTGCCTAGCTCCGCGTCCCATAATTTGCATGAACGATGTTTCGCTGCGCAAGAAACCTTCTTTATCTGCATCCAAAATTGCGACGAGTGAAACTTCCGGAAGATCAAGGCCTTCACGAAGCAGGTTAATTCCAACGACAACATCAAACACGCCGAGCCGAAGATCGCGTAAAATTTCCAAACGATCAAAGGTTTCGACTTCTGAGTGCAGGTACTGTGCTTTAATCCCAGCTTCCTTAATGTACTCGGTCAGTTCTTCGGACATGCGTTTGGAAAGTGTAGTCACAAGGACGCGTTGGTGTCGGGAGATTCGCTCTTTAATCTGCTCTAAGAGGTGGTCAACCTGATTTTTTATTGGCTGAATTTCAATGGTCGGATCCAGAAGGCCAGTGGGGCGGTTAATTTGCTCTAGTACAGTTATACTTTTTAATTTTTCAGGAGTTGGGATTTTTTTCAGTTTTTTGTTTTCATTTTCTAACAAACTTTTTTTAAGTTCATAGACAGAAGGGGTTGCGGAAACATAAACCACTTGATTTATTTTCCCTTCAAATTCCGTAAATTTCAAAGGACGATTGTCCATCGCACTGGGAAGACGAAAGCCATAGTCCACTAAAGTTGTTTTACGCGATTTATCACCTTCAAACATGGCGCCAATTTGTGAGACAGTTTGGTGAGACTCGTCTATAAAAAGTAAAAAGTCATCTGGAAAATAATCAATTAAGGTTGAAGGGGGGTCGCCGGGGTTTCGGCCATCAAGTTGGCGCGAGTAATTTTCGACGCCGGCGACAAAGCCGGTGTTCGACAGCATTTCAAGATCAAAGTTAGTGCGTTGCTCTAAGCGCTGGGCTTCCACCAGCTTGCCCTGCCCTTTTAGTTCCTTCAATCTGTCTGCGAGCTCAGCCCGAATGTTATCCATTGCGCCATGGAGTTTATCCTCTGGAGTGACAAAATGTTTGGCAGGAAAGATTGTAATCTCATCGAGTTCTTCTAGAGCTTCGCTTGTAATTAAATGGAGGCGCTGAATTTTTTCAACATCATCACCATCAAAGTCCAGACGAATAATTGTGTCTTCGCTTGCCAAGACGATTTCTAAGACATCGCCGTGAAGACGAAAAGTGGCACGATGCAGGTCGTAGTCATTTCTTTTAAATTGCAAGTCTGTGAGGCGCCTGAGCAGTTTGTCGCGTTTGAGGCTTTGCCCTTTTTTGATATTGAGCGATAGTTCTAAATAGTTATCCGGATTCCCCAAACCGTAAATACAGGAGACTGATGCGACTATCAAAACATCCTTGCGCGACAATAGCGACTGAGTGGCTGCATTTCGGAGTCGATCAATCTCTTCATTGATTTGAGTATCTTTTTCTATATAGGTATCACTTCGGGGGAGGTAGGCCTCTGGTTGATAGTAGTCGTAGTAACTGACAAAGTAGTGCACGGCATTGTCAGGAAAATACTCTTGGAATTCACTCGCCAATTGTGCGGCTAGGGTTTTGTTGTGGCAAATTATCAAGGTAGGTTTTTGGATCTCGCTTACAATATTGGCCATGGTAAAAGTCTTGCCGCTTCCGGTTACGCCGAGCAGGGTTTGGTGTTTGTAGCCAGCGCTAAGTGAAGCCAGGAGTCCAGCAATGGCCTTGGGTTGGTCTCCGGCTGGTTTGTATTTTGTTTGTAATTTGAAATCCATTAGCTAAGTATAGCGTTTAAAACTTGTTAAAACAAAAAGCCCATTGCCTACCTTATGACTTTTGCTTATAATTATTTCATGCAATCAGTTATTGAAGTAGAGGAATTAGTTAAAACTTACAAATTAGCAAAGTCTAAAAACGGCCAGAAAACCTTTGACGCGGTAAAAGGCGTCTCTTTTAGGGTTCATCCTGGTGAAATTTTTGGAATTCTTGGACCAAATGGAGCAGGGAAAACTACGACTCTTGAAATTCTGGAAGGTTTAAAACAAGCAAGCTCAGGAAAAATTTCTGTACTGGGTCTAGACATTACTATGCATCAATTGGAAGTTAAAAAACAGATTGGTGTGCAACTTCAAAGCAGTGAGTATTTGCCACTCTTGTCTCTAAAGGAACAATTGGAAATGTTTGGTGCGCTCTATGGCAGAAAAGTAAATGCTTTGGAGTTGCTGACGTTTGTGGGTTTAGAGGATAAAATTGGTGAACAGGTAAAAAATTTGTCTGGCGGACAAAAACAGCGTTTCACTATTGCAAGCAGTTTGGTTAACGAGCCAAAAATTTTATTTCTTGATGAACCAACGACCGGTCTTGATCCTAGAGCCCGTCGCGATATTTGGAAACTCGTCCGCAGTATTAATAGCCGAGGAATTGCCATTGTGCTAACCACTCACTATATGGAAGAGGCGGAGTATTTATGTAACCGCGTGGCGATTATGAGCCTAGGACAAATTTTAGTTATAGACAATCCACGTTCGCTTATCGATGAACTCTCTCACACTACACAGGTTTCATTTTTTACAAATAATGAAATTGAAGCCAGTTTTTGGCAAGACCTTCCAGAAGTAGAGAAAGTTTACAGCAACTATCCCAAAGTTATTTTAGAGATCAACAGCCTGCAGCACATCGCCGTGATTATAGAGGTTTTAAAAAATAATAAAATAGAGTTTAGTGGTTTTACCGTGAAGACTGCAACTCTCGAAGATGTTTATTTAGACTTAACTGGTATAGAGTTGGAGGTAGATAACTAAAATGTCTTTCTTTGCTTTATTGAATATAAATTTGAAGTTATTATACCGCAATCCTGCGGCGTTGTTTTGGACTATTGCTATGCCAGTGGGTTTTTATGTCGGCTTGTCATTTGTGCCAATTGACCGACTTATTGGCACTAAAGAGTCTTATGCATCATTTTTACTCCCCGGGATGATAGCCTATGTGATTATGACCGGGGGAATTTATGGTTTAGCTTATTGGATGGTGGATTTAAAAAGCAGGGGAGTGATAAAACGATTTTTAGTTACACCGATAAAAGCCTATGAAATGGCGCTTTCGGTAGTGGCCTCAAGACTTCTAGTGATGCTCCTACAAATAATCATTTTGACTGTAATTGGGCTTTTAGTTTTTAAAGTCATTTTCGCCTGGAATATTTTAGCAATTTTAATATTAACTTTACTTGGTGGTAGCATTTTTCTGCTACTTGGTTTATGGATCTCCTCTCTGGCTAAAACATACGAAACAGCCGCGCCAATTACTGCAGGTATTGGCTTGCCCCTCACTGCACTTGGTAATATTTTTTTTCCAATTGAGAAATTGCCTGAAGCGGTACAGTACTTTGCTAAAGTTTTACCCATTACTTATTTAGCCGACGCCTTTCGTAAAGTTTATTTGTATCCGTTTGCCTGGCATGATGTCTGGATAAATTTTGCCGTCCTGACTGGTTGGTTGATAGTTATGCTGTTGCTCGTTATCTGGCGCTTTAAATTAGAAGAATAAGTTTATCAAAAAGCCTGTCTTACTAAGACAGGCTTTTTGATAAGGAATTTAAAATTTAAGTGGAACATTAATTTTGGTACTCACGATTTTTCCCCAGCCTTCGAGTCGGTCTAAGCGATGGCCACTTATTAGCATTTCTTCATGATATGTTTTGACTTGGCTCGAGAGATTATCAATAGATGTTTTGACTTCTCTAAGCTGTTCATCTACATGACCAAGGATTTGTTCTCCAAGAACTTGATTATTTTGATCAATATAGTCAAAAACTGGTTGGAAATTTATGTCTGACATATGGTTATTGTTAGATGATTAATATTATATCACAGGTAGCCTACCATATGACAGATAAAGAAAAGATAAAGATTTTTTAGTCGAATTTTGATGGGGCGTAGGCGATGGTTAGTTTTGGACTGGTTTTGATAGAGGTTAGACGGTCTAGGTCTTTTGGAATTTTATTTTTTGGGATTGCTGAGACAGGAATTTTCCAGGAAAAGCCAAGCGCCCCAGCAAGAGTGATGCCAACACGTGTGCCAGTAAATGATCCTGGACCACTGCTGACAATAATTTTAGTAAGTGCTTGGTGTTTAGTATTTAGCATTTTATGCTTGGATAAAAATTTGGCAATGAAGTCTAAAGTTTTATAGTTTTCATTATACGAAATAGCAAAAACATGCTCAGCGATAATTGTTTTGTCTATAAGTGCTAAGTGCATAGAATTAAAGTCAGTTGTATCGAGAAATAGGATCATAGATTTTAAATTTCGAATATCTAGTTACTAATTTCTAATAAAATGCTTAAATTTGAAAATTGAAACTTTAATTAGATATCAGATATTAGTAATTAGGAATTAGAGCCTAGTTTTTGTAATTCTTCCCGCGCTACTTTTCGATCATCCCAGTCAATGTAGTTACCACCGCTAACCGCCATTTTTTGCTCGGAGCCTTTGCCTGTTATTAAAACCAGGTCTCCTTCTTTGGCAAGAGAAAAAGCTTTGGCAATTGCGCCTCGTCTGTCTGGATTTCGAAACAGGTTTTCTTTAATGACTTTACCGCTACTGACTGCTCCATCTGCAACCTGATGAATTATTTCTTGTGGATCGTCGTCGTAGGGATCTTCATTGGTGACAATTACAATATCTGCAGTTTTCCCTGCCATCTGTCCTAAGATTTTTCTGCGTGCGACATCGCGTCCTCCACCAGTGCTTCCTAAAATATGGATAAGCTTATTTTTTGGCCAGACTGAGATGGTGTCATAGAGCGCCTGCAAAGAATATGGCTCAGGCGCGTAGTCTATAAGCACCGTAAATGGTTTGTCTTGAATTACTTCCATGCGCCCTGGGATTAACTGAATTTTTTCCAAGGCACGTTTAGCAACCCCCAAATCAATATCCAGCGAATTAGTAGTAGCAATTGCGGCTAAGGCGTTGTAGATATCAAATTTGCCTTTGAGTTGAAGGTGAAAGGTTAAAGTAGAAAGTATAAAGTTAATTCCCGATGGAGAATAGGCTGTATCAAGTGCTTGGAGGTTGGCAGTGTTATTTATGCCGTAGCTGATTTTTTGTTCGGCAGGAAAATCGCTATAGTACATTCCATGTAAATCATCAGCGTTATAAACGATCGTCTTTTTGAGTCCTGAATTTACTTTCAACTTTATCTTTCTAACTTTATACTTGCTCAAGCTTGCAAAAAGCTTAGCTTTTGCAAGCTTGTAGCGCTCAAAACCACCATGCGCTTCAATATGCTCAGGTGTTAAGTTGGTAAATACAACAACATCAAACTCAATTCCTAAGTGCCGATTTTGCTCTAACCCTTGACTTGAAATTTCTAAAACCGCGTACTCGAATTTATTCTCTACCATCTTTGCTAGCCATTGTTGCAGTAACCAGCCTGAAGGAGTGGTCATCTTCATATCATTGAGTTGCTCTGAGTCATCAACTTTAAAATTGACTGTGGAAATTAAACCTGTTTTGTGTCCGGCCTCTTCCAAAATTTTCGCAATCAAATTAACGGTTGTGCTTTTGCCGTTAGTGCCAGTCACACCAATGACAATGAGTTTTTTCGAAGGCCCACCGAAATACAAATTGGCAAAAGTAGCAATTAAGCCGTGATAATATGGCTGCGCAAGTTTAAACAGTTGCCTTGGAATAATATTGCGAAGAAAGTTTTTAATCTTGAGCATGGGTTTAGTATATATAAAATAAGATGGTTTAAATAGAGGCTTAGGAGTTACTGTCTGCTATAAATTTTTCGTAAAAGGTTTTGGTCTGCTGTTCTAAGTTATCCAAGTCACCGTTGTTATTAATGACGTAGGTTGCCTGAGTTTTTAGAAAGGGGATTTCGCTTTCTGTAGGAGCTTTGTGTTGTTCCAAAAATTTTTCAAAACTGGTGATGTTTTCCCCTTGTTTTTCTCCTCGCTCGATAATTCGTTCAAAGCGCGTTTTAATATCAGTCTCAATATAAACCAATGTCAATTCGTATTTTGATTTTAGATATAAAATGTCAGCATTAAATCTTGGTCCATCAAAAATAACAGTGGTTTGCTTTTGGTTGTCTATTTCGTGGGCGACTGCATCGAAAAAAGTATCTGGGCCAAAGCTGCTCTTCATTATTTGAGGAAGAAGTTGTAAATTTTCGCGAGTGATCTCAAGTCCCCAAAGACTAAGGGCATTTCGTAAAAATCCTGATGTGCTGACTTTGCCAAAGGCCTCAAGTCCAGCTATGGACGTTAGTATTTTAATAAAGGTTCCTTTACCAGAACCCATTTCGCCTATAATTGCAATAACTTTTTTCATATAAAGCTATTATAAAGGAAATTTAAAAGCCCCGCTATGATTAATTATTAGTCAGGAATGCTCAAATATCGTATAATAAATTAAAGCTAATCGAGTTTGAAACAAAAGTTATGAATATAGTCCCACTTAATATTTTTACACTTCCTGTGTGGTGGTATACCACAGGCCTTACTATTATTTGGCAATGGTTTACTCTAAAAGCTAGAGGGAGTTTGCATAATACCGGACTTGTTTTATTCGCCCGGCATTTAAAAGAACCCCTCTATGGCGATTATACGCGCTCAGGAATCATTATTAGCTTTTTTTTGCGCATAGCATTGCTTATTGTAAAGTTTCTATGGGTTGGCATTCGTATAACCGCGGCTTTTATTTTTGTTTTATTATATCTTGCAGTCATTCCACTTTCGATAATTATGATCCTTTATCAGCTAGTCCCTTTATCTTAAGTTATGGACTTAGAATTTTATAAAACAACTGACACTTGGTCTTTGGGTTGCCGTTGCAGTCACGGTATATTTTGTTTTTCTGGAAGTTTTAACCAAGGCCGAATTACTGCGGCAACTGTAGCGAAGCAAGGGAGTAGCGTGCGCTTTTTTATTCTCGGTATAATTGGCGTTGTTGGACTAGTTGCCGGACTTTTTGGATTTTGGTCGCGGTTAAATTCTTCAGCAGAACTCGACGCTTTTGGACATAGTTTTTATTATCTTATATTTTGGTTGTCAGTTCTAGCAGATTGTTATTTTTGGGCATTGTATAAACAAAATCATTTGCGTGAAGAAACGATGAGCGTGTTTGCTATCTCACAAAAAGAAAGTAGCAGTAAACCCATAGACGTATACAATCTATTCGACAGCAAAACTAAGACTGCTTGGAACATGTCTTTGGCCAAAGCCAAAAGTCATGGTCGCAGTTTCCCGGTACTCTCAGATATCGTTGAAAGTTTAGTGGAAGACTCTCGAGTGCAAACATTATTGTATCGGCTTGGAGTGCCTGCAAGTCAAATTATTCAAAGTCTAGTTTCTCAGGGACAGGTTGAAGAAGTTTTGCCAGCCGAAACTTTAAATATTTTAGAAATTCCATATTTAGGGTTAGAAGAATCTTTTGTTTTGAGGAATAAGTCAGTTGATTCTCTAATGCTATTTTGTGCAATCTTAAAAGAGTTGCCAGAGAATCACCCTCTTCGTGCCATGCTAGAGAAACAAGATGTTTCTTTGGAAAAAATAGAAATTGTAGCTTCATGGGTATTTGAAGTGCACATGCTTAGTGAAGAGCTCAATGATTTTCGAAAAACTTCACATTTGCGTTCGGATAATGAAATTAATAAAGGCTTGACTGCCGTCCCAACAAAATATCTTGATCAGTTTTCACAGGATCTAACCATCACTGCTAAGTATGGAAAATTGCCAGTTGCAATTGGACGAGAGCCAGACTTAGAAAAGCTTTTCACTTTTTTAAGTGAAGGTAGACGTAATTTACTTATTAGTGGACAACTGGGAACAGGGCGAAGTACTTTAGTTAATGAGTTAGCTTACCGAATGGTTACAGAAACCGTGCCACCATTATTGCAAGATAAGCGTTTAATTAAACTTGAGGTCTCTGCAATTATTGGTAGTCAATTACCGGCTGAACAAGTTTTGATTCAAGCGCTTTCGGAAGCAGAAAAGTCAGATAATATCGTTCTGGTTTTAGAAGACATGCACGTTTTAGGTAAGGCTCAGACAAGCCAAGGCCTGAGTTTGTTAGAAATTTTAACAAATCACTTACAGTCTAGTAACTTAGTGGTTATTGGTACGACTACTCCTAATGATTATCAAAATTATTTAAAAAATACTTTAAGCTTTGATGAACTCTTTACAGTTTATGAATTACAGGACTTACCACGCCGTGGTGTAATTTTAGCCTCTTGTATTAAAGCAAGCTTATTAGAAGGGCAGAACAATGTTTTTTTCTTGTACCAAGCCGTCGAAGCAGCTGTTGATTTAAGCGATCGTTACATTCAAGGGGGTGGTCAACCACAAAAAACTATTGGAATTCTAACAGAAGTTGCCACTAAGCTTCGAAGTAAGGGTGGGGGTGGCCAGCTTATTACCGCAGAAATTATTGGTCAACATGTTAGTGAAAAAACTCACATTCCAACAGATACATTTAATCAAAAAGAAGCGGATAAACTTTTATCACTGGAAAGCGATTTGGCTAAATATATTATTGGACAAAAAGAAGCGGTTCATGCAGTAAGCGAGGCTTTGAGGCGGGCTCGTACTGGTCTTCAAAGCGGGTCTCGGCCACTTGGGTCATTTATGTTTGTAGGGCCAACTGGTGTAGGTAAGACTGAGCTTGCCAAAACTTTAACCAAAGTTTATTTTGGGGATGCAGATTTTCTACTACGCTTAGACATGTCTGAGTACCGTGGTGGGGATGGTTTGCAAAAGCTTCTTGGCAGCAAGGATGACACAATTAATTCTCCTTTTGTTAACCACTTGAAGAATCATCCATTTTGTTTGTTTTTATTGGATGAGTTTGAAAAAGCTAGTCCGGAAATTTTAAATTTGTTTTTGCAAATTTTAGAAGACGGGCGCCTAACCACTGGAAAAGGGGAGACGCTTAACCTAACTCACACTATTATTATCGCCACTTCTAATGCTGGAACATCGGAAATTCAAGCAGGGCTTACAAATGGAAAAGCTTTGGAGGATATTAAGAAAACTTTATCTGCGGATATTTTGCAAAAACATTTTGCGCCAGAACTCCTTAACCGTTTTGATGGCATAATTTTGTTTACGCCATTGTCACCCGCAGAGGTTGCGCAAATTACTGTACTCCAACTTCAGGGCTTGGCCAACCAATTGCTCGATAGTAAAGGCTTGAAACTGTCGTGGACAGAGCAGGCTGTCAACGACATTGCGACAAAAGGATATGATGCCGCCCTTGGCGCACGTCCAATTCGTCGTTATGTTCAGGACAATGTTCAAAATTTGCTGGCTCAGTTAATTCTTACAACAAATCCAAGCCGGGGAACAACTATAAGCCTTGATGTTGAAAATGACACCTTGATACTAAAGTAATAAAAAAATCCCGCTGTACGCGGGATTTTTTTATTCTAAAGATAATTTTAATTGAGGCCTACTGTGTTTTTTTATTTCTCTATCCTTTTTTCTTAACACAGCAAGAATTTTTTTTACAAGGCGTTTTGGATCTGTGTCAAAAATAATATCTTTTTCTCCGCGTTTTGAGACTCGGAGAATGTGCTTAATTTCATCGCTGACTCCGCCAGTTTCCAAAAGTACGCCGATTGGTTTTTTATCTTCAAAAGCGATGGTAAATTCGTTTAACGTTCCTACACGCCCACAAATTTCTATGACCGCATCACTACTTCGTGTAAGAAGCAGGTTTCGCCCGGAATAATCAAAGCCTGTGTAAATGATTAAGTCCATATAGTCAGTTGGCAGTTTGTAGGTGTTGATGTGTTCTCTTAGGGTTGATGCAGGCGACAAGCCAATAGAGAGTCCTTTGCCGCGCTTTGCCCCTCGCGTGGCCCAAAGCGGAATTCCAATAGTAGCTCCAGTCATCAGCACTGCCCCTTGTTTTGCTATTTCGTAACCAGTAATCTCTGCTTTTTTAAATGCCCCAGGTAAGCAGTTATCTTTCGCAGAACCCGAGACGCAAATTTTATATTGTTGTTTCATAACTAAGTACTCGGTACTAAGTACTTAGTACTTAGTGTTAAGGTGTTTGATAAATCTGTTAATTTTTCGCAAGACACTATAGATAGTGTACCATAATCCATTTTGAATTATGTCGTAAGCTCCTGAAAATTCCACTATCTGTCCTCCAAAGCCTTGTTTGAAGCGCGCAAATTGGGCTTGTTTGCCAACTGAGAGTTCAAGTCCATCGAAGTCGTACATTTCTAGCCCCATTTTTTTTGCGTCCATCATGGCTTGCCAGTGTAGCGCGTAGGGAGCCATGACATTTCTTTGTTGATCACTTGATCCTCCAAATAGGTAGGTTCGAGTGGCTCCAAAATCTATCATTACGCTGCTGGCAAGCAAGCTTTTATTATAGATGGCGCGGTAGACAGCAATGCTGAGAGCATTTTCGCTTTTATTTTTTGAAAAAAAATCTAACAACTTTTCATAGTATGCAAGTGGATGATTAAGGTATCCTTGTCGTTCTGCTGTTTCTGTAATTAATTTAAAGGCTTCTTTAAAAAATAAGCTGTGTTCGTTGTTGGAAAAAGTTTCTTGTTCTATTTCTACTCCATGCTTTTGTGCTAAGCGAATATTATAACGAGTCTTTGGATGCATTTGTGATAGTAATGTCTCTTCTGATTGTTTTATATCTACTATTAGCGTGCGCCCAGGTTGAATATTTGTACTTTTTATCCCAGGCAGTTGATGTGTTGTTCGCCACTGTGGTTCTATGCGAATGAAAATAGTTTTTGGAAAAAGTTTTTGTAGCTCTGTTATAAAAAATGCTAAAACTTCCTGATCATTTGGGTCATGTACCACTGGACCATAAGGCGTATACAAATAGAATTTATTTAGTAGGGCTGCTGTCGTTACAACCTGTCCTGCTAAAAGGGTTACCCCGGTATCGTCGTTAATGAAAAAGCGGTGGGCCTGTTTGCCGGCAAATTCTTGCCAGTTACCCCAGTCCCAACTTTGCAAAAAGCTGCCATCATGTCCAATGACAAAATCATTATATCTTTGCTTGTCTTGTTCCTCTAGAGCAATAAATTGCATGCTTATTTGTTACTTAGTAATTTTAAAGCTTCCTTTAGTTGTTGCTCTGTTGAGAGGGAAGTGTCTAGTTTTTGTATTGCTTCACGCACTTCATAATTTTTATAGCCTAAAGCCACTAAAGCATCAAAAATATCACTACCGCCAGTATTTGAAGCTATTCCTAAAGTTGAAACTTTATTCTTAAGCTCTAAAATGATACGCTCCGCTGTTTTTTTACCTACTCCGCTCATCCGAGTAAATATTTCAGGGTCTTGATTGCCAATAGCCTGCTCAATTATGCCAGTTTTTGCTGAAGAAAGGATCCCAAGAGCAACTTTTGGGCCAACTCCAGATACGCTGATAAGCATTTCAAAGAACTGCAAGGTTGCAAAATTAGGCAAACCATAGAGAAAATGCCCATCATCACTAATCTTTTGATAAGTATAAAGGCTGATTTCTTGTCCAATTCCAGTTTCTAGCGTCTCAGGGGTAACAAAAACCTTATATCCAATGCCCTGATTCTCTAAAATTACAAAATTGGTTGTTTTTTCTAGGATTTTTCCTTTTAAATAGGAGATCATATGCTTATTATAGCATTGTTTTTTAGTCAAAGACTAAGCAGAACTCCCCTGCTAGGGGAATCCTAGGAGTGTAGTAGGCGATTTTTAGACAAAAAAGTCAAGGTTTCCCTTGACAAAGTATTATTTGGAGTTATAATAGATATGTGGAAAAAACTATAGGAAATTAAGCCTATTTTTAAATGGCCTTTTTTGCGTCTATGCAAAAAAGGAGGTATTTTTTTTGCCCTCAAGATATTTATTTTTGTTTCTTGTCGGTAGGAGAAATTCCTTACAACCAGATAAAGGTAGTATAGCATAATTTATAACCTTCGTCTATATCCACTATTGAGTAGTACTAGCCTTCAAGACTATTGGAAGACTGGGTAGCGCTACTTTCGTGTCCTCTATCATTAATAAGTGCAGCCCTTGTATACAAGAGTTGCATGAAATGAACTGTTCATGACATCGAAAGCCAAGCCAGCCACCTCATTGGCCGCCACAAGTACAGGCATGACTCGTCGTTTCTTTAGTAAGCTTCCTGAAGTTACGCAGATGCCAAATTTAATCGAGATTCAACTCGATTCATACAAATGGTTTTTTGAAAAAGGTTTAAAAGAGTTGTTAGCCGAAATAAATCCAATTAAAGATTTTACCGGCAAAAATTTGGAACTATGGTTTGGAGATTATTTTTTTGATAAACCAAAGTACGACGAGAATACTTCTCGCGAACGTAACACTAGTTACGAAGCCCCTCTTTACGTAAGTGCAAAATTAGTAAATAAGGTAACAGGTAAGACCAAAACACAGGACGTGTATTTTGGTGATTTTCCATTGCTAACCCCACGCGGCACTTTTGTCATCAATGGTGTGGAGCGCGTGGTTGTAAGCCAGTTGATAAAATCCCCAGGTGTCTTTTTTACAGCTGAGTTTAGTCGTGGCCGTAATGTCTATGGCGCTAAGATCGTTCCTAACCGCGGTGCTTGGCTTGAACTCGATACAGACAACGCTAATATTATTGGTGTAAAAATTGACCGCAAACGCAGGATTCCTATTACTGCTCTTCTGCGTGTTTTTGGTTTAACTACTAATGAAGAAATTTTAGAAGAGTTTAAAGATGTTGATACAGATCCAGAAAATCGTTTCATTCAAGCAACTCTAGATAAAGATGCATCCACTACAGCAGATGAAGGATTTAAGGAAGTCTATAAGCGTATTCGTCCTGGAGATTTAGCCACAGTCGATAACGCAAAATCTTTAATCACTGCAATGTTCTTTAACTTTGAACGCTATGACCTTTCTGAAGTTGGGCGTTATAAGTTTAATCAACGCCTCGATTTTCCAAAAGACAATGATAGCCGCATTTTAACTAAGGAAGATATTGTTTCTGTTGTTAAAGAAATTATTCGTTTAAACAATGCTCAAACCGCTGCCGATGATATTGATCATTTGGCAAACCGCCGTGTTCGCGCCGCAGGAGAGTTAATCCAAACTCGCTACCGTGTGGGTCTTGCACGTATGGCTCGTATTGCTAAGGATCGCATGTCGCTGGCCGACCTTGAAACAGTCACTCCAGCTCAGTTAATTCACGTGCGCCCAATTGTTGCAGCTATGCAGGAGTTCTTTTCTTCTTCACAGTTGTCTCAGTTTATGGACCAAACTAATCCATTAGCCGAACTTGAGCACAAGCGCCGCCTTTCTGCTATGGGTCCTGGCGGGTTGTCTCGCGAGCGCGCTGGTTTTGAAGTTCGCGATGTGCACCGTTCTCACTACGGTCGTCTTTGTCCTATTACCACTCCTGAAGGACCAAACATTGGTTTGGTTGCTCACTTAGCCACCTACGCCAAGGTTAATGACTTTGGTTTTATTGAGACTCCATATCGCCAAGTTAAGACAGTAGCCAAAAATGATGGTAAAGACGCAGTGGGCGAGATTGCAATCTTCGACATTAAAGATGCTAAAAAAATTATTGTCCAAGCCGGCTCAGTCATTACCGAAGCGCAGGCTAAAGAACTTAAAGGCGTTGTTGATTTGGAAGAAATGCGCATTAAGCCACGTGTGACAACTAAGGTAGAATATTTAGACGCCTACGAAGAAGAACGTTTAACAATTGGTCAGGCAAACATTGAAGTTGATGAAAACGGTTACTTTACTGAAGAGCGAACTTCTGTTCGTGTTCATGGCGTGCCAAGCATTGCAGAGACCAACGACATTGACTGTTTAGATGTTTCCCCAAAACAAATCATTTCTGTTACAACTTCTCTTATTCCATTTTTGGAACATGATGATGCTAACCGCGCGTTGATGGGCAGTAACATGCAACGTCAGGCTGTTAGTTGTATCGCTCCACAAGCACCAATTGTTGGTACAGGTATGGAAGGTAAGGCTGCTCGTGATAGTGGTCAAGTGGTTATGTCAGAAGAGTCTGGAGTCGTCCATAGTGTTATGGGTGACAAGATTATTGTTCAAAACGATTCGGGTAAGAAAAAAGAGTATGATCTTTTGAAGTTCGTCCGTACTAATAGTGGAACTTCTATCAACCAAATTGCGCGCGTCACTCGTGGTCAAAAAGTAAAAGCAGGGGACGTTTTGGCCGACGGTACTTCCACCGAACATGGTGAATTAGCCTTGGGGCAGAATTTGCTCGTAGCCTTTATGTCTTGGGAAGGTGGAAACTACGAAGATGCTATTTTGTTGTCTTCGCGCTTAGTGCAACAAGATCGCTACACGTCTGTCCATATTGAAGATTTTAAAATTGATGTTCGCGATACTAAGTTAGGTCCTGAAATTGTGACTCGTGATATTCCAAATGTTGGTGAAGAAAAATTGAAAGATTTAGACGAGACTGGTGTAATTCGTATTGGCGCACAAGTTAAAGCCGGTGATATTTTAGTTGGAAAAATTACACCAAAAGGTGAAACCGATTTAACTGCCGAAGAAAAACTATTACGAGTTATTTTTGGTGAAAAATCCCGCGACGTCAAAGACACTTCTCTGTCTTTGCCACATGGTGAGTACGGTAAGGTTGTTAACATCCGTGAGTTTAGGAGAGATGTTGGTGACAAGCTCCCTTCTGGGGTTATTCGGTCTATTCAAGTTTCAGTTGCGGTTTTGCGCAAAATTCAAGTTGGAGATAAAATGGCTGGCCGTCATGGAAACAAGGGTGTTATCTCTAAAATTATTCCTGTCGAAGATATGCCATTTATGGAAGATGGAACACCTGTCGATATTATCTTAAACCCTCTTGGTGTGGTGAGTCGTATGAACTTGGGTCAGATTTTAGAAACCCATTTGGGTATTGCTGCTAAACGTTTGGGTTACAACATTGCAACTCCAGTACTTGATGGAATTTCAGAAGATCAGATAAAAGAAGAGCTAGAAAAAGCTGGTATTCCAAAAGACGGTAAGGTCACTTTATACGACGGTAAGACTGGTGAGTCATTTGATGAGCGTGTCACCGTTGGTATTACTTATATTTTGAAACTGCATCACTTAGTAGACGACAAAATGCATGCTCGAAGTACTGGACCATACAGTTTAATTACTCAACAGCCACTTGGTGGTAAAGCTCAGTTTGGTGGACAGCGTTTTGGTGAAATGGAAGTGTGGGCGCTCGAAGGTTATGGTGCTGCACACACTTTGCAAGAAATGCTGACAATCAAATCCGACGACGTGGTTGGCCGCAGTAAAACTTATGAAGCTATTGTTAAAGGTGAGCCAATTAAAAAGCCAAATGTACCAGAGTCATTCCGTGTTTTGGTTAAAGAATTACAAAGTTTGTCGCTCGACGTTGAGCTTCTTGGCGAAGGTGGCCAGGTAAGCAGTGCAACGGAAGAACGAGATCCTACTATAGACGACGCCCCTGCGGTTGTGTCGATACCGCAAGTTCCAACTGTGTCTTTATTTGACGAACCACTCAAAAAAGACAAGAAAAAGAAAGATAAGGCTAAGAAATAATTTCTAATAACTAATCAGTAATTTCTAAAGAGCTCATTAGACATTAGAAATTAGATATTTTACTACTATGTTGACACAGACCGAAGAATTCAAAGGTGTAAAAATTAAACTGGCTAGCCCAGAGACAATTTTGTCTTGGTCTCACGGTGAGATTACTAAGCCAGAAACTATTAACTACCGAACTCAGCGTCCAGAAAAAGACGGCTTATTTGATGAAAAGATTTTTGGTCCCATTAAGGACTGGGAATGTTATTGCGGTAAGTACAAACGCATTCGTTATAAAAATATTGTTTGTGATAAGTGTGGCGTAGAAGTTACTAAAGCCTCAGTTCGTCGTGAACGTATGGGTCATATTAAGTTGGCTGTCCCTGTTGCGCACATTTGGTTCCTTCGTGGCGTGCCAAGTCGTATTGGGTTAGTTCTTGATCTTGGTGTTCAGGATTTGGAAAAATTAGTTTACTTTGCCGCATATATTATTACTTCTGTTGACGAAGATGCCCGCGCTTCCACTGTTGAGCAGATTGAAGGTGAGTTTAAAGCTAAGAAAAAAGATATAGAGAGCCGTTATGAAACTTTAATTGCTAAAGCTCGTAGTAGTGTTCACCAAGAGGCTGGCAAAAAACAAGATGCAGATGTTTTGGCCGCTAAAGTTGACGCAGAGATTACCCGCTTGCAAGACTTGTGGGCCAAAGAGCTTAAAAATTTAGAAGACATTCGCGATCAAGCCAGAAGCGAGTTAAAGAGCATTAAAAAAATGCAAATTATCTCTGAGCTAGATTACCGCGATTTATCTATGAAGTACGGTCCTGTTTTTACAGCAGGTATTGGTGCTGAGGCTTTGCAAGGGTTGCTTGAAGAAGTAAACCTTGAACAGCTTGCAAGTGACCTTGAAACTCAGGTTAAAAATTTGGAAGGCCAAGCCGCAAAGAAAGCTTTGCGCAGATTAAAGTTGGCTAAGTCTTTAATCAATGCAGGTCTTCGTCCTGAATGGATGTTAACTACTCACTTGCCAGTTATTCCTCCAGACCTTCGCCCAATGGTGCAACTTGATGGTGGCCGTTTTGCAGCGAGCGATTTAAATGATTTATATCGACGTGTTATTAACCGTAACAATCGCCTGAAAAAACTTTTGGAAATTAAGTCTCCAGAGGTTATAACTCGAAACGAAAAGCGTATGTTGCAAGAAGCGGTGGATGCACTTATCGACAACTCCGTTCGTCACGGCAAAGAAGTTACTGCTTCTACTGGACAAAAGCGAAAGCTTCGTAGTTTAGCAGACATGCTTAAAGGAAAACAGGGACGTTTTCGTCAGAACTTGCTTGGAAAGCGTGTCGACTACAGTGGTCGCTCAGTTATTGTTGTAGGACCACACTTGAAACTGCATCAATGTGGTTTGCCAAAATTAATGGCTTTGGAATTATTTAAACCTTTCGTTATTTCCAAACTTATTGCTCGTGAATATGCTCATAATGTTCGCAGTGCTAACCGCCTTATCGAACAAGCTCGTACTGAAGTTTACGATATTTTAGAAGAAGTTACTAAAGATCACTACGTTCTTCTTAACCGTGCTCCAACTTTGCATAGACTTGGTTTCCAAGCTTTTCAGCCAGTACTTATTGAAGGTAAAGCTATTCAGCTTCACCCTATGGTCTGTGCGGCTTTTAATGCTGACTTTGATGGTGACCAAATGGCTGTTCATGTTCCTCTAACAGAAGCGGCACAAAAAGAGGCGCGCGAGATTATGGTTTCTGCTCACAATTTGTTGAAGCCTGCTTCCGGAAACCCAGTGATGACTCCTGACAAGGACGTTGTGGTAGGCTGTTTCTACATTACAAAGATGCGCGAAGGCTTAAAGGGTGAAGGCAAAATTTTTGCTGATTCTTCCGAAGCCCTCATGGCTTATAACAATGGCTATGTTCATGTTCAGGCTCGGATTAAAGTAAGATTCGACAATGGTGAAATAGTTGAAACTTCCGTTGGACGTTTGATTTTTAACAAAATTGTTCCTCCGGAATTAGGTTATCGCAATGAGGCCTTTGATAAAAAACGTTTGCAGGCTTTAGTTCGCGAAGCTTATCGCATGTTTGGTAATGAAAAAACTGCTGAACTGATTGATGAAATCAAGCGCACAGGATTTACGTACATGAAAAAGTCTGGTCTTTCCTGGGGAATGGATGACCTGCGCGTTCCTGATAATAAATATGATATTTTGAAAACTGCGGACGAAGAAGTGCAAGCTTCTTACGAGCAACATCGCGAAGGTCTACTTACTGAAGACGAACGCTATGGCCGTGTAATTGAAATTTGGGCTGGTGCATCTGAAAAAATTGCGAAAGCCGTTGTGGGTACAGTTGAAGACCATAGTACAGTAAACTATATGGTAAGTTCTGGTGCTCGTGGTTCTTTCTCTCAGATTAACCAAATGGCTGGAATGAAAGGACTCGTGGTTAACCCTGCTGGTGATGTTATTGAACTTCCTTGCCGCGGTAGTTTTAAAGAAGGACTTGGTGTTTTGGAATATTTTATTTCCACTCACGGTTCTCGAAAAGGTATGTCTGACACCGCTCTTCGTACAGCTGATGCTGGATACTTGACTCGTCGTTTAGTTGACGTTGCTCAGGATGTGGTTGTAAACGCTGAAGACTGTGGAACTGAGAGCTTCGACATTATTTCTCGAGTTGAGAGTGATGCCATGAACAAAGCTTTTGACCGTAGACTTTTTGGTCGCGTGGCCGCAGAAGATATTAAAGATAAAGAAGGTAATTTGATAGTCGCTCGCAACAATGGTATCGACGATGAACAAGCAAAAATAATTGCTGACAGCGAAACCAGTGAAGTCAAATGTCGCAGTGTATTGAAGTGTAAATTGACTCGTGGAATTTGCCGTGTCTGTTACGGTTATGACCTTGGGTTTAACAAAATGGTTGAGCTTGGAGCTGCGGTTGGAATTGTGGCCGCACAAGCTATCGGTGAGCCTGGAACCCAGTTGACTATGCGTACTTTTCATACTGGTGGTTCGGCTTCGGTAAAAGATATTACTCAAGGACTTCCTCGCGTTGAAGAATTGTTTGAAGTTCGTGAACCAAAAGGACAAGCTACAGTAGCTGAGATTGATGGTCAGGTTTCTATTACTTCAGTAAGCAGTAAAGAGCAGGTTGTGGTAATTTCTGGAGCAGATGTTAAAAAAGATATGTACACTATGCCAACTGGCTCCCAACCATTTGTAAAAAATGGCGCACATGCTGAAAATGGTGACTCATTATTTGTGGATGAAACTGGTAAAACTATCAAAGCAGAAAATGTGGGAATTGTCCGAATTGATAAAAATAGTTTGGTTGTTGTTCATGAAAGTGATGAGCTTAAAGAATATAGCATCCCTGGTAGCTTCTCTCTTCTAGTTAAAGAAGGCGATTTGGTTACTAAAGGCCAACCGCTCACAGAAGGTAACTTAAATCCTTCTCAGATTATGGAACTTCAGGGTACAGAAGCTGCGCAAAAATATGTAGTTAAAGAAGTTCAAGATATTTATGTCTCTCAAGGGCAGGATATTCACGATAAACACGTTGAAGTTATTGTTCGCCAAATGTTTGGTAAGGTTCGCGTTATTGATAGTGGAGACAGCGACTTTATTACCAGCGATATGGCCGACAAAGCTCGCTTTGATGAAATTAACGAACACTTAGTTAAAAACGGCAAACAGCCTGCTAAAGCAGAGCAACTGCTTATGGGTATTACCAAAATTTCTTTGAATACCGATTCATTCTTAGCTGCGGCATCTTTCCAAGAAACTACTCGCGTCTTGATTGAAGCTGCTGTGACCGGTAAAACCGATTACTTGCGTGGATTGAAAGAAAATGTGATTATTGGAAAATTGATTCCAGCAGGAACTGGCTTTAACCCAGCAGCTGCACAGGAAATATTAGATGCGGCAACTTTGGCTGCTAACATTGGCGCTGGTGGTGATGCGGAAATGGAAGCCGCGCCGGTTGCTGACATAGTTCCAGAAGCATTGGCTGAATAAGTAGAAAATAAAACCACTCTAATACACTAGTGTATTAGAGTGGTTTTATTATGGGTATAACTTTTTGGGATTTGGGATTTTTAAGGTATAATGAACTTAAGATTATTTATACAAAAGAAATGAAACAAAAAGATATATTACTATGGACAATAACAATAGCTGCATTATTGCTGTCTGTTCTTGCCACTTTTGGTAGTAGAATAAACGGATTGCAGACTTTTGCGGCAAAAAGACCGGTGGTGGCTACCCAAAGTCAGATTAGCACTCCTATTAACAGCAGACCAATCTATAATGGAGGGACTGTGACTGCAAATGGTCAGGGGCCTGCTGGTTGTGCGGCATTAGAGCAAGCACTTAATCAGGCATTAAATGATCCTAACATGGCAGATGCCTTAGGGCAAGGCATCGCTTCATTTATTCAGTTGTGCGGAGGTTTAAACTCACAATTTTGCAGTGATTTAGATCAAGCTGGAGCACATCAACAGACTCTAATTAATAATACAGCAGGGGATGATATTGAAGACCAAGTTTATTGGAGGAATATTCTTTTTGCCGCTCATAAATTGTTTTGTGGTGGAAATGGGGGTGGTGGTGGATCAATAAATCCAAACCAACCAGGGTATCAAGATTCGGGTGAGTCTGAGGATTTATTAGGACAACTTTGCACTACCCTTAATTTGCACACTGGCCCATGCGCAGGATATTAAAGTAGAATTTAAAAAACCCCGCCAGCAGGCGGGGTTTTTTAAATTGAAATTAGCGGTAAAGTTTTTTGACTTGGAAGAGAATATATAGACCAATGACTGTACCAATCAGGCTACCAATATTAAACCCTATAATATTGCTGACGCCTGCGAGCAAGCTGGCCCAGTAAAGGAGTCTCCAAGCTTTAATGCTTCGCTTGAACAGTCCTGGGATAGCCATAGCTTCAAGGACTAAGCTGGCCAACAAAACAAGAATTGAGACCCAGAATAATGGGCCAAAGTAAGTGTATGATGCTATCACTGGGCTGGCTACTGCAACTATTCCAAGTGCAGAAAGCGCTAATAGCAAAAGAGGGATGGCAATTAACATCACTACAATGGTGACATATGGGGCAATTTTAACCAGAGTTTCCCGGATATTTTCAGGTAGCTGAGGAGCTTTTTGACCTAAGTATAGGTCAAACCAGCTTTCGAGTTGCTCTAAGGGTGAGCCACCACTGTGGTGTGATTGGCCATTGCCAGCGCCTTGCGCAACTGGAGTTGGAGTTTGTGAGTGCTGTGACGATTGGTTGTTTTGTTCGTCCATAGTGTTTATCCTTATTGGTTAATGTCTACCAAAGGCAGACTGAATTAGTACTTAGAGTATAGCACGAGTTTTACTTTGGCCAAGGGGTGACTAGAAGAAGCCTTTTCTGATCTAGCTGTGACCAAATCTCTTCAGTGATAAATGGCATGAAAGGATGTAGTAGTTTTAGGATTGTGAATAAGGAATAGAGAAGTATGGCTTGAGTGTTTTCTTTCATTGTCTCATTTTGCAACTGGGTTTTACTCGCTTCAATATAGACATCAGCCAATTCATGCCAAGTAAATTGATATAGACCTTGAGCCGCTTCATGCAGTCTGAATTTTTCGATGTGTTCAGTGGCTTCTTTAGTTACTGTCTCAAGTTTATTTAAGATTTCCTTATCCGCATCTGTATGTGGTTCTGGTTTTCTTAATTCTTGATTCGTAATTCCTAATTCAGAGTTTGCCAAGACGTATCTCGCTATATTCCATAGCTTATTGGCAAAGTGCTTCATGCCTTTAATCTTGTCTTCAGCTAAAGCCATGTCTGTGCCAGGTGCGGTGTTGAAGATGAGGGCAAAGCGAACAGCATCAGTCCCGTATTTGGTAATCATGTCGAGCGGGTCGATTACGTTTCCGAGTGACTTACTCATTTTCTTTTTGTTAGCATCGCGAACGAGGCCATGCAAGTAAACATTTTTAAATGGAACTTGGCCAATGTGATAGGTGGTCATCAAAATCATACGAGCGACCCAAAAAAACAGAATGTCGTAGCCTGTTTCGAGAACGTCGGTAGGGTGAAAGGTTTTAAAGTCTTCAGAGTCAATTTTAATTCGACCATTGTCAATACTAACTTGCTTAGGTGAATTGGCCAGCGTGGAAAAAGTCCACAGTCCTGAAGAAAACCAGGTGTCGAGAGTATCTTCGTCTTGTGTCCATTCTTCTCCATCCGGAGCTTCTACTCCGCAATAAATCTCTTCACCTTTATACCAAACAGGAATTCTGTGGCCAAACCAAATTTGCCGACTAATGCACCAATCTCTTAAATTATTGGTCCAGTGGAAGTAAGTTTTTTCGTAAGTTTGAGGAGTGATTTTAATTTGCTTGCTGTCTATGACCTGGCGCATTAACTTTTTTAGTGAGGTAAATTGGCCAGTGGGGATGCCGTCAATCTCAGAGTGAGGCATCGGAAATTCTTTGTTGACATCAATAAACCATTGAAGTTTAGGAAGTGGTTCGATAATACCGCCAGTGCGTTCTGCAGTAGAAATATTTTGAGTGATCTCTTCTTCTTTTTCTAGAAGGCCTTCGGTTTTTAACCATTCAACTATTAAAGCGCGTGCCTCGGTAGTTTTTTTGCCATTGAGTTCACCATCAACCATCATCTTGGCGTATTCGTTGATGACTTGTTTCATTGGTAAGTCATGACGCTGAGCAATTTCATAGTCAATCATCGAGTGGGCTGGGGTAACACCAAGCGCACCAGTTCCAAAGTCTTTTTCGACGCTCTCGTCTGCTATAACTTTGATATGAATTGGCACACCACAAAACACGGTATTAAACTCTTGGCCGATGAATTGTTTGTAGCGATCGTCTTCTGGATGAACAGCAACTGCGGTGTCGCCAACTTTGGTTTCGGGACGAGTGGTAGAGATAGCGATAGGGAAGTCTTTGCTGTACTTGAAAGTGTACATTTGTGCTTTACGTTCTTCGTGAACAATTTCATCGTCGGAAATAGTTGTCTGACCTTTGGGGTCCCAGTTAATAACTCTGTAGCCACGATAAATCAGACCAGCGTCGTACATAATTTTAAAAGCTGAGCGCACAGTTTTGCTCCGAGTTTCGTCGAGGGTGTAAGCTTCACGACTCCAGTCAACCGAAGATCCCATAGCTTTGACTTGGCCGACAATTGTATCATGGCTTTCCTGTGCGAACTTATCGACGCGTGTCAGAAATTCATCACGGCCAATTTCGTGTTTTCTTGTACCTTCTTTTTCAAGAATCTTTTCAACTTTAGATTGTGTGGCAATAGCGGCGTGGTCTGTGCCAGGCAACCAGAGCGTTTTAAATCCATTCATGCGTTTATAACGAATGAGAATGTCTTCAACCACGAGCATGAGCGCGTGACCAATATGCAGAGTGCCAGTGACATTTGGTGGGGGAAGCACAATCGTGTATGGAGTCCCTTTTAAATTGTCAGGGTTAAAATAACCAGAGTCAAGCCAAGTTTGATAAATTTTATTTTCTACGCTAAATGCGTCGTAGGATTTTTCTAATTCTATAGACATATAGTTATTTTCGTACTGTCATCCTGAACGGAGTGAAGGATCTCAGAGATTCTTCGTTCCACTCAGAATGACAGTGGTGGGTGATAAAAAATAAAAAAGCACTAATGCCGAGGTCTCATCCGCCGGCTGGCGGATGCGAGGTACCAACGCTCGTGGTGCTTAATCTTTGCTGAGTAACGGCCAGCGTCCGTCGGGGTCTACTATAAATTCTTCCCGCGCCTTGTCCTTCGACAGCTATGGTGACAGCCACAGCAAAGGCTTTTAAATGTGCTTATATTATAGTTAAAACTGAGCTTTTTGTACAGGGGATTTATTCTATTTCCCAGCCTGGATCGGCTTTGACTTTATTATAGCTAACGGGTTTGTAGCCGTTGCGTAAATTAAAATAGGCGGCGAGGGCAATCATTTGGGCGTTGTCAGTACAGAGCTCAAAGTCAGGCACAATAAATTTTATTTTTCGCTCCTCGCATTCTAGTGCTAGAGTGTTGCGGAGTTTTTTGTTGGCCGCAACACCTCCAGAGAGTGACACAGTTTTGCATTTATACTCGTCAACCGCGCGCATAGCTTTTTTTACGAGCACGTCGACTACTGCATCTTCAAATGCACGGGCGACATCAGCTTTTTTTGTTTTTGGATTAGTTGTCATGAAATTACGCACAGAAGTTTTTAATCCAGAAAAAGAAAAATCGTAATTTTTATGGTAGAGCATTGGCCGTGGAAATTCAATCCGCCAGCTGGCGGACGGGATAGCTTTTTCAGCAAGCTTGCTGATCTCTGGTCCGCCAGGATAGGGAAGTCCCATGAGCTTGGCTATTTTATCAAAAGCTTCACCAGCGGCGTCATCTACAGTAGAACCAATGACTTTATAGTGTTTATAGTCTTTCATAACTACCAACATAGTGTGCCCGCCACTGACGATCATCGCCAGCAAAGGAAATGGTGTTTTTTTGGAAATTGGAAATTGGAAATTGGAAATTGATTCGGCGAATGCCGAATACAAGTGCCCTTCCATGTGATTGGTTGGGACCATAGCTGTACCAGTAGCCATGGATAGTCCTTTTGCAAATTCCACACCTACTATTAAAGACACAACAAGGCCAGGGCCACTAGTGACTGCAATGTAGTCAATATCAGCAAGTTTTAGTTTGGCTTGCTTTAGGGTAGCGCTAACAACGGGCAGGATATTTTTTACATGGTTTCGTGCCGCAACTTCAGGAATAACCCCACCAGATTTTTTGTGAATTTGAATTTGTGATTTAACTACAGAAGATAAAAATTGAAAATTTGGATTTTTGGATTTAATATCTCCACGCAAAATACTAGCTGCTGTTTCGTCGCAACTGGTTTCTATGGCTAAGATAATTTTAGTTGAGGTAGCTTTCATGTTCCTTATTATAGCGTTTTAAGAAAGTCTTGTCAGTAAAATAGAAAGGACCTCGGTTTTATTCGCCGAGGTCCAGATCCTTCCGTGTCCCTTCTTTGTTTTGTGACTACTGTTACTTTGACCCTCGAGCTATGCCGCGGGAAATCTCGACGATTGAGCCTGTTGCGGTTTGTCTTGAAATCGCCGGTCTGTCTTATTGTCTGGTGATGTGGCCGATGATGCCCCAGCTTCTGGCTTCCTCCGCGTTGAAGTGCACATCCTTTCCCGACTCGATGAAGACTTGATAGGCCTGTTTTCTGGACAAGGCCGTGTTGGCTTCGTAGATGCCGAGAGTCAAGTCGTCGATTGCGCGGGTAAGCAAGATTTGTCTCTCGAGCTCCTTTACCGACCACAGGCCAGAGAGTTCATGCTTCGCTGGGTGGTCCATAAACTGAGATGTGGGGTAGCAGAAGCGCCTCTCAACAGGAACTGAAAGGAGGGGCATCATTGCCGCTGAACGGCAAAGTTGCAACACCAGTACCTGAAAGATGATGGTGCTGGCTTCAATTCGGTTGTAGAGAGCGAATCCTGCCTGGGCTTTCCCTCCGCGACTGTTGATCTCCAAGGTCGCATGCTTGACTCCATTAACTTCTAGGCAGTGGATCTTCTCGCTTACTGCCGCGACTGCTTTGCTGTTGATATTTCCGTGTATCTGCACGAGTTCGTAGTCGATATCCATTGCATTTTCCTCCGCTAGGTTTGACTCGTTGAAGCTAAATTGTATTCTTGCTGTGGTGGGCTGTCAATATTTGGCTATTTTGATAAAATATGGTATTCTGATATTAAATAAGAGTTAGAAAATTTGTAGAAACAAACATTCTCAATGCATAACAAAAAAACAATATATTTAGTAAGTATTGGAGCCTTGGTTTTACTCTTGATTGTTGGAATTTTGGCTTATATATATAAAGATGAGCTAAAGTCATTATTTACTGGAGCGAGTACGGCTACAGGGCTTGATTGGGGAGGGTATCACCAAGGAGCCCATCCTTATTATCCTTGTTTGGCTCCGGTGAGAACTCAACTAGGACAAACTTTTAATTTAGATACTGAAGAGCGCTTTAAACTTTATAATCGAGGTGAGACTGCTTCAAAGCCTACCACTGTTGTGCTTTCTAGTGATAGGTCAATTTTGGTAGACAATAGCTCAGTGACAGTAAGTAGCGGTACTTACAGTAACGGGATTTGGAGTGTTCCTCCTATCCAGCCAGGCAAGTGGGAGTTTATTCGGGTCAGAGAGCCAAATATGTTAGCGCAAGCTTTTAATTTGAGTGCTGGAAGCATTAGCACAGAGTGTCGAAGCAATGACTTTTTTCCAGTAATTGAAAATACTCCAGCTCCAGCAATAACTCCAGCACCTACTCCTGCAGCCGCGCCAGTTAATACAAATAATGAGGTAAAAAACCCTGTAGATACAGGATCTTCTGCTACACCGAAGCCTAGCACTCAATCTGACACCTCAGAAGTAAAAGGCGCTACGATTTTAGAAAAGGTTTCTGAAGTTGCTGGCGGAACGAAAAAGGGTTCGACAGGAAATATTATTTTACCACCTGGGACCATTGATCCCCCTCCTTCTCCTGGACAACAATGTGCTCGTACTCCTGCTGATATCGATCGGCTAGCAATTAGTGCACGTGTTCTAAAAAATGAAGCCGTAGTTAGTATTCTTGGTGAAGGTTGTATTGTGTTAAGGTTTACAATTTTTAAGCTTGGTCCAAACGATGAAGTTTTGCCATATTCTGCGCAGGATGATATTGAGACTAAGGAATACACGCTTAGCAGAGGGACACATTATTTAACTCTTGCAGCGTTGCCTTGTAGTTTTCAGTCTGATGTTTATATCGGTAACGATAATTTGGCCTATGATTGGTTGGAACATGGTTGTCCTCCACTGGCAACGTTGACTTGTAGTCCTGCTAGTCAGCCTATTGTAGTTGGGCAACCAGTAAACTTTACAGCTAGTGGGGGAACTGGAACATTTGCTTGGACAGCAACTGGGGGGACACCCGCGAGTGGTTCCAACAGTACTTTTTCTACTACTTATAACAGCACAGGTAGCAAAACAGTGACCGTTACTTCAGGTACGCAGACAGCAAATTGTGGGGTTACTGTAAATCCTGCCGCAACACTAACTTGTACTCCAGGTACTCAAAGTGTGACTATTGGTCAAACTGCTAACTTTAGTGCCGGTGGTGACGAGGGCAAAGGTTTGTATCAATGGACAGCAACTGGCGGGTCTCCTGCTAGCGGCAGTGGTGTGAACTTTAGCACTGTCTATACTTCTACGGGTACTAAAATAGTCTCTGTAACCAACGGTGGAGTTTCTGCAGCCAACTGTAGTGTTACAGTTACTGCTTCAACAAGTACTCTTGCTTGTAGCCCTGCTACGCAGTCAGTCTTAGTTAATCAAAATGCCACATTTACTGGCTCAGGCCGTGGAGATGGTACTTCAATTTCATATTCTTGGACAGCAACTGGTGGAACTCCTAGTGGTGGGACTGGTACAACTTTCCAAACTCGTTATAGCACTCCAGGAACTTATACAGTAAGTGTTCGTGATGGTAGTGTCTCTAGAGATTGTACTGTTATTGTCTCAGGCCAAACTACTACCGCACAAATTACTTGTAGCCCAGCAGAACAAAGCGTTGCCATAGGTCAAGTTGCTAACTTTAGCGCTGATGGTGACGATGGCAAAGGTTTGTATCAATGGACATCAACTGGCGGAACACCTGCCAGTGGAATTGGAGTAACTTATAGCACTTCATATTCCACAGAAGGCAGAAAAACTGTGACCGTTACCAACGGCGGAGTTTCCACGGCCAGCTGTAGCGTCACAGTTACTACAACAACAGCCCCAACTCTTGCTTGCAGTCCTGCTACTCAAACTGTATTGGTTAATCAAGTCGCTTCATTTACAGCCTCTGGTCGAGGTGATGGCACTTCAATTACATATTCATGGACAGCTACAAACGGAACTCCTAGTGGTGGTAGTGGTACAACTTTTCAAACTCGTTATAGCACTCCAGGAACTTACGCAGTAAGTGTTCGTGATGGCAGTGTCTCTAGAGATTGTACTGTTATTGTCAATCCAGTGATACAAACACAAAGTGCAGATTTATCTTTAACTAAAATAGCCAACCCAACTACCTTGTTAGTTAATAATTTGGTTGTCTTTAGTATTACTGTAGAAAATGCTGGGCCAAACACAGCAACAGGCGTCAGCGTTAGTGATGTCTTACCTTCTACTTTAACCTTTAATGCTGCCGTGGCAAGTCAAGGTAATTACAATAGTGCAGATGGCGTTTGGACGATTGGGGCTATTAATTCTGGAGCCAACGCTTCTCTTCTCATCACTGCAAGACCAAATCAAACTGGCACAATTGTTAACACGGCAGAAGTAACTGCATCAAGTTTGCCAGATCCAGATTCAACTCCTAATAATCATAACGCCAACGAAGACGATCAAGACTCCGCAACTATAACGGTTACTGCTGGCGGTGGCGGTTGTACCAGTAATTGTGGGGGTGGAACTCCTGCACTTGTTTGTACGCCAAGTAGTCAGACTGTACCAATTGACCAGAATGCGACTTTGGTTGCAAGTGGCGGTACAGGTGGTTACTCGTGGTCTGCTCCAGGGGGAAGCGTGACTAGCGGAGTAAATGCTTCATTTACGACAAGTTACTCCAGCACTGGTTCGAAAGTTGTGACTCTAACTTCCGGTGGCGTTACTGCCAATTGTACAGTAGTTGTTAGTGCTGGCGGCGGTGGCGGCGGGGGTGGTTCATCTCCAGTATGTAGCCCAACAAGTCAAACCGTGACGGTAGGACAGACTGTGAATTATTCTGCAACTGGTGGAAATGGTGCTTACTCGTGGCAAGCCACTGGTGGAAGTACAACTTCTGGAACTTTGTCTAGTTTTTCAACTTCATATGCAAGCCCAGGGACTTATAGTGTTGTGTTAACGAGCAATGGTCAGCAGACTACTTGTAGTGCCATAGTGCAAGCCGCGCCTAGCGGAAGTTTGGACTTGGCTATAAATAAAGCGGTAAACAATTCAACTCCTGTTGTTGGACAACAAGTAACCTACACAATTAGCTTAACTAATAATAGTACTGTAAATGCAACTGGTGTTACTGTCCGCGATTTGTTACCAACTTCTGTGACTTATACTTCTTCATTTACCACTCAAGGAAGTTATGATAACGCTACAGGCATTTGGACCATTGGGTCACTTCCTGCAGGGGATAGCGTGAGCTTGCTAATTACAGTAAAAGTTAACGTCTTGGGATCTATAGAAAATACAGCGGCCATGACAACTGTTGATCAAACAGATACCAACAGTGGGAATAATACTTCAACTGTGACAATTACTGTTAATCCTGCTCCAAGTTTGCCAGCAGCAGGAACAAATACTACCGCTTCAATTTTAGCCGGCCTTCTCTTTATGCTTCTTGCCTTTGTGG
Organism: uncultured Candidatus Saccharibacteria bacterium; assembly: GCA_964617815.1. GTDB lineage: Bacteria > Patescibacteriota > Doudnabacteria > UBA920 > UBA920 > CAZTXY01. Next base: position 36,739 of record CAZTXY010000002.1, on the reverse strand, counting down.
CGCGATTCTTTATGAGAACTACACCAGCTACAGTGGTTGCTTCTTCGGCAGAGTCTTCTATAAAAACTTTTACCCGCTTTGATTAGGAGTTAGTTTGCGCAAAGCGATTTTACAACTTAATAATTTACTATTTGTCTTGGCGGTGGTTTTTGCACTGTATATTGTTGTAGCACCGTTAGGGCCTGAAGTATGGTACCGAGCCCAGCCTGGTTTATTAGCGCTGGGCTTAGTCAGTAGTCCGAGCGAAACGACTTTTATAACCTATAAAGCTAAAATTGCAGGAGTAGCTCCAAGGGTTCGGGTTGAGCCTGACCATCCTGAGGGTAATGTTTTATACATTCCGCAAATTGGTGTAAATGGAAGCATTTTTGAAGGGCGCAGTGTAAATATTTTGTCTAAAGGAATTTGGCATCGGCCAAAAACTAGCACTCCAGATAAAGGTGGAAATACTGTTTTAGTTGCGCATCGGTTTCTTTATACTACTGGACCAAACACATTTTACCACTTAGATAAAATGGAGATCGGAAATCAGTTTTCCGTATTTTGGGACGGTAAAGATTATAAATATGAAGTTATAGCGAAAGATGAAGTTGGTCCAGAGGCTTTATTCATTGAACAGCCAACAGCTCATGCACAATTAACATTGTGGACCTGTACACCTTTGTTTACAGCAAAAAAAAGATTGGTGATTAGGGCAATTCCCATTAACTTATAATTTATAACCAGAAGAATGAAAAAATATTATCGAACACTTATTTTAATAGTTATTATTGTCGCAGAAATTGCTTTTATCATGTGGAGCCGTCATCAATATGCAGTTAATTTTATTGACACGTTAAAATAGTACTGAGTACTCCCTCCCTGTGTTATACTATTAAAGTAATCAAATAGTTAATCTCGAAACAAAAATCCATGTTAGTTAAAGATTTAATGACAACTGGTGTTATTACTGTAAAACCGACTCAAACGGTAAATGAAGTGGCAGAGGTTTTGTATACGCATCATTTTACTGGTGTACCAGTAGTAGACTCAAAAAATAGACTGCTTGGGTTAATTGCTGAACGAGATTTTATTGCTTCAGACTCTAAACTATATTTGCCCACGTATATTAAGTTGCTTTCAGAGACAAAGTTTATTTCTGGAGACAATAAACGCTTGCCAAAGGAAGCTCAGCGTATTATCAATGCTACCGCTGAAGATATTATGAATCGGACGCTTATTACTATTCGTCCGGAGGCGGACTTAACTGAACTGGCAGAAGTTTTTGCGACAAAAAGAGTAAACCCAATTCCAGTTGTAGATAAGAATTTTAATTTACTTGGTATTATTTCTCGTAGCGATTTGATTAAACTTTTTTCTAAACCAAATTTAACGGTGGCGGCCAGTATTGATAACCTGCACAGGCCAATAGACAGCAATGTTGAAAATGTTTATGGCTCATTCCAAGAGCGATTTGCTTACGTGGCTAAATTCCGAGCAAATATTTGGTTAACTGTCGCGATTGTGTTGTTTGTCATTGGATTTTTAATTGGCATTGTTTATGTCGCCGATCCGCACATTTTCCGAGACGATACGGCCCAGCAGCAACCTGCCCCGCAAGTTCAGTACGATATTCCTTATTAGTATAAAATATACAAAAAGACTCCCCGATGTATGTCGGGGAGTCTTTTTGTATTGCTTTAAATTTCTATTGAATCTCTGAGCGCTGGTGTGACTATTTTGCTATTTGGGCGTGATTTTTTGAGAAGCTGAGTAAATTCTTCTGCCTGAGGCATTTCTGTATGGACCAGACAAATTGTTTGCAGGCCAGCAATATCTGAAATATATTCTGATAAGCCTTTTTGGTCTGCATGTGCACTTAACTCGTCTAGGTTGATAATTTCTGCATTAACTCGGTATGGCCTACCTAAAATATTTACTGGACTAATTCCTTCTTGAATTTTTCGGCCAAGGGTATCCTTGGCTTGATAGCCTGTGATTAGAATAACAGTGTTTGAATCTTCTATATTATTTTTGAGGTGATGAAGAATTCTGCCACCTTCTGCCATACCAGATGCAGAAATAATCATACATGGGCCTTGTAGCAAATTTAAGGCTTTGGATTCCTCACTTGATTGAGTGTAAGTTAAATTTTTAAAATCGAAGGGAGATTCTCCGTCTTTGCCAAAATCTTTCCAGGCCTCGTCGTCGAAGTCTTCATCGTGCCTTGAAAAAACTGTGGTAATTTTGGTGGCTAGGGGACTGTCGATGTAAATTGGAATTCTAGGGATAGTTCCTTCGTCTGTTAATTTATGTAAAATATAAATTAGTTCTTGGGTACGTCCTAGTGAAAATGTTGGAACAATAATTTTTCGTTTGCGCGTTACTGCATCTTCGATTATACGTTTTAAGTCTGCTCCTGCATCACTGATAGGGCGGTGTAACCTGTTGCCATAGGTGCATTCTAGGAGTAAGATGTCGACTGGTTCGGTAATTTTCTCAGGGTCTTGCAGAATAGGCATGTTGTGACTGCCAAGATCCCCACTAAAAGCAAGATGTTTAGTTTTTCCGTCTTCAATTGTTTCAAGCATGATAACACTTGAGCCAAGAATATGGCCAGCGTCGTAAAGTTTAAAGCGAACTTTTTCATTTAGCGCTGTCCATTGTTTTGAGATTCGGAAATAGGGGACAGGTTCAAAGTGTGAAAAAACGGCTTCGGCATCGTCGGTGGTGTAGAGGGGGTAAATTGGCACGCCCCCAGCGCCAAGATGGTCGTTGTAATAAATTGTGTCTTGCTCTTGAATTTTTGCTGAATCTAAAATTATATATTCAGCAATTTCCGCTGTGGCGCTTGTTGAGTAAATTTTTCCAGTAAAGCCTTGCCTTACCAACACAGGTAGCATGCCACAGTGGTCAGCGTGTGCGTGTGAGAGAATAACAGCGTCTACTGTTTTAGCGTCGAACGGTAGTTCGCTGTTGAGGGCTCTTGCCTCAGATCGTTTGCCTTGATGAAGCCCGCAGTCAAGAAGGATGCGCATTCCATTTGTTTCCACTAAATGTTTACTACCGGTCACATTCTGCGCCGCACCATAAAAGGTTATTTTCATACATAAAGCATATCATAAAGAAGGTTGGTTTGTATAAAAACACCCCGCTCTTATGCCATAGGCAAAAGGGCGAGGTGTTTTAAGTAGGGTTTAAATTATTCTGTTTTCTCGAGCTTGAGGGCGCAGGAGTTGATGCAGTACCGCAGGCCTGTTTTATCTTGCGGCCCGTCGGGGAAGACGTGTCCGAGGTGCGCCCCACATTTTTTACATACGACTTCTTGGCGAACCATGCCACCGCTATTATCTTCTATGGTTTCGACGTGGTCGTTGTTGATAGGTTCATAAAAACTTGGCCAACCACTGCCGGAGTCGAACTTAGTGCCCGAAGAAAATAGTTCATTGTCGCAGGCGGCACACTTAAACATGCCGGTGTCGTGGTTGTCTGTGTACTCGCCAGTAAAAGGAGCTTCTGTGCCCTTCTCGCGCATAATGCGGTACTGCTCAGGAGTCAGTTCTTTGCGCCACTCTTCGTCTGTTTTAATAACTTTTGTATCGTTGTTCATAGGTTTGTCCTTTCATTCATAGAGTACACTAAATTTAATCTAATGTCAAGTCTACTTTACATTCCCAATAAGCTGCTTGTAATTTAGCTTAATCTTGAAAATTTTTTTAAAAGTATTATACTTTAATAAAGTAATTAAACAATAAAAATATGAATGAATACGCCTATGCTCAGCCAGTCGGCGAGCCAGCGAATCCAGCAGTTATATTTATGTTTGTGGTCTTGGCAATTGCGGCTTATATTTATAGCGCTTATACTTTAATGCTTTCAGCGCGCAAGCTTGGTGTGGGTAAAGATTGGATGGCTTGGGTGCCAATCGTTAATATTTATTTGATGATTAAGATGGCAGGGAAGCCATGGTGGTGGCTACTGCTTCTATGTATTCCTTTTGTAAACTTCATTGTTATTATTATGTTGTGGATGAATTTAGTAAAACGATTTGGCCAAAACGAATGGCTTGGAATTTTAGCCATCATTAGTCCAATTGGTTTAATCTTCCTTGGCTTAATGGCCTGGAAATGGCAGCCATCTACAATTAGTTCTTCTGTTTCTCCGGCTCCTGCACAGATTCCACCAGCGACGATGTAAATTTGATTTAAAAAACCCCGCCCTTATGCCATAGGCAAAAGGGCGGGGTTTTTTTATATACTGAGCATTTTTTGGTAACAAGTTTGTATGAAGGACATAACTCTTTGATTATTTTGATATTCTGTAGATTGCGCAATAATTTTCGATGCTAAATCTTGTTTTATGTGTGATTCTTGTAGCATAATATTATAACTAGAAATTTCAAGTTTCTCTGGTATTGAATAGAGTGTTTGAAAAATTTTATTAAATTTTAAAATTTCAGCTATATTTTCACCATTGGGATTTTCTGCGTAATCTAAATATGGTAAGTAATTTTTGAGTGGAAATTGTTTTGCGTCATCAATATCCTGAAGAATTTTTAAAGCGGTGAGGCGTACCCAGGTATCTTTGTCATCAGGCTCTGTAAAAATTTCTGGGAGCTCGTTCTTGGTCACTTGGCGCATGGCGTTGTCACACAGTAAATGAGCTAGCCAGCCCTTTTGAAAGTCAGTTAGTTCAGCAAGGTCTTTGTCTAGCAATTCTTCTGGGTGAGTTAAATCTCTACTCACTGCGCTAATATAGCGACTGTCAGGATAGAGTGTGCCAGAAATGTAATGATCTAAATTAACGACTCCAAGTTTGTCTTGGATATCTAAAGCGTATCGAATGTGGGTTGCCTCTAGTGCCATAAGGTATTATTAGTTATAGTTTTTTAAATTCTAGTAATCGTAGACGGGGGACTGCTTTGAGTGTAGTCGCTTTGATGAAAGAAAAATTTTCAGCTAATGTAAGTTTTGCAATATCTTCTTGGGTATAAAATTTTTCAAAATGATATTTTTCGTAGCAGCCAAAAAAATTATAAGCACGCTGTGTGAAGGGGCTAGTTGGTGTGACATCTAGTAAATATAATGTCCCACCATTTTTTATAACTCGTGACATTTCCGCTAGGGTCTGTTTGGGGTTGTTGTAATGGTGCAGAGCCATTGCACAGACGATAACATCAAAAAATTGTTGGTCAAATGGAAGATTGTCTGAGGTGGTATTGATAAATTGTGCTTTTGGTACATTTTTTGAGGCTTGTTCTACGGCTTCTTTGGAAATATCTGTGCCGAATAATTTTAAATTTTCTGTGTTTTCTGCAAGTAATTTTAATAGTGTACCTGTGCCACAGGATACATCGAGAATAGAGGCATTCTCTGGTAGACTTAAGAGTTTGATTAGAGCAATATTGCGTTTAAGTCCTCGCTTTGCCTTGATGTTGTTGATTAAATCCATGAATTCTATTATACCATGAGCTATATAAAAAACCTTTTCGTCGTCACGAAAAGGTTTTTTATACAAAGTGTATTTTTTATTATTTTTTGTGTAGTACAGCTCCGGTGAAGCTGTTGATTGTGCCAGTAGCGGAAAGTATTACTTCGGTTCCATTCCAAGCATCGTAGTTATGCACGGACTTCAAATAGATTTTTCCAGCATCACTATGGATAACATAGTTACCTTTGGCTGTGTCATCAGATTTTTCAAGTCTGCCAGAAACGCTAACCATGGAATCGCTATCGTTGCTTCCGCCTTGGGCGGTTGTATCAACAGCTGCTATGGTTGGGTTTACCTCTGCAAAACCAAGAAATTTAAATGAATTAATGTCACCTTCGGCGTTAAGGGTCACGTCTTTTTCTATCCAGGCAGAGTAGTCACGGCCGGTTTGTATATAAACTGTGCCACGGTTGCTCGCTAGCATTAAATTTCCCTTTTCTAAATTGTCCGAGACTTTTAGCTTTCCAGTTGCTGAAACATTGCCAGTCGCTGGTTTGGCATCCGTCGCCATTGTTGTGCTTGAGTCCTTTGACATTGTGTCTTTGTTTTCATTTTTGTCGGTGACTCCATCACCGTTGATATTGCCACTGTTTTCCTCTGTGGCTTGGTCCTCCCTTTGCTCGTTGTCATTTGAGTTTTTGCGCTGATTTGCTATAAAAGCGATAGCTACTAGCACAATAACTCCGGCGATTATGAAATTTTTGTTTTTGTCCCAAAAACTTTGATTTTCTTCCATATCACTTTATTGATTAATGATCAGTTTATTATCTTTACAGGAAACCGAACATCCGTCAATTTTAATGTAATTAGGCATTATTGCTATTATAGAGATAATTTGGTAAGCTATAGGGCTGTCCAAAATTATTTTTGGCCGCATAATTTGAAAATCTTGGAACGCCGAAGCCGAAGGAGGCCCAGATGAAATTCCCCAGAAACGACGAAGAGCGAGTGGCGATGGTCCGGGTGGCGGACTGGATCGAAAAGGGTTTGGCATTGCCGAACCTGAAGGAGGATTACACTTGCTATCTTTCAAAAGGTGGCGAGGATGGGCAGTATGATTCAGACGTGCTTGGGCTGGCTTTGTCAGGCAAAGAAGGCTCGGCTAAACAGGCTCTTGTTGTCCTTGAGGAAGCTGGTGGTTCACATCTTCTCGCTGATGAAACCTCTATCATGGCGAAACTTCTCGGAGTTTCGTATGAGCTGGCTTTCGCTCTTGACTACTTTCACTCCGAAGAAGAAGTTTCAGCGCAATCGCTGGCCAATTGGCTTCGAGCAGGCGAGCTGGAGCTTGAGCACGACGAGCTCGAAGACCTAGGATTCCTCGCCCTCTAGTTCGCGTCCATTGTGAGCCAGTAACGTACCCTCGGGTGCGTTGCTGGCTCCTTTCAATTTAAAAATAAGCACTCCAATACACCGGTGTATTGGAGTGCGGTTCTTAGCTATTAATTTTTTAGAGAGAAGTTAGCGGGAGCTGAATTCAAAATCGGTTTGACCAAGCAGTGTTTGGTCGTTGGCAGCATAGATAACCCCTTTCCAAGCAGTAGTGCCGACAACGTTAACAAACACAGTCAACTCACCTGAGCTGTTTGTCTTCAGCTCTGGGTTCCAGTAGAGTACATCAACATCTTTGGCTGAGAAAGATGTTTCGTTGCCACCGCCACCGCCACGTTCTGAGCCTTCACCAAAACTAATTCCAGTCATGCTTGATGAATTATTAGTACGTCTGTCTCTGAAAAAGTAAAAACTGGAGTGTAGGGGGAGTTGGGTGCTTTTACGCAGTGCAAAAATTGCTTTGTCGATAATGCCAAGCGATAAATCTGTCTGCACTGGACGACCTTCATTATCTGTAATTTTAATCGAGATTTTTGCGACTTGGCCGGCAGAATAAACTTGTTTGTCTGTTGTTACGTTAATGTTAACCAACTTTTTCATGGCTGGAACGTTAAAACTCAAGCCCTCGCTGTAGTAGCGATTTTTGTAGAATGCCGTGAAAGTTGGGGTAATGCTTGGCATATAGGTGTCTTTAACCACAAATTCGTAGGTATTTTCACCAGCCTTTAAATCCAGCCATTGTTGGTCATATATACGTCCGCGCTCGAATGCCACCAAAACTTTCATTGCCCCAGGGGCAATGATTTTTAATTTTGAGACTTCCCCCGGCACCAGGTTAAGCTGACTTGCGCTAACATCTAGTAATACTGGGCGCTCTAGTTGGTAGCTGTTGCCGTAGGCATAGAGTGTCTGGCTTCCAGTGACCAGGTTGCCGTGGTTGTCTTTTTTACGCACGCTGACTTCAATAGTGTCGGATTCATCCTTGAGTTTATCTAAGCCCGTAACTTTAAATTCGCCCACGCCGTCGCCATTGGTTTGAACTTTGCCGGAAGCTAGGGGAGTAGCTTGTGGTTTACCGTTTGAATCATATTTAATCTGGTCGATAACGTAATCAAAGCTTTGATTCTTGAGTTTGCCACCATTTTGAGTTTCTGCACTAAACACGGCAGTTGGTGCTACAGCACTTTTGGACTGGTTTTTAAAGGAGCGCAGGAAAATATTAATCTCTCCGTTATGAACAATTGCTGTTTTTGCATCTGTAATCGTATTACCATTCTTATCTGTTTTTTCAACAACAAAGGTTACTTGTTGGCTGACATTACGCGCCAGCTTTCTGGTGTCAAATGACAGAGCTAATTGCCCAGCATTATTTAGCGAGACTTCTTTTGTTTCCTCGATAGGTTCGCCGTAGTAATTTTCATCAAATCCGTCACCGCCACCGCACATCCCACCCCAGCCGTTGAGGTCAAAAGCTTTATTGTAAACGGATTTTTCAGTTTCGTAGAAGTCCATCCCGTATACAGTGTAACTGACCGTTTGTTTGCCAAATGTTTTTCCGTCAAAACGTGAACCAGAAAGAGTGATGTTGATTTTGTCGCCTTCAGTGGCCTCTTCTTTGTCAATTTGGGTTTTTAATTCAAAGTCAGGTTTGGTGTAGTCTTTAATTTCAAAAGAGGCGTTCATTCCAGCCAAGTAGCCGTCGTTAGCTTTTCCTTCCATTTCCCCGTAGATGCTATAATTTCCCGCGGGCAAATTTTTTAAAGGTATCTCGCCGAACAAAACCCCATGGTCATTAATTGGTAGTGAGATTTCCGGTAAACTTTGAGGGGTTGTATTGCCATTGCCACGTAAAATGACTTTTCTTCCCTGCTCTGGAATGGTGTATATGCCGTCATTATCCTGCCGAACAATACCGCGCAGTTTGACCGTGTCCGTCGTTTTGTAGATTGGCCTGTCAGTGTAAAGGAATCCCTGCCAGGAGCTACTTAAGTTTTGATAAACATTAATTTCAGCTAAGGAACCATCAATAGCTACAGGCACAATTGCAAACTCGTTACCCTTTTTGGCTGTAAGCACACTAATACGATTGGGGTACTGGAGAGGGAATGAACCAAGGCCATTTAACTGCAACTTTTGTAGGAAAGTTAGTTCTTTGTTTTCGTTGACATCATAAGTTTTTAACTCAACGTTTAAAAGAGGCTCACCAGAGCGCAAATCCTGAGTGGCTACAATAAACTTTCGATCATCCTGGCGGAAGTGTATGCCCATGGTGTTAACTGTAATCCAAGTTTGTGATTTTATTTGGCCGTCGTTTATAGCCTGCACCAGGTAAATGCCAGTCTCCTTAGGAAGGTTAATTTTGTCGTTATGTTTTATGTCGTTTGGCGCTTCTAGTTTAGTAAGTTTTGCAGTGTCGGTGTGAAAGGCAGGTTGTTGGTAGCCATAGGCGGGAGCAGTGTATGAAATGATATCGCGCAGGGCGATTTCCGGATCTGAGGCTTTGAAAATTTTAATGCTTGGCTTTTTAATGTTGCTGCCAATTTGTGCGCGCAGGCCCATGTCTTCGTAAAAGGATACGGACTGGAGAAGCGCGTATCGGTCGTTCTTTAAAATTTTAAAGTCGTCAGCGCTAAAGCGCAATGATAAAATTTTTACATAATCTTCAGACAGTTCCCCGCCAATTTTAGACTTCAGACCAGTTTTTAGAGTTACGGTGTAGTCCAAACCGCTTTCAAACGGATAGTCTGGAATGTAGTGTGTGTCGGTACCGTTTATATCAGGACCTTTTTCAAACCGTCCTTTTATGTTTGGCGTTAAAGTAAAATAGTCTGCAATTGCTGTAGGGTCAACTGGTTGGCTGAAGTTTATGTGAATTGCTTGCACCCCAGAAGCGTAGTCAAATTCAGCTGCAGTCACAAAGAATGTGTCCGCGTATTGTCCGTGGTGGTCTGTGTGGTCTTGTGGCTGGTTGTTATAGCGCCAAATGGCCAATGTGGCGCTGGCCGCCACAAAAATAGCCAAGAGTATATAGGCGGCTTTGGTTTTAAAAAATTCCTTCAAACGTTCTTTGTTCCAATTGAACATAATAGTGGCAGAACAATTTTTAATATCTAATTCCTAATTTCTAATGAAATGTCTAATTTTTTAATTAAAACCTTCATTAGGTGTTGGATATTGGTAATTAGATATTATCTCTTGGTCTTATCTTTCTTCGCACAGTCCGGTGAAGTAACTAGTCGTACTTGTTAAGTACGGGTTGCTCAGGAGCTGTGCGGAATTAGCGTGGTTAATTAAAGAAAAATTTTTGACTCCATGTCCCCGGCATATTTTGAAAAGCAGAGCCAGAGAGGTAGGTGAGTCCATATAATCGTTACTTAAATTGTACACTTGCTGCTGGTTTAGCTCAAGGAGGATTGGCTTGGTATAGTTGTCCTTTTGGTCAGCGACTTCGGGTGGGAGATAGTGCGAAAAGTCTACTGAGGCAATCAAGACTGTTTGATCATTCCAGATGCTCTTAATTTGATCGCTCAATATTCTAAGTTCCTCATCCGTGGTCTTGTTTTTGATAATAATAGAGAAGACTTTGCTTTTAGGTAAATAATGGGTCACGTAGGGAATAAGGCCGGCAATACTATGTTCGTTGGTCATGTGTTCGGGCTTCGCTTTGGGAAGCGAGGGCAGTAGATTTATACCAACAACCTTTCCCAAAGGACTGCTCCAGGAGGCAGCATTCGCCTGCAGATTTTCGTTGCCAACTTCGTAATGGTTTGGTCCGATTAAAATGATAGTTTTGATATCTTGGCTTTGCAATTTAGAGAAAATTTCAGAAATTAAATTGCCAGCCAGGAGGTGGTGTGGGACAAGTGCTGCATAAATATGGCGGGTTTGTTTTTGATCTTTGGCATTCTCGATTCCGGACCAAAATCTATCCGGAATAAAAAAATTAACTGGCAATGTAGCTTGGGTGTCATCAGTATTAATATCATCAGTAGATGACACGCGAGCAGTGTGTCGTTGCCAAGCCCCAAAGCCTGCCAGGAAAAACAACAAGGCGATGATTGTAATACTAATAGGTTTGTATGCAAATATGGGGGTCATCGGATGCGTTTGATTAGGCTTAGCTTTTTAGAGCGTGGCCATTTTTTTATCTCAAGCTCTCTTTTTAGGCTCGCGCTTTTATCCTTGAATTTTTCTGTATAAACAATGACACCGCCGCCACGGCTGTGGACATATTTTGAACCACGGCCTGAGTTGTGAAGCTCTGCGCGTTTTTTCAGGTCGTTTGTGCTACCGCAGTAGAGCGTGCCGTCTTTGCACTTTAAAATATAGACATAGTACATAGCTGAAGTATAACATTTCAATCGCGTTATGCGGTTTGACCGCTGAGGTAAATTAGCGCACCATAAAGATATGAATATCTTAGAAACTGGTTATAAATATATTTTTAAACCTGTCGTATTTCGCTTTGATCCTGAGTTTATCCATGACCGCGTGGTGGCTTTTGGAGTAATTTTAGGAAAATATAAAATCACTAGAAATTTAGTACAAAAACTTTTGGTTTACCGTCACAAAAGTTTGGAGCAGACTATTTTGGGTATAAAATTTAATAACCCAATTGGTTTGGCCGCTGGGTTTGATAAAAATGCAGAACTCACAGAAATTTTAGCATCAGTCGGGTTTGGTTTTGCCGAACTTGGTTCGATTACCGGCGAGCCTTGCGCGGGAAACTTAGGTAAAAGATTGTGGCGTCTGCCCAAGTCGAAAGCACTTCTGGTTAACTATGGTTTAAAAAATGACGGTGCAGAAAAAATTTCCACTCGTTTGCGCGGGAAAAATTTTAGTTTGCCAATTGGTATTAGTGTGGCGAAAACAAATTCTTCACATACCGTGACCATGGAGGCCGGTATTGCTGACTATGTAAAAGCTTACAGGGAATTTGCGGACATTGGTGCTTATAAAACTATTAATATTAGTTGTCCGAATGCTTTTGGCGGTCAGCCGTTCACTGATCCCCAAAGTCTTGATGCTTTGCTTGGCGCAATAGACAGCGCGGGCGGGAGTCGGCCTGTGTTTGTAAAACTTTCGCCGGACTTGGGGCTACCTTTAGTAGACCAACTTTTGGAGGTTATTGGCCAGCATCGCGTGAGTGGAATTATCTGCTCAAATTTAACAAAAAATCGTGACAACAAAGAGATTAAAGATAATAATTTGCCGGATGTTGGCGGTATGAGTGGTAAAGTTGTAGATGGTTTGTCTAACGAGCTAATTTCTCATGTTTATAAAAAAACCGCTGGCCGGTATGTAATTGTTGGCTGTGGGGGAGTGTTTAGCGCAGAGGATGCGTACAAAAAAATTCGGCTGGGAGCCAGCCTGATTCAGCTTATTACCGGCATGGTTTACAACGGGCCGCAATTAATCGGTCAGATTAACCGCGGACTTGTAGTGCTATTAAAGCGCGACGGCTTTACTAATATCAATCAAGCTGTCGGGATAGACAGTAAATAAGTTTAAGTATTTAGTTAAAACGCTTAACTTAAAAATTATTAGCGTTGGGAAATTGCCACTTTGAGCCCTAATAAAATCAGCACAGCTCCTGTGGCCTTTTCTATATAGTGGTGTATCTTAATAAATGGCGCTTTGATTTTTTGATGGGAAAGGATAACTGTAACAAGAGAAAACCAGGCAAAAACCAAGCCTGACATTTCTAAGCCGTAAAAAATTTTTATAGTAATAGGAGTTGTTTGTGAAATTACTTGAGTAAACAGTGCAAGAAATAAAAGAGTGGCCTTGGGGTTAAGGACATTGGTTAGAAATCCAATTTTAACAGCTTGAGCTTTGCTAATATCCTGTTGTATTGTGTCTTTGGAAATACTTAACTGAGAAGGTTTTGAGCGCAATGATTTGTAACCAATATAAATTAAATACGCAGCTCCTAAATATTTCATCACTGAGAATAGTAATATGGACTGAGAGATAATTAATCCAAGTCCCATAAGTGAGTAGGAGACATGTACCAAGATTCCTAGAGCTACTCCAAATGCTGAATAGAGGCCGGTGCGTCTTGAGTAGACAAGACTATTACGTACGATTAAAACAAAGTCAGGTCCTGGGCTAATTAGGACGAGTGTAAATATACTAGTGACAGCGATAAATTCGGCAAAATATGCATTCATTCCTATATACTATGGATATTTAGATATGTAGTCAAGAAAAATAAAAGGATTTAAAAAATTATTTATAATGAAAAACCCTCCGATGGACATCGGAGGGTTTGACTTTACACAGTAGCTGTTGGAGCTGAGGGTGTTGGTTCTGCTGGTACCGGTGTGGTATCAGGAGTAGCCGGGGTAGGGTTAGGCTGGTCATCAGTCATAGACAAATCCTTTCGCTGCAAACCTCTATCCTTGGCAGGCAGTATTCAATTATCAGTGGTCTCCTGGATAATAGACCAATATGTAAGTGTAGTCTTTATCTTAACAAAAGTCAATGATTTCGTATTTTGGATTTGTTAAATTGGAGTTAAGTTTGAAAGTAATTTTTAATACTTCCAATAAGTTTTGCTGGCTTGGTTATTATTTTGTGCGGGTTACTTTTACCCAGAGTAGCTTTTGTATGGTAGCCCCAAGTGACGGCAATTGATTTTACTTTAGCCTTGCGTGCTTCGAGAATATCCCCGAGAGTGTCGGTGATGAATACAATCTCGTTTAAGTTAACTTTGTATTTTTTTAAGAGAGTTTTGAATTTTTTAACTTTACTTCTCTCTATATCTGCTCCTAAAACTGAATCAAATTGCTCTAATAAGCCCTGCTTTTTTAGATATTTTTTTATTATAAGAGAGTTCGCAGATGATACTATTATTAGAGTGTGATCCCGCGCCAACGTTTTGATAGCTTGTTTTATTTTTGGAACAGGGGGTAACTGTAACAGCTTGGGCTTATATTTTTTAGAAAATAAGTTAAGTTTACTATGTTTAAATATAGGTGCTTCTAAAACGCTTCCTTCAAAAAAAGATCGTAATTTTTTATCAGATAAATTAATCTCGGGATTTAACTCTCGACTTATGCTCGCGTAAATTTTAAAAGTGTTAACAATGACTCCATCAAAATCAAAAACAACAATTTTTTTATTCATAAGTCATTTTAGCAAAGTTTTTTATTGTTTGAAACAAGTAGTTATTTTTCTGATATAATCATACTAGATGAGGGGCAGATAAGTTTAAAATATATGGAATTAGTTAGAAAATTTGAACAATTAGATAAAAATGATGTCGAGCTATCTGGTGGCAAGGGCGCGTCACTTGGAGAGATGACTGCGGCCGGTATTCCTGTACCGCCTGGTTTTGTTATTTTGTCTTCGTCATTCGAACAATTTCTAAAAGAAACAGATTTAAATGTAGAAATTGACTCTATCTTAGATACTGTCAATCATAATGAGATTCATACAGTCGAGCATGCTTCAAAAGAAATTCAGAGCTTAATCTTAGCTGCAGAAATGCCAGCAGACATTAAAACTGAGATTATTAAATATTTTAGTGAATTAAACGTAGAATATGTAGCAGTT
>CAZTXY010000002.1:0-22368 GCA_964617815.1 uncultured Candidatus Saccharibacteria bacterium | reverse complement strand
CCGCGAGTGGATACTCGCCACGCCACTGCCGCCCACCCTGCTGACGGCTGTCGAGTCTGCATGGACGACGATGAGCAGCGGGCAAGCCACCGATATGGCCGTCGCGGTGCGCTCTTCGGCAACAGCCGAAGACAGTAGTGCTGCTGCTTGGGCGGGGCAACTGGATTCTTTTTTAAATACGACAGAAAATATTCTTTTAGAAAACGTAAAAAAATGTTGGGCGTCTTTATTTACACCCAGAGCAATTTTTTATCGTTTTGAAAAAGAACTTCATAAGCAAAAAATTTCTGTGGCTGTAGTAGTGCAGAAAATGGTAGATTCAGAAAAGTCTGGTATCGCATTTTCTGTCCATCCAGTGACAGAAAATACAAACCAACTTATTATTGAAGCTGGTTTTGGTTTAGGTGAAGCTATTGTTTCTGGTTCAGTAACACCGGATTCTTATGTGGTTACCAAAAACCCCAAAGAGGTTCTTGATATTAATATTTCCAATCAAACAAAAGCTTTATTTAGAGCTGAAGGGGGTGGAAACGAGTGGAGGGATTTAGGAGATGAAGGCTTAGCTCAAGTTTTAACAACCGCTCAAATCCTAGAACTTTCAGAGTTGGTTCTAAAAATTGAAAATCATTACGGCTTTCCTTGTGATATTGAGTGGGCTTTTGAAAAGGGTAAATTTTATATAACTCAAAGTCGACCAATTACAACGCTATTAAATTCAAAAAATGCCGGTTCAGAGAATTCATTTGATCGATGGATTATTCAAAATAAACTTGATTTTCTTTATAAAGCAAACTACGATCTTTTTACTATAGATCTCTATTATCAAACTTCCTTAATCAATAAGTCGTTGATTGGTAGTCAAGATACTGACTATGTAATCTTTTCAGAAAAAGGGGAGGCAGCAGCATATTATCCGGTAAAACAAGAAAATACGCTTAAATTATTTGATGACACAATCTTACAAGAAGTAATTGGGCGTTCAGAATCTGCAAAAAATAAGTTTCAAATATTTGTTCAAAAATATACTGGCGTTAATTTAGAAACTGTAAATCTAGTTGAGTTTTTTGATGATTATTGCTCAGTATATATAGATTTAGTTGCTTGTTTTAGAACTACCAGACCAGTTTATGTTGATGCTCTTGTAGAGAAATTGAAAGCAATACTTATAGAAGTTGGGGCCAAGCAAGAAGTGCTTTCGTATTTGTTAGTCTCTGAAAATGATGATGATATTAGACTTGAGCAAGCAGATTGGATAGCCATTCTTAAAGATGGCGATGTGTCTAAAGACAAGTTTAAACAATACATAGAAAAGTATCCGTGGTTATTTCCTTCAGAATATGATTTTGATAATGCAGTAAAAAAACTAACAACTCGTTATGACTCTGATGCAATTAATTCTTCTGATAAAGTAAAAGAAGGCGAAGTTTTTTTAAAGGAATTAAATAGTAGTTTAGCTAAAAAGAAAGAATATTTGGACACTTGCACTCAGGCAGAGGTTAAACATTTAACAGAAGTAATATCTAATCTCTCTGATTTTAGGACATTTTTTAAGCTAACACTGGGTGGCATTGTCCTTACTTTCAGTGAGCTTTTAAAACAGATTTCTTCTAAAGCAAATTTAGAACCAGAGATATTTTATAATGCTTATACAATTGAAGATATTAGAGAATTATTGCAAAATCACAAGTTACTCGATGCTGATACGGTAAAACAGAGAAATGAATATTATGTATATATTGTAAAGAATTTGAAAAATGAAATAACTTCAGACTTGGAATATTCAAATATTCTCAAAAAACATTTTTCCTCTGGCAAAAAATCTTATATTCTTGGCGCCAGTGCAAGTACTGGTTTAGTCACTGGTGTGGCTAGGGTTTTAAGTAATAAGGAAGTTAAAAATCTTACCGAAGAATCACTGAAAGGTAAAATTTTGGTAACCACGATGACCGACCCCAGCATAATGCCTTTTATTAGAAATTGCCTTGCTTTTGTTACAGATGAAGGAGGCCTGACTTCTCATGCAGCAATTGTAAGCCGGGAATTAAAAATCCCTTGTATTGTTGGAACAAAAAATGGTACTGAAGTCATTAAAGATGGCGATACAATTGAGGTAGATGCTGATAATGGTATAGTCAAGATTATTAAATAAATATTGATAATCAAAAATATGCAAGAAGGAATTCCAAATTCAGAAATTTTGAAAAGGAAAAAAGGCATCAATGACCTTTCAGGAAGTTTTATTAGGCATTCGAAATCTGGTTATGAAACTTATAAGAGTATTCGAAGTTCGGGGGAGCCTTTAGCTGATTTTGATCAGGATCAGCAAATATTGCCGGATTTAACTCCGGAAGGTGTGGAATTGGCAAATAATGAGGCGGAAAATTTCTTTTCGACGTTCAGCCCAGAAGATACTTCTTTGTTTTTTGTCTCAAGTAATGAGGCGCGCGCCATTGAAACAGCTGACATTTACCGGCACATTGCGCATAGTAAAGGTTTTGAAATAATTAAACCAGAGCATGCGCGAAGTTCCTTGTCAGAACAAACTGCGGAAGGAGAAATTAGGGTTCTTCATAACTTATCAATTTACCCTAATAAAAGCAAAGTTGTTTTTGATGGAATGTTTAATCCTAAAAAGTATCGAGGGCAGATTAATTGGGATAAAATTCCAGAAGATGTGAGGCAAAAGTATGATCAAGCAATAGCAATAATTGATGCGGATGATCAAGGCTCCTTTGTCGCAAATTTTGCAAAACATGCCGAAACAATTAAAGAGATAATTCCTGAGATTGATACTCCCGAAGAACTTTATAATTCAAAATTCAAAAATTTAATTAGGCTAGCTCAATTTGGTGAAAAAAAAATTAAAGAGGGTGATTCAGAAAAGCCAATAAAGATTCTTGCCTTTGGCCACGAGAATTACCTAATTTACTTTTTGCAAAAATATTTAGAAAAAGAAAATATTGGTAATTGCGAGGTTGTTAATTTTTCTATTGAAGATGGTAAGGTCAAAATTGATGACGTAGAGTTATAAATAACCAAAAGAAAAAACTACACTTTTCGGTGAAGCATTTTCTTTGGTAGCGCTACGGGGCATGACCGCTTTGCTATGCATTTCCTATAATTCACCACCTTCGGTGGCTTTGGGATATGAAGTCAGAATCATCGAATCCACGAAGTCTACTCAAACAAAAAACCTCCACCAAGTGGTGAAAGTTTTTTGTTGGTAGCGCTACGGGGAATCGAACCCCGATTACCAGGATGAAAACCTAGCGTCCTAACCGTTAGACGATAGCGCCGCGTTTAGCGGGGCAGTTGTCACGCTAAGCGCGACTCATACCAAGTACTGTGTACTCAATGCCAAAATATCATTTTAACTACCAAATTCTAACATATTTCGCTGAATTTTTCAAGTCGGTTTAGGCTTAATTTTTGGCTAATTTGAACAATAATTTGATATCAAGTTATACTTATAATACTAGTCATTAATGTCTATTTATATGAAAACAGTCCAGCAATATTTAGTTGAAGTTATTGAGGCAGAATTACCGGCATTTATTCGCGTCTTTGAGGCTCTTCCAACAGATCAATTGGAGTGGAGACCAGATCCAAAGTCTCGTTCGGCTATAGTTCTTGCCTCTGCTATGGCTGAGGAACCTCATCAACTGTTGGAAGTAATGGAAAGTGGAGTATTTGATTTTAAGTCGGGCGACCAACCTAAATATAATTCAGGAGCAGAGACTGCTATTCGGTTTCGTAATGCTATGGAAAAATTAAAAGTCCTTATTGGCGCAATGACAGAAGCAGACTGGGCTGGGGAAGCGTTAATGACTATGAAGGGTGCTGAAATGTGGAAGACCACCAAAGGTGAGATGGCTTGGGGATTTATATTTGACCTTATTCATCATCGTGGTCAGTTGGCAACTTATATTCGGCCAATGGGTGGCAAGGTGCCAGCGATTTATGGGCCTAGTGCTGACTCTAATGGCTAAAATAAATTAAAAATGATTTTTACAAAAGGGGCACCCTTTTTGAAGAAGGGTGCCCCTTTTTTATTTTATTAAGCTTATTGTGCAGTGCGAAGACGGCGTAGCAAGGGTTTCCAAAAAATTAAAATGGCTAAGATAATAAGCAATAAAATACCCCATGAGAATTGGTTGATAAGAGCATATAGCGCTTGCCAGTTACTACTGAACCAATAGCCAATTCCTGCGTAAAATAAAACTTGAACAACTTCACCAACAATAACTGCAGGTAAAAATTTGTATAACGGGAGTTTCCCCAAGCCTGCTAAGATATTAACTGCCATGGTTGCTTGCACTTGGACGCGACTTGTAAAAACTATGCTTATTGGATGTTTTTGAATATAGCTTTCTATAGTTGCGAAATTTTTCGAATCTAAAATTTTGCGCAAGCCAAGTCGGTACAAAATTGGTTTGCCGAATTGTCGGGCTATGAAGTAGCCTACTAAATCGCCAGTAATATTTCCTAAACTCGCTACTAAAATTACTTGTGAAATATTTAAATAGCCTTGGCCAGCGAAAGCCGAAGCAGCCATTAGCGAAGGTGCTGATGGTAATGGAAGCGCTAAAGCTGCTAAAAAAGTAATTAAAAAAAGCGTCGTGTATTTGTAGAGTAGTAAATAGGGGAGGACGCTAAGTGAGAGAAAATCCATAGTTAAAAATTGCGATAATTGCGAATCGCATCTCGGGTTTTGTTAAGGAGTTGTTGATTTTTAAGTTCTGCTTGTTTGGCTTGAGTTTCTAATTTTATTTTTGGATAGCGAGAGTCGGTGATATGCAAAGTGTTTTGTAAATAGTCTTGAGGGAGCTTGAAAATGGTGTTTAAATATTCAAAAGTCATCCATGGGGTAATGTTGTCTAGCGTTATGTTGTTGGCAGAGGTGGTGCGGTATTTGGGGTAGAGTTCCCCAGTTTTATAAAAAACATAACTACCACGAACAAGAACGTGGAGGACAATAAGGCATAATATTGTTGTAAGGATTATCCAGCCAGTGCGACGTGCAAAGATTTGCTTAATATAATTAAGTGCTTTCATATTGGTATCATAACATATTTTAAAAAACCCCTCCGCGTAGCAGAGGGGTTTTAGCCAGACTAACAATTATTCAACAATCAAGTTACCTTTCATACCCATGGCTCTGTGACTGCCAACAGAACAGTAGAATTCAAAAGTTCCAGCTTTATCTGCTGTAAAGCTGACCTCTGCGGATTCCCCGTCTTTAAGTTGAGCTGTTTTTGCACTAAATTCATCTAAGACCCAGTCGTGCACGCCGCCAGTATTTTTGAAAATGATTTTGACTTTATCTCCCTTTTTGACTTTAATTTCTTTTGGGGAAAAAGCAAAATTGCTACCAGAAACTGTGAAAGTTTTGACTTCGCCGGTCATCATGCTCTGGTCACTTTCTATTATAGTATTTGCAGGAGGAGTTGTCTGTGTACTTGGCTCCATACTTTCAGTCGATTCTTCGCCTTTATTTTCCATGGTGCTTTCGTCATCCTTAACTTCACTTTGGTCACTACCTTTTTGGGAAAAGGCAAAGGCGGCGATAGCAACGATAATAACTATAGCGATAATAAGCCCTGGTTTTGCTGAGCTTTTTGGATTATTTTCAGCGGGTTGCTGAGTTGGTTGGTCTTCCATAGATTCCCTTTCGTAGTATAAATTATTAATTAGTTTGTCTGTATTTTGTATTATACAGGAGGTTGTTTTAATGCTCAAATTTCTTTTAAAAGTTCTAATATTTGCTATAATATAATTGAAATGAAGAAATTCTTACTAGTTCAAACAATTATTTTAGCTCTCGGTATTGCCGTGGCGTGGTTTGCGGTGATAGGGGATTTTAATCGTTTTTATCAAACTGAAGGCACCTTTTTTAAGATTGATAATTGCACTTATCCAAATCCAGTAACCACACCTTGTTTCTACGGGGCCATTGCTTTTGTAATTACTTTTATTTGGTCATTTAGACTTTGGCGACACAATGAACTTTTGCTTTCCAGCCAAAAATATTTAATGTGGCTGTTATGCGCTGGCACAGCATTTGCTTGGACTAACTTTGGTCTGTCTTGGTACAGGTTTTCTCAGGCTACAAATGGGGGATCTTTTACTTGTTCGGGGGTGCCTATGGCTAACCCTTGGTTAACGCCATGTTTTTTTGGCGCGATTCTCTTTTTAGGAGCTTTTATCACCGCGGCCTATATTTATTTTACCCAAGCATCTATTAAAGCCAAACAAGACTAAATCTCTAATTTTTTGGATTTGTAGGAATTCAGTAGTATACTGTATTTATGAAGAATCTTTCTAAAGAGAGGGGGTGACACTCTTGAAAGCATTACATATGGTTGCCTTCATCTTGCTAGTTGTTGGCGGCCTAAATTGGGGACTTATTGGATTTTTTGACTATAACCTAGTCATGAAACTGCTTGGTAGCATGCCAGCAGTTGAAACTGTGGTTTATGTTCTTGTTGGTTTGTCCGCTGTGTTTGAAGCAGTAACGCATAAGCAAAATTGCAAGCGTTGCGTATCTTCTTCACCTGCAATGTAGTTTTGAAATTTAAAAAAACTCCTGCGTTGTACAACGCAGGAGTTTTTTGTTATTCTATAAAGCTTTGTCATGATCAGAAAGACTGTCTTCAAAGGAGCACTAAATGCAAAATCAAGGAGGACTACCATCGTTTTCAGATCTCGTGCCAGCTTCCTTCGACCTGGTGATTTACGATACTGATGGCGATATTCTTGCTGCTGGTGTTGGGCTGGTCAGCAAAGGAGCCACTCTGGCAGAGGCTGTCATCTACCTGCTGAACCAAGTCGCCGGCGAAGAGCTCGGAGTATTCCCTTGCGATCTCGATTCGCTGTTCGAAGTCGTGGAATCCGATGACTCAGGCATTACCCTTCAGTGCCTCGTCGACACCAGTGGCGCTGCCGAAAAATCGGCTTCGCACCGGGTGCTGCGTGACTGCTAGGCCCGTGCTCCGGTTTCTGACCCTTCCGTGGGGCGGGAACCGGAGCGCTTTCTTATTCTAAATAGAGTAATAAACTTTTTAAGTAGTCGCCTTCAGGAAAGAATAAATTAACAGGGTGGTCAGCGGCTAAGACATGGTAACTTAAAATTTTGATATTTCGCTTGGCGTCTTTGGCTGCTTGAAAAATAATGGTTTTAAATAAATCTTTGTCGATATGGCTGGAGCATGAACTGGTTAGAAGCAGTCCGCCTTTGGGAAGTTTTTGCATCGCTAATCGGTTGAGGTCACGGTAGCCGCGGGATGCATTTTTAACGTCGCTAGACCGTTTGGCAAAAGCTGGCGGGTCAAGGATAATAAAGTCGTAGTTAGCAGGAAGTTTGCTTTGGCTTAAAAAAGCCATGACGTCAGAAGCGTATAGGCCATTTTTATTTGCGTCAAAACCATTTAGCAACAGATTATCTTTAGCAGAAGAAATAGCATTCTTGTCGCTGTCAACAGAGTCAGCCTGCAAAGCTTGTCCAGCTAAAGCATAAATGCTAAAACCGCCACTGTAGGAAAAACAGTTGAGTACAGTTCGGTCTTTACTATAGTTTTTAACTAGTTGGCGCATTTCACGCTGGTCTAAAAACATTCCAGTTTTTTGGCTATCAGCAAAGGACACAGAAAATTTTAAGCCATGCTCCAGAATTTCCACTGGCTGTGGCACCTCTGATGTTATCCAGCCTTCAACATCTTCTAGTCCTTCGCCTCTTCGGGTCGGGGACGTTGATTTTTCATAAATAGCTTTTGGCTTTATGGTATTGCTCAGAGTTTCTAAAATTAGGGGTTTTAGTTTTTCAATCCCTAAAGTGTTTGCTTGAAGCACTAAAACATCAGCGTAGACATCCACGATCAAACCGGGCAGATTGTCGGCTTCGCCGTTAATTAGTCTATAGGCAGTGGTATTTTCTGGAACCACTGTTTTGCGTAGCGCTATGGCGCTTTTAATGTTGTCTATAATAATTTGTTTTGGGTCGCCATCGTGAAAACTGATCATGCGGCCAACAATAGACTTGCCTTGATTAAAATAGCCGTAGCCCAAAAATTGTTTGTCGCTATTTATTACTGGCAAAATATCGCCATTTTCGAATTCTGGAAATTTTTCTACGGCCCCCATGAAAACCCACGGATGAAAGTTCCGTAGACTCTTGTCTCTCTCGGGTTTTAAAATTACTGCCCCAGTGATATCCATAAGATTAGTATATAGTAGATTGGAATTTTTAGTATAAAAAATTTGAGAGGCGCCGCGAGAGTAGTTCGCGCGGCGCCTCCGGTTTCAGTCTTGTTGTGAACGGAGTTTGGTGTAGATTTTGCTTGTTGCCAAAATCGCCCAAGAAATTAGCACTAGAGTGGTTACGACCAAGTTCGGGAACTCGCCCCCGAAAAAGGCCATCTTGATGAACGCAAAGACCAGTGCGATGCCGCCGAATAGTCCGAATGCGGTAGCGGCAAACATCACGAACAGGCCAATTCCAGCTTTGATTTCTCCAAGCTTCATCACAGTCCTCCCTTCTTTTGTCAGCGGTTGAGTTTGGCTCTCATCTTGGCGTACAGTCCTGCACATCCCAAGATGACAAGCGAGCAGATGGCTATCAGTCCTGTATCCTTGGGTTCGTAGCCGACGGAGGTTATCCTCGCCAGGATGATTGCTAGCCCTATTGCTGAGAATAATCCGAGCAACGTACACAAGGCCATGATGTACATCTTCATTGCCTTTTTTGGCTTTATGTTCACGGTCTGCCTCCTTTTCTGACATTGTCGATGTTGCTATCCGACGCATTAGTATACATAAAAGAAGAGGTTTTTGCAAGAGCTTTGGGTTTAAAGTTTGAAAAAAAGTGAAGGCGCCGCGAACTTGCCGCGGCGCCATCCGGATTTAGTGATGCAGTCTATTGTAAAGCGCGCTCGCTCCTAGAATCGCCAAAGCGATGAGCACGCTTGAAATGAGTGGCCAGCGTGGAGCTTGTCCGCCGACTGTCATCAGTAGCAAACCGACCAAGATCAACGCTCCACCGAAGACTGCCCAAAAAACTACAGCCAAGAACGACAGGAAAAGCATTATCGCTTTGATATCACTCTGCATTACTTTCCACCTCCGTGATTTTGTGCCAGCTTATTAATATAGCTTGGCCAGTTATTTTTTGCAAGACTTTGGATTTGGTGATTTACGCGTTATAATAAAGGCATGCATATTAATACAAAATTTCGCATTGCTGAATTTATTGTTGCAGGTTTAGCTTTGGATTTACTAGAGAACATTATTTCTATCAAGCTTACAACAGGAGCCGCGATTACAAAAGAAGTTTTCATAACGGCTCTGTTAGTTGTGATCCCTTTTGCAATTATTACTGAAATTATTATAGATCATCCAAAATTTTGGCATCACACCAGTCGTGTATTTAAAAAAATGTTTGGTTTGAAAAATATTTAGCACTATTTTAACCACTCTGATACTGCGTAGTATCAGAGTGTTTGTTTTTAGGGGATAAAACAAATAGAGCGCCTCGATCGAAATCGGGGCGCTCTTTGGATTGGGGTGCAGTGATGCACCAAAAGAATGAGTACTACCAGACGTCTTCGGGGGGCCAGCCGCCTTCAATCCTTCTTCTTTTTTCCTTAGGCTTTTCGGTGGCGGTAGGCTTGGATCCCTTCTTGGCCGTCTTCTTGGCGGGGGCTTTCTTTTCCCGAGCCTTTCGAGTGGTGATCTTCTCGGTGACCTTTACGATTATGCTCTTGCGAGCTCGCGGAGGCTTCGGAGCAGGACTGGGGACTGCAACTTCTGCAGACTCAGTTGCGACTGCTTCACTGACGACTTCTTCTGTCGTGTCAGCGGGTTCTGTCGTCTCGGCCGGCGTTTCTGACGATGGCTCAGGAATTATCCTTCCGCCATGCACGCAACACGCGTGTTGGCAGTCGTCATTTGGCTGAAGGAATTTTCCATTGGAGTCGTCGTGAAAAGGCCACGACACTCGATCCAAAGCGAGCAGTAAGTCTTCGACAGTCATCGTGTTTGTCAGACCTCGAGAGCGAAGCTCACCTTGGAACGTCACCAGCTTTGCTGAAAGGACATTAAGGGAGGCGAGCTCTTTCTTGGCCTCGAAGAGCTTTTCGGACAGCTCCTGCGAATTTCTGATATTCAGACTGGTCAGCTTTATTGAATCCGCTAAGAGCTGACGAGTCCTGTTCATGTCTTCTTCGAAGGAGCCGCAGGCGACTTTGAGGTCAAGAATCTGCCCAATGAGTTCCCGGATAGCCTTGCGTTTGAGTTGACGAATGGCTTCATCCTGATTTTCGCTCGAGCTTGCGCCGATCGCAGAAGCAAGCGCAAGATTGGTTCGAAGGGCTTCATCATGGTTTGTGAGGATCAGGTCGATCGCGGCGTTGCGCCGGATCGTGGCCATTTTCTCCTTCGCGCCCGGGTTGGCACGATCGATCAAGTTGTCGAGGTTTTGGACGTCCTCTGCGAGCTGCCTTGCTTCATCATCGGCTCGAGTGTCTTGCCTGTTCGGACTGAAGCCGAAGAGTCTGTCGCAGATCTCATCGAAGTTCTCGTCCATAGTCAGGAAGTCGAACATCATCGGTGTGGGCTTTTCGCTCATTATTCTATCCCTCGTTTGGATTGTCTAGCTGTCTTAACCTTTACTCTTACCAAGCTTGCGGTTGACCCGTTATGCTTGGACTAAGCAGAGGTTAAAGGACTTATCATTCTATATATTTTCGCTTGTTTTGTCAATGATCTAAATGTTTTTTGGTGCTAAAATTTTATTTTGTAGTAAGTATAAGCTGTGGTAAAGTACCTATATGCAGACTGAAAAGTTTAGAGATATAAATTTTGTCCAAATAAAAAAGTCTCGGGTGTCTGAGACAAAGCCACCTCTAATTAACTCTTATATTATCAGCGCGCCCAAGCGCCGTACTAAATTATATAATTGGCATCCGGCTTGGGTGTTCAGTGCTATTTTAATAATTCTTGGCTTTGTGGCGGGAATGGTGACAGTATTTGAAACTAGTTTTTCGTTTGCAAATGTGGAAACTTTTTATCAAATAACTCCAGCAGGTGTGGGAAAGACTATGGATAGCAGTCAACAAGACTTAACTGTAGTGGCCAATTTAATCCCCCTGCTAATTGAAGAAAATCGACATCAACCAACAGGGGAGGAAATTAAAAATATTGACCGAAAGATAAAACTTCAAAATTATTTATCAGAGTATAAGTCGCCGTTGGCAGAAGATGGAGAGGCGCTAGATGCATTCTTGGAGTCTAAAAATATGAAAATGATGTTGGCTATTTCCTTTGTGGAAGGGATTTTTTGTCAAAAACAACTTTATAAAAACTGCAGTGGCATTGGCGGTTCGAAAATGAGAAAGTATGAAAGTTTTGCAGACTGGATTAGAGACTTTGATGATTTGTTAGAGCGACGTTATAAAGGTTTAGAAGTTGAAGATTTTATTGGATACTATGTGCAACCCGGAAGCA
Source organism: uncultured Candidatus Saccharibacteria bacterium (assembly GCA_964617815.1). Taxonomy (GTDB): domain Bacteria; phylum Patescibacteriota; class Doudnabacteria; order UBA920; family UBA920; genus CAZTXY01. The sequence goes on along the minus strand of CAZTXY010000002.1, from coordinate 10,869 downwards.
AGAATTGGACAGACGGGGTTTATCAAATTTTGGGTGAGTTAAAAGAGAAGGGGATAGAGTAGGCACCAGTGACTAGTTGCTAGTGACTAGTGTCTAGAAAAATAAGAAAAAGTCGCGGGAGCCTTGTGGGGCTCGACCGCGACTTTTTGTGTCAGGAACTTACTATGATTAACTTATAAGTGCTAGGAGAGTTCTCCTTCAGCTCCTGACTTGGCGGCAACCCAAATTGCAAGCAATAAGAGTGCGGCGACGATGTGCACAGGTGAGGTATGTTCGATGCTCTTTATCAGCTCACCTGCGTGAGCGACTAAGATGAACATACTCAGTGCATGAGGCAACAGCTGTGTATTTTTCACAAACCCAGCTATCCTTTTTTGGGTGTGGCTGGTGTGGTGCCGGCCAAACAGGCCGGCAATAACAGCAATTGCTATCAGGACGAATAATATCGTCATAGCAGTTCCTTTCGACCCTCCTTGCGAAAATCAAGTGTCATTACCCTGGCCAATGGCGAAGCCATTGCCTGCGAGTAATTTTAATCAAACGCTAAATTTCCGATTTTTAATGTACCTTCTACCAGCTGATCAATCAGCGGTAGCTGGTCAGTATAGTCCTGGGTTTGACAGCTGTCAAGGTGGTGGTTTATACTTACTTTAGACCCCCTAGAGGGGGGTAGGACTAGAATTTTAAATTTTGTATCGTCATCTCGACTGCAATGGAGAGATCCCTCGACTTCGCTCGGGATGACAGTACCGAAGCACTAATGCCAGTTGACGCAACACAAAAGCATAAAGCAGACTTAATTAAACGCATGCATTATGCGGAAGGGCATTTGAAGGCTGTTTGTAAGATGATAGAAGAAGATAGCTACTGCATGGATATTATTAATCAGAACCACGGAGTGATTGAGGCTTTAAGAAAAGTTAATCAGCTTATTTTGGAAGGATACCTTGGTGAGTGTGCTTGGGATGCGGTTCACAGTAAAAATTTAGCAAAACGTAAAAAAGCCATTGGTGAGTTGGTAACACTTTATTCTAAGAAATAAATTAAGTACCTAGTACTAAGTACTTAGGAATAAGGAATGAAATGACAGAAGTACGTAACACTATAATAATCGGTAGCGGGCCAGCAGGCTTAACTGCGGCTTTGTACGCGGCGCGTGCAGAATTAAAACCTTTAGTCATTGGGGGGATTGCTCCAGGTGGACAATTGATGTTGACTACAGATGTGGAAAATTTTCCTGGATTTCCGGAAGGAATTTTAGGTCCTGAGTTAATGGAAAAAATGACTAAGCAGGTGACTCGTTTTGGCACAGAGATTATAAACGAGAATGTTGTATCAGTAGATTTTTCTGTACAGCCTTTTAAAGTTAAAACGGACTCATCTGAGTTTTTGGCGCACTCAGTTATTATTGCCACTGGAGCAGAAGCTAATTGGCTTGGTTTACCAAACGAACAGAGACTGCGTGGTAAAGGGGTATCTGCTTGCGCAACCTGCGATGGCTTTTTCTTTAAAGAAAAAGAAGTGGTGGTTATTGGTGGCGGAGACAGCGCCATGGAAGAAGCTAATTTTCTGACAAAATTTGCGACTCATGTAACGGTAGTTCATCGTCGGAGCGAGTTTAAGGCTTCAAAAATTATGTTAAAACGGGCTCAAGACAACCCTAAAATTAGTTTTGTGACTAATGTTACAGTAACTGACGTGCTAGGTGAAAACAGTGTGGAAGGAATTACGGTTAAACATAATGAAAGCGGGGAAGAGACAACAATTTCCGCACAAGGTTATTTTGCGGCGATTGGGCATACTCCAGTGACTAAAATTTTCAAAGATGCAGGAGTTGAGGTTAACGAAAAAGGCTATATCATGCCAAAAGAATTTACCATGACAAACATTAAAGGCGTGTTTGTGGCAGGTGATGTACATGATCATCGTTACCGTCAGGCTGTGACTGCAGCAGGCGCTGGGTGTGCTGCGGCGCTTGATGTGGAAAAATACTTAGCAAATTTAGAATAATAAGTTACATACTAATTTTTGTACTGTCATTCCGAGCTTGTCGAGGAATCCCTGCAGAGATCCTTCTCCGCCGAAGGCGGATCAGGATGACAGTGTAAGTATGGAATGTAATAACAAGAATTATGGAAAATCCATTTGAAAGCGCGAAATTACAATTTGATCAGGCAATGGCAATCGCTAATTTTGATGTGAATGTGATTGAGCAATTAAAAATACCAGACCGCTATGTCGAGGTTTCTATTCCTGTGATCATGGATGACGGATTGCAGAAAATCTTTACCGGATTTCGAAGTCAGCATAACAATAGCCGTGGTCCTTACAAAGGCGGGATTCGGTATCACCCGAATGTAGACTTAGACGAAGTGCGTGCTTTGTCATTTTGGATGACTTTTAAAAATGCGGTTGTAAACGTTCCCTTTGGTGGTGGCAAGGGTGGCATTATTGTTAATCCAAAAGAGTTATCCGCAGTAGAGTTGGAAAAGTTATCGCGTGGTTTCATCCAAAAAATTTACAGGCTGATTGGTCCTGAAATCGACGTGCCTGCGCCAGACGTAAATACCAATGGCCAAATTATGTTGTGGATGACCGATGAGTATAAAAAATTATCTGCCGATCCAAAAGCCTTAGCAACTTTTACTGGTAAGCCCTTAGAGAATGGTGGTAGCCAAGGACGGACGGAGGCCACTGGATATGGCGGCGGTTATGTTTTACGGGAATATCTGAAGTCAACTAATCAAAGCATGCAGACAATTGCAATTCAAGGGTTTGGGAATGTGGCCGCGTATTTAGCTGAAATTGCAAAAGATTTGGGTTTAAAAGTTGTGGCACTTTCAGACAGCAAAGGTGGAATTTATAATCCAGAAGGCATTGATATTACACAAGCCGAAGATCATAAAAAACAAACTGGACAACTCCACGGCCTTGCTGGCACTGAGACAATTACTAATGAGGAATTGTTAGAACTTGATGTAGATGTTTTGGCACCAAGTGCGCTTGAAAATGTCTTAACGAAAGATAATGCAGAAAAAATCAAAGCGAAAGTTATTTTAGAAATGGCTAACGGCCCAACCACACCAGAAGCAGATGAAATTTTTGGAAAACAAGGGACAGTGGTAATCCCAGATATTTTGGCAAATAGTGGAGGAGTGGCAACAAGTTATTTTGAATGGTATCAAAATATGCACGATGAGCATTGGAGCAAAGAACAAGTGCTTGAAAAACTCGATAAACAAATGACTCAGGCTTTTGCGGATGTCTTGGAAATTAAAAATAAATACAATACAACTTATAGAAATGCAGCATACATATTAGCAACACAGCGAATTATAGAGGCGATGTAAAAACAAGCAGACAGAACGCGCGGGCGTTCTGTCTTTGTTGTTGTCTCTCATGATCGCCCCCTTGGTTGCTAGTGGATAACGACAGGTTTGCCGTCGTCCGTCCAAAACTCGTCATCAAACCCTTCTGGATAAACGGAGATTGCTTTGGGAAAAATCTCTCCGTGAATTTTACGGATATGCTCTTGCAGTTCCGTATGGTCTTCAGCAAGACCCGAGGCGTTGATCTCTTGGATCAAGTTGTACATCTCCTCGTCGGGAATGAGGCCTTCGGCGCGAGCTTCGTAAGCCAGAGTTCTGGCGCTGGTTTTTGTGAAAACTTCTTCGAGCTCGAGGCCGTTTCTCAAAACAATTTTGCCAGTTCTGCCAAAGTCGTCGAGAACGACAAAATGAGCTTTTTGGTTCATGGCTGAGCCCTCCTTTATAGGCTGTGACCACTATTGTATATCTGCTAGACTGTACCGTCAACATTAACTGGCGTGTTACAATACAAGTATGTACGACGTGATTATTATTGGGGCAGGGCCAGCTGGTATGACTGCTGGCATTTATACTGCGCGCAAAAAACTTAAAACTTTAATTTTAGCCAAAGAAGTTGGCGGGCAGATGGTTTGGAGCAGTGATGTAGAAAACTACAGCGGTTTTAGCATGATTTCTGGTGGTGATTTAACTAATAAATTTAGAGAGCATTTAGATACAATTAAAGAAGATTTAGAATTGAAAGACGGTTTTGAAGTTTTTAATATTGAAAAAAATATTACGAGTTTTGAAGTAGAAACTAAACAAGGGCAGAACTTTTTTGCAAAAACTATTATTATTGCGTCTGGAAAAACCCCGCGCCATTTAGGAATAGTTGGAGAAGAGAAATTTTTTGGTCACGGCGTTGCAGTTTGCGCTACTTGTGATGCTCCGCTGTATAAAAATAAGGATGTTGCTGTGGTGGGTGGGGGAAACTCTGCCATGGATGCGATTTTGGCGTTGTCTAAAGTTGCGCGCCGGGTTTACTCTATAAATATGAACGATGGATTTGTGGGCGATGAAGTTTTAAGAAATAAAATTACAAATTCTGGTAACGTGTCTTTTTTTAGTTCTACGAAAACTTTGGAAATAATTGGTGAGCAGTTTGTAACAGGCATAAAAATTCAAAAGTTTGGTCATGATGCAGAGACTTTAGCTGTAAATGGGGTGTTTGTTGAAATTGGCTATGTTCCGAGTAATGACTTTGATAGTCTTACGCACAAAAATGAAAAAGGGGAAATTACTGTAGATGGTAATTTACAAACTTCAGTGCCGGGGATTTTTGCAGCTGGGGATATTAATGATGCCTGGGGCGAGCAGATTATCATTGCGGCCGGTGAGGGGGCTAAAGCAGCTATTGCTATTAGTGACTATTTAAATAGGATTAAGTAAGTAACTAGTCACTAGTTCTTAGAAGAATAGATCGACTGCATTTGCAGTTGATTTTTTTATTTAGGCTTTGTATACTAGCATCAGTATTTCTGGGGAGCCCTGCGGGGAACCACTCCCTATGTGTCCACCCTTTTCGGGTAAACGGAGGATTCACCATGAAGATTCTGCTTACCGCTCACAAGGCGGTCGTCGGCTAGCCCAATCGCGTGCCGGGGGGAGGGCTGAGTGGCTCGTTGCACTATTTCCTGCCCGGCGGCAATCATACGTACTGGCCAGCTCTATAGAGAGCTGGCCTTTATCTTTAGAGGAGAGCCTTTGAAGTTTTTTTTAAATTTTGTTTTACTTTTTATATTGGGCTCTTTATAATAATTTTAAGTTGAAGAGGGGTAACCCTTTTTGTCATGTTCATTCCGAACCAAAGGAGGGAGACGAAAACGAGACATTGAAATGGTGAACTGAGCGTAAGGTCAGGGCAGGCATTTTGGTTTAATGTTTGCCTTGACCAGCTATCATACTTTTTCTGTTTCGCTAATTTGTGTAGTGCAGGAAGGTCGAATGCCGGTAGATGTAGTGGACGTAAGTCTTCTGCATCACCGGCTTTTCATATTTTAGGGGTTGATTTATCTTGGAAATTATGTTATTGTGTTAAGTCCGATTGAAGAAAAACATTCAGGCAAGGGGAAGATTATGACCCGGATCTTGTTGGTAGCTTTTTTTCTGTTGGTCTCGGCGCCGACTGCTTTGGCGCAAAACGAAAACAATGGGGTGGCCACTCAGCCTCGCCTCGAACTTTGTTCGGGCAGGGTAATCCCCGGCCACGACATCATACTCATGCTCACTCTCGGAGAGCTGAGCAGTGATGGTCTTCGCGTCCAGTGGCCGGAAATCTGGAGGCCAGAAGGAGTGTCTCGGGTGTCGGCCAGACTTTTGGCGGACCGTCAGCGCATGTTGATTACCATCAACACTGAGCCGAGCCTTCCGTCTGGGCAACAGCAGATCGATCTGCTCGTGGTCAACCAGACCCAGTATGAGGTAGTCTCATTACCGGTCGAGGTTGAGCTGCAACTACCCATCGAGTTTTACTTGGTGGCTAATCAGCTCGCCTCTGGGGTTGTCCACGTCTACAGTGGTGTGGATACCAATGGCGGAACGGTTGCGTTGCTACGGTTCCGCGTGACTGGATCCCTGGACGAGGCAGTGGATTTGTATGTCGCGGGATTGCAAGGGTACGGCTACAAGGTAGAGAACCTCAGTGGGCGTTCAAAACGCGACCGGGTCTACCGGATCAGCAACACAACTATGACCGGATACGTCCGGTTCAAGAAGGAGGCACTTAGAGGTGAGAAGTTCGTGACAGTCAGCTTCCCTCTGATGAACTGAGAGCGCGGCGCGCTTTCAAAGACTGGCCGGGTTCCGAAAGGGATCCGGCTTTTCTAATAAAAATAAAACCCCCTCATAGCGGGGGATTATTTTGCACTGTCATCCTGAGTGCAATGAAGGATCTAATGGCTTAGAGATTTCTTGATAAACCTATCTGCCGGTAGGCAGGCTCGGAATGACACAAAGATGCATATCAGCTAACGCGTTCGACGTATTGGCCGTCTCTGGTGTCCACGCGAACGCTATCACCTTCTTTGATAAACATTGGTGCTTGCACAACCAAGCCAGTTTCTAAAGTAATAGGTTTGGTCACGCTACCACCGCTGTTGCCAACAACATTTGGTGGAGCATCGGTAACTTTGAGTTCAACTTTAATTGGTAGATCAATAGAAACTGGTTTGCCGTTGAAGCGCAGGATTTGGACTTCCATACTTTCTTTTAAGAAATTTTCTTGCTCTTGGGTCACTTCTTTTGGCATGTCTACAGTTTCAAAAGTTTCGCTGTTCATGAAGTGAGTGCCAGAATCGTCCGCGTATAGGAAGCTTGCTTTTTCTCTGGTAACATCGGCTTCTTCCACTTTTTCTCCAAACTTAAAAGAGTATTCCAAAACTTTACCGGAAATGACATTGCGGAGTTTGGTTTGCATAACAGGTTTTCGCTGTGCGGTGCGCATGCGGTTTGACCAGATAACCTGAAATGGTTCTTTATTCATCAGCACAATAGTGCCGAGTTTGAGATCGTTTAAATCCATAGGAATTTAGTACTGAGTACATAGTACTTAGTACTTAGGGATTAATTTTTATCATAGCACTGTCATTCTGAGCAGGGCGAAGAATCTAGATCCTTCACTCCGTTCAGGATGACAGTTGTGTTGATACTAAGCGGCGACAAATGGTAAAAGGGCCATGTGACGGGCACGCTTCAAAGCCAAAGTCACCATTCTTTGATGTTTTGGGCAGGTACCGGTTTTGAAATGAGATAAAATTTTAGCATGAGGTGACATAAAGCGACGCAAGGTTTGCGCATCTTTGTAGTCTACTGTGCTAATTTTGTTGGAACAAAAGTAACACATTTTTTTTATGATTGGAGCGTTGTCTTTGTTGTTAGGGCGCATATGTTTAGTACTGGGTACTTAGTACTGAGTACTAAGTATGAATGGGTTAATGAATCTCTAAGTACTAAGTACTATGTACTCGGTACTAGTTATTTAAAACGGTATATCTTCTACGCTGATGTCTTCGCCAGCGTCTTGTTGAATAGTTGGGAGCTCTTCGAGTGGGGGAGCTTGATTTGAGCTGTCCATGTTTGGGGTGGAAGCATTATTTGAAGTAGTCCCACCAGAGGACATTTTGCCGCCATCTAGCATTATCATGTTGTCTGCCACAATTTCAGTGCGATTTTTTTTCTGGCCATCTTTGGCGTCCCAATTACGAGTTTGAAGGCGACCTTCAATATAAACGCGTTGGCCTTTTTTGAGGTACTGGTTAGCAATTTCTGCAAGTTTTCTCCAGACCACAACAGTATGGTATTCAACTTGTTCAACTTTTTGTCCGCTTTGCTGGTTGGTGTAGACAAAGTTTGTTGCTAATCCCAACTGGCAAACGTTGGCACCACCTGGAGTGGTGCGTAGCTCAGGGTCGCGGGTTAAGCGACCAATGATCATGACTTTGTTTAGGTCCATATGTTTTAAAATTTCTAATATCTAATTTCTAATCCCTAATAAAATGTTCAATTTAGAATTCTAAACTTGATTTAGATATTAGGTTTTAGTAATTAGAAATTTTACTTAATTTCTTCAGAAAGGGCGTCTTCGATTTTTTTATCGAATTCTTCTGCATTCAAGGGCACAGCTGGCTGTTCTGGGACAACGGGAGCAGCTGGTTCTTTAGCAACAGGAGCGCTGGCTGCGGCAGTGGCCATAGCATCAGTTTCTGTGCTTGGTGTTTGATGAGAAAGTTTTGCTTGGGCAACTACATCTTTGCTAAGGCGGGCATAGTGCTCATCCATATTTACTAAGATGTAGCGGATGATAGTACTATTTTGAGTACGAATTTTGGCGTCTAGTGCATTTACCTTTTGGCCGTCCATGGTAAATTCAACTAAGCCATAAAAACCATTTCTGGTTTTTTTAATTGGGTAAGCCAGCTTTTTTTTGCCGAGCTGGGTTTCCTTGACGTCACTACCACCAAAGTCACTAACAATTTTAGTGATTTGCTCGGTGACAGCCGGAACTTGGTCATCGCTAACGCCTGAGGCGAGGATGTACATAAGTTCATATTTTGGCATAAGGAGTTCTCCTTATCTCTGCGTATTTAGATTTCCGCAGAGAATATGATTATTAATAAGTACTAAATTCTACCATTAAAAGACGCATAAGTCAACTCTGATTTTTCTTTGATTTGCCCAGTAAAATATGCTATTGTCTAGTTATTAGAGTACTAATTTTGAAATAAACATATGTTAAATGAAACTGGAGCAAGCAGGGCTCGTGATTTTAAATTTGCTGAGGAAGAAGAAGCAGCGGCAGTACAGAAAAAACTTGATGAAATAGCACAAGCGCAAGGTGTAGATGTAGCAAAGCAAGTTATTGCAGGCTCAGACTTAAAAAATGAAAGTGCTCATATTGAAGGGATGCTGAATCAAGGCATAAATGATTTATTAGGAGAAAAAACAGAACATAATATTGAGCATGCAAGTGATGAAGAGATTGAAGATGTTTTGAAAGGGATAGAAAACCCAAATCGTGGATTCACTGCACCACTTAAAGGGGCAACAGGAAGACTGGATTCATTAAGCAAGAATACGAAAAGGCTTGATAGTAGAGATGAGTAAGAGTCAGGAAAGTAAAAATTTAATGTCGTAATATTATGTCTGAATCAATAGAAAACTCGCGCGATACAAGTCGACTGGATGTAAGTGCTAGGATAACTTCAATTTTGTCAGAGCCAAATCCCAGTGATGAGACCAGTGATGAGAATGGAGAAATAAAAAATCAGGTTATTGAACAGTTACTTTTTGAGATTCAGCATGATTCAGAAACTCTGGCCATTATTGCCAAACAGCTGGAAAATAAGTTGCTGTTTGAACCTGAGCGTACGCGCAGTATTGCAAAACTATTAATAGATCGCCTCGAGCATTGGGTAATTGCCATAGAGGACGAAGACGATTCTGATCATCATCGCGCGCCGCAAATTAAAGGGTTTCTAGAATTTTTAAAATCGTTATAAAGAAAAACATCCCCGCCATGGCGGGGATGTTTTTATATTATTAGGTGAAGCGGAAGTGAACGACGTCGCCGTCTTGAACTATGTATTCTTTGCCTTCCACCCGAAGCCAGCCTTTATCTCTGGCTTGTGAGTAGCCACCAGCTTCGAGTAGTTTGTCCCATTGGATAACTTCTGCGCGAATGAAGCCTTTTTCAAAATCTGTGTGAATAACTCCGGCGGCTTGTGGGGCTTTTGTGCCGGCTTTGCAAGTCCACGCTTTGCTTTCTTTTGGCCCTGCAGTAATAAAAGTAATTAGTCCTAAAGTTTTGTAAGCTTGAGTAATTATTTTTTCTAGGCCACTTTCGGAAAGACCTAGTTCGGTTAAGTAAGCAATCCTATCACTGTCTTCTAATTCAGCAAGTTCGCTTTCTAGCTTGGCGTCTATATGTATCACCTCACTACTGTCATTCTGAGGTGTATCTGAAGAATCTATGGGATCCTTCGCTCCGCTCAGGATGACAGTGGGGGAGGAGGGAGGGATGACAGCGCGACTATCGTTGAACTTTTTAGCGTTTAAGTCGTACTCAGTATTGGCAACAAAAAGAAAAGGTTTGGTAGTTAAGAGTTGAACATCTTTGCTCATAAGTTTTTCTTCATCGGACAGCTCGACTGTGTTGGCCATAACTCCGCTTTCCAGCGCAGTTTTATATTTTTCTAAAACCTGTTTTTTGACGATGCTTTCTCTGTCGCCACTTTTGGCTTGCTTGCCAACACTATCAAGACGCTTGTCTATATTTTGCAGGTCGGCGAGTTGCAATTCAATGGCGATGGTTTCCATGTCGCGGTTTGGGTCTACAGAGCCTTGGACGTGAATAATATCTTTGTCTTCAAAAACGCGAACAACTTCCATAATGGCGTCGACTTCGCGAATATGACTTAGAAACTGGTTACCTAAGCCCTCGCCTTTATGGGCGCCAGAAACAAGACCGGCAATATCTACAAATTCAATGCTGGTTGGCACAATTTTTTCGCTCTTTTCCTGAGTTGAAAGTTTAGCCAACCGGTCGTCGGGGACAGGGACTACGCCGACATTGGGATCAATAGTGGCAAACGGGTAGTTGGCCGCTTCGACAGAGCTTTTGGTAATGGCGTTAAACAGAGTGGACTTACCAACGTTGGGTAGTCCAACAATTCCGATTGTCTGTTTTGAACCCGACATAATTTGAATTAGTTAATGGTAAATATCCAGTGACTTGCAGCTGGTTCTTATCGCTTACAACCTTTTCGACAGTATTGAGTATTATTGCCCGTTTAGGTTCAAAATTCAAATCCTGTAAGGTCTTTTTAGCTTTTTCGGCAAATGCTTTAATGTCACGTTGGCTGGGTGCTTCCAAGAGCCTTTGATTAGCTTGGTTGGTAGCGTTTGCGACCTGTGCTTCAAGTTTAGTGATTTTGTCTCGAAGGGGGATAATATATTCTTTAAGTTGCTCTAAAGTAAATGCTCCAGCTCCGTAGCCTTTATTATA
>CAZTXY010000001.1:0-147678 GCA_964617815.1 uncultured Candidatus Saccharibacteria bacterium | reverse complement strand
CGCCAGTTTTGGCAAGCGATGATCAATCTAGTTTGCAAGGCCCAAGCCAAACAGGACTGACCGCAGCAGAAACTTCCAGTACCTTTATTATCAAACAGCAGTCTGTTAGTCCCCAAACTGGGCTGACAAACAGTTTAAGTGATATTTTGCAGTTGCAATCTGGTGACGCCAACAGACTTATGGTTGCTACTTCTGGCGCTTTGACTTTGAACGCCGAAGTTACAGGCGAAAGCCAAAAATTATTTGTGATTAACAACAATGGCTCAGAACTCTTTAGTATCAAAGCTTCTGGTTTAGCTGTTTTGTACGGAACATTAGTTGTTAAGCAAGATCTTGCGGTTATGGGTAGAATTTTGGGCACCTCTGCAATTTTGGCACAAAATGTTTCTGGAACAAGTTTAGAAATTGGTGACTTGGTGGTCTTGGCGGGTGCTTCAAACAAAAATTTTGGTGACATTCCGGTCATTGCTGTAATGAAATCTACCGCTAGTAGTCCAGACGCCTTTGTGGTGGGGATTGTCGACCGTAACATGACCGCTATGATTAATGACCAAGAAAATTCTACAAACGATAGCTTACCAATTGGCCCTGATGATTATTTGAGCATTGTCACAACAGGGAGTTATAAAACTTTGAAAGTCGACAGCTCTGGCGGGGCAATTACTACTGGCGACAAGTTAACTCTCTCGGCTACTCCTGGCTTAGCTCGTAAGTGGGCTACCGATGATAGTTTGCCAGTCGTGGGCGTGGCTTTGGATGGTTTAGCTACTGATACTGGAACAGTTCGAGTGTTCTTAATGACAAAGCAGCCATCAAACGTTAGCAGTCAAACTCTTGGTGGCTCCGGCGGAGTTTCTACCTCTGAGCCTCCACCAAGCAATGGCACAATAGAACCGTTACCAGAAAGTGGCCAAGACCAACCACCCTCTGATCCGCCAGTTGTAGTAGAACCAGAACTTACCCCACCTCCAGCCCAAGACCCACCAGTTTCTCAAGTTATTCCTGACCCTGTTTTGTAAATAATTTTGTTCATAAAGACTCATTGATTGGATGTGTCTTTATGGTTTTTATCTGACTGAAAACCTTTAGTTTTTATCCCCAAGGGCCTTGCTTTTTATGTTATAATTAAAGGGCAAAAAGGTTGGGATTTCAGACATAAAAATGCTAAAAAATCAGAAAATTATCATAATATTTACTAGCTTGATTTTCGCTCTAGTCCCAGAGCTAAGTCATGCTTTTTTGCCGGTAAGTGAAGTTGTTTCGACTTCTGCGCCTACTTCAGTTGAAATTAAAGTTATGGTTCAACAATTAGACACTACAAATGTTTCTGTGGTAGTGCCTAGCCAGCCAAAAATTGCTGCTTGTAGTTTGCCAGCGAATGAATTTGGTATTCAGGGTGGCACAATAAATCTACATCAATCCGCGGATTGTTTTAGAGTCAGCGTTGCACCGCTAACCACAGCGCCTTCCATTGCTGTTGCAACCATTCAAACAGTAACAACAGTTCGGGTTATTCGAAGTCACACTATAGCTCACGAGGGCTTCCGTTCAGGAACCAATAGTCAGTCGCAAGTTCCACTCACGCCTGTGGTACCAATTGTCCTTGCAATAGTAATAGTTACTCTAAGTGTAATTTACAAACCTAGAGTACTACATTTTTCTAAAATTACTTTTCATTCGCTAAGCTTAAGTCAGCTTCAAATTTTGAGATGCTAGATGCATGAATTAAGAATATAGAGTTATGAATTAAGTAAAAGTCATAACTCATAACTCATGATTCATACTTCAAAATTCTAGAGTAGTTTTTAAAATAATTTACTTAAGCACTTAAAATTGCTTATTAAGGAAATATAATATTATGGCAGACGAAATTAGAGTTAACAGACAACCTTCTATGGCTCGCGGTGACGGTTCTGGCGATATGCAACAGTATGCGCCATCTCCTCGCGGCTCAAAGATGCCTTGGATTGTACTCGCTGTAGTTATTGTTGTGTTAATAGTGTTGGGAGTCTTGTTCCGTGACCGTTTGTTCCCAGCAAGCTCAGACAAGATGACAGGTGGTTCTACTCCTAAAGTAGAAAAATCTTCTGGTTACCAAGCAGTTTTCTTAACTAATGGGCAAGTTTACTTTGGAAAGCTTTCTGGTGAGACAGGTAGCTATGCTACTTTGAAAGATATTTATTATCTTCAGGTGACTCAACCCCCACTTCAGGGAAGTCAACAACAAGGACAGCAGCAGGCTCAAGCTCAGCCACAACTTTCACTAGTCAAACTTGGTAATGAACTTCATGGTCCAGTAGACACAATGCAGATCAACAGAGATCAAATTTTGTTCTACGAAGACATGAAAGAAGACGCAAAAGTCATCCAAGCTATTAATGACTATAAAAAAGATCCAAATGCTGGCAATACTCCAACCACTCCGGCTCCAACCACTCCAGTAAAATAAGCCCTAAGCTTAAAAAAGCCTCCCGCCATGGGAGGCTTTTTTCTTTAGAATTTCTTTATCTTCTTTCCTGTAGAATTATGAAGTATGAATAATGAATTAAGAAAAATCGAATCCTTCACAGATTTGTATGTATGGCAGCATGGTCATGAGCTCGTTTTAAAGGTCTATGTTGTAACAAAAAATTTTCCTAAAGATGAGCAGTTTGGTCTTACTAACCAAGTCCGTCGCGCAGTTATTTCTATTACATCTAACATTGCAGAAGGTTTTAGTCGAAATTCCTATAAGGAGAAACTGCAGTTTTATAGTATAGCCTTAGGCTCGCTCACTGAAGTCCAAAATCAACTATTGATTGCAAAGGATGTGGGTTATTTAGAGGCAGACATTTTTACAGATATTTCAGATAAGGCAGTTATTTGTAGTAAGTTACTCAATGGTTTAATAAAAACTACAAAGTCCTTTATTCATAATTCTTAATTCATTATTCTAATAAAAAACTCTCCTAGTAAGGAGAGTTTTTTATTACACAGCAAGCTCTTTAACCATTTTGTCGAACATTTCTGAGTTACGAATTGCAAGTTCAGAAAGCATTTTACGGTTGATAGTGATATTCTCTTTTTTAAGTTTGCTTGCAAACTTGCTCCAAGTGGTTCCGTTTTCTCTGAGAGCGGCGTTAACGCGGACTAGCCAGATACTGCGCATATCTCGCTTTCGGTTTCTGCGATCACGATAAGCGTAGGAGTCAGCTTTCAGTAAGGCTTGGCGAGCGGAGGCTAAATTAGTGGAACGACGGTTGTCAAAGCCTTTAGCACGCTTGAGAATATTCTTTCTTCGTTTATGGGCAGTTACGCCTCGTTTGATTCTTGTCATATGTTTAGTACTAAGTACTAAGTACTAAGTACCTAGTACTGCAATTATTACTTATGTGGGATTAGTGAGCGTAATTTGTTATGGGTTGCGTGAAGAGGAGAATCGCTTCTCTTATTTTTACGCACTTTGCTTGTTTCGCGGGAATTAAAGTGGTCTTGGCCACTGGTTCGATGCATAATTTTGCCAGTCTTAGTTAGACGAAGGCGTTTACTTGTTCCTTGGTGAGTCTTCTGTTTAGGCATGTGATTAGTAGCTAGTTTCTAGTAGCTAGTTTCTAGTTTTTGCCACTGGGGACTAGTCACTAGTATCTAGACACTTGTTGTTATTTAGTAGTTTTTTGAGGGGCAAGGGTCATACTGAGAGTTGGCCCCATTCTTTTAACTGGAACTTCAATACGAAACGGAACTGTCAAAAGAGTTTGAAAAGTTTTGATTTGTTGTTCCGCTAAGTTGGCGTAAGCTTGTTCACGGCCACGCATGCGGAGTTCAACACGCACTAAGTCCCCGTCAGTCAAAAATTCGTTAGTTTGTTTAGCTCGAAATTCCATATCATGTTGGCCAATTCGAGGTGACAGCCTAATAGTTTTGACTTCAATTTTTTTGGCTTTTTTCTTTTGTTCCTGCTCCATTTTCTTTTGCTGGTAGCGGAACTTGTCGTAGCCAATCAATTTTACTACCGGAGGTTTGGCTCCTGGTGAAATTTCCACCAAGTCCAATCCATGCTCTTCGCTTAAGGCTAAAGCTTCAGATAGTTTTAAAACACCAATTTGCTCACCAGCCTCGTTAATTACCCGAACTTCGGGCGCAGAAATCTGGTGATTAAGCTTATATCGTTGCAAATTTTTCTATTATCTACTGTGTGACCGCCTATAGGGGGCGACCGCTAGGTATTAATAACGCAATAATTATAGCTTTTCTTGGCGTTTTTGTCAAAAAGTATGGTATGATAATAAAAAGAGTACTTTGTACTCAGTACCTAGTACCTAGATTTGCAGCTGCAGTCCTAAGTACCAAGTACTATGTACTAAGTACTGTAACTTCCCATGGATACAAAAATCAAAACTCCAAATAAAACCCAGCAAATGTTTGACAGTGCAGAAAAGCCTTTTAAACAAGCCAAAGCCTATTGGCATATGTTAGGGCCAGGGTTAACTACAGGAGCTTCTGATGATGATCCTGCAGGCGTGGTGACCTATTCTCAAACTGGTAGTCGCTATGGTTTTCAGTTGCTGTGGCTGGCAACCCTCACTTTTCCATTCATGGCAGTAGTGCAAGAAATGTGCGCGCGCATTGGGCTTGTAACTGGTAGAGGGTTGGCTGCAAATATTCGGCTTCATTACCCGCGCTGGGTTCTTTACACTTGCGCCGTGTTGTTGTTTGCTGCGAATAGTTTTAACATAGGTGCCGATTTAGGTGCTATGGCTCAAGCTACACAGTTGTTATTTCCAAATTTTAGTTTTAGTTTAGTTGTGATAATGTTCGCGGTTCTCTCAGTGTTCATGCAAATTTATTTTAGCTATGGTCAGTACGCAAAATACTTGAAGTGGCTGGCTTTGATTTTATTTTCTTACATTGCTTCAAGCTTAGTAATTGGTCTGGATTGGAGGCAGGTATTTTATCACGCAGTCGTACCGTCTATTACTTGGTCAAAAGAGCAAATAATTTTGATTTGTGCAATACTGGGAACCACTATTTCTCCGTATTTATTTTTTTGGCAAACATCGCAAGAGGTTGAAGAACAAATTTTAGAAGGAAGAACAAGTATTAAGTCACGGGTTAACGAAATTAACCCAAAAGAAATTCGCAAGATGCGCATTGATGTGTGGAGTGGGATGTTTCTTTCGAATCTCGTTATGTTTTTTATAATTGCAGCTAGTGGGGCAACCTTGTATGCTCATGGAATTACTAATATTGGTACAGCTGCCGACGCTGCGCAAGCGCTGAAGCCTTTTGCTGGAAATTTTGCGTATTTACTTTTTGTTATTGGAATTATCGGCACTGGTCTTTTAGCTGTTCCAGTGTTAGCAGGCTCTGCTTCCTATGCGTTAAGTGAAAGTTTTGGTTGGAAAGAGGGGCTATACCGTAAATTTAAACAAGCCCATGCTTTTTATGCAGTGATAATCGTGTCGATGTTAGTTGGGTTGCTTTCCAATTTTATCGGGCTAGATCCGATAAAAGCTTTGATTTACTCTTCTGTCGCAAATGGTTTGGTGGCTCCAGTAGTCCTTGTTTTAATAGTTTTATTAGCACGAAATAATAAGGTGATGGGTGAGCATGTCGTCTCTAAGTTTACGCAAGGACTCGGGTGGCTTATTATTAGCATAATGACCATTAGTGGTTTAGCAGTAATTTGGGCTATAATTTAAGTATATGAATAATACTATAAGAAACATCGCTAGACTATTAAGTGTTTTTGTTACTCTGACTTTTTTAGCTCTAAGTCCATCTTCAGCTCAAGCAGAAGATGACACTTTTGTTGTCTCCTCACCGATTTTAAATGTGACCTGGCAACTTGGTAGTACTTATACTATTTCTTGGATCTCGCCAGAATTTTTTGCACCAAATAATGTTGCCATTTACCTTGGACCAGAAGAACCGGCTTGTTATTCTGCTACCCCTCCATGCAGTTTACCAGAGGTTTTACCTTTTCTGATAAATGCTCGCGCTCCGAATACTGGTTCTTACCAATGGACTGTGCCAACGAATTTAGCGACTACTTTTCAGGGGAGACAACAGATCGCAATTGTGATTGAGAACACTACTTTTTTAGGAGTTAGTAGTCCTTTTACAATTGCAGCTTCTTCCACTCCAAACCCAAATCCAACGCCTACTCCAACACCGACACCTACTCCAAACCCAACTCCAAACCCAACTCCAACACCGACACCAACTTGTCGCGATGGTCAGAATGTTAAGTACGCAAGTAGCCCCACAATTTATTATATTCAAAACTGCAAGAAATTACCTTACACGACTAGCAGTATATTTTATGCTTGGAACAGTTCATTTAACAATGTCGTAACTATTTCTGAGTCGGAAAGTTATGCGACAAGTTGGTTTGTAAGGCTCCCAAATGACTTTCTTGTTAAAGCAAGTAATAGCCAAGCAGTATATAAAGTAGAGAATAGCGATCTTCGGCCGTTTGTCTCAGCTGAGTCCTTTTTAAGTTATGGCTATACTTTTTCTCAAGTCAAAGTTTTTTCGCAAAGCGACATTGACTTGCACTATTTTGGCAGTCCAATTTACCCGCGTTAGGTTATTCTTATAAAAGGCGGGGGCGGAGGGGTGTGTTGGTAATGTAGTGAGATAATCAAGGCGGAGACAGCAAATGTTTAAAATAAAATTTTCAGAACTTGATAAAGTTCATTATGTTTTAGGTGTAATTGTATTATTTGCAATTGGACTTTCTGTTTTTAAAAGCCCACTAATTCAAAAAAAGGATATTCCTCATACCTCCATACTACAAGTTCCTTTTAGTCCTCAGGCGCCTACAGATAATTGGAATCGTAATGAAGACTGTGAAGAAACTAGTATAATGATGGCTAATGCTTTTTTAACAGGAAATAAAGGCAATGTTGTGCCTGCTAGAGACGCCCAAGAAGCAATCAATAATCTTAAAAAATGGGAACAGGCAAATTTAGGATATAACATTGACACAGGAGCGGATGCAACAACAAGAATGGCTGAAGGAGCGTTTGGACTAAACGTAAAGCAGATTGTGAATTTCAGGGAAGACGATTTGAAAAGGGAACTGTTAGAAGGCCATCCAATTCTGCTTCCAATTAACGCTAAGTTTTTAGGAACTCAGCAGTATGTTAATGGTGGGCCAACGTATCATATGATAGTGATCAGGGGTTTTAAGGGGAGTACATTTATAGTAAACGACCCTGGCACAAATAATGGTAATGGCAACGAGTATTCTTTTGATGTCTTGAAAAAAGCCGCCGCAGATTGGAATCATGCAAGCAATGCCATGGACCCAAATAGGAAGATGGCACTCGTGCTCTCTAAGTAGCTTATTTTTATAAGTGAAAAGCCCCGAACTTTCGCTCGGGGCTTTTGTAAGACGGGGGACAGGCGGGTTAGGGCTTCTCGGGTTTATACGGAATCCCAGGGTGAAGGAGGAATTTTTCTCCGTCTGGGTTGACGGCTCTAGCGTACCACACGAAGTAGCCGAGAGTTGCCCAACTTTTCTCGGACTTGGCTAGGCTTTTCTGGCACTCTTCCAGTGAGTCCAGTTCTCGGATTTCACTGTCGCGAGTTAGCAGTGTTCCTTTGTGCCAGCCGATGTGGAGCTCCCACTTTTTCCTGCTGTCTATTGTCATGTTGCCTCCTACGGCTTTTTCTTCGGTGTCATTATGACATACTAAAGTAACTTATTTTTTAGGCCATGTCAATATTCGGTTGTGTCTAACAGTAAGTTTTTTAGATAAAAGAAGAGCCCCGACCGCTGGTGAAAGCGGCCGAGGCCTGCGCAAGAAATTCTTGCGACTTGTATTCGCTACGCGAACTGCTTGTAGAGTTCGCTCTTGCGGAAGCGCTTGATGCCGAGCTTGTTCCGAAGCCCTCGTACGAAGCTTGGCGGTTTGTTGATCGCCTTGGCGATTTGGGTGTCCGGCAGGCGACCGAGGAATTCGGCGACCTTCTCCAGCCAGCCGTCGAAGGACTCCTCGGCGTACTTCACACCGATTTCCTTGAAGGCTTGAGCCAGACCACCGAAGTGGTAGACGGCTGACTTGAAGGCCGATGGATTGTGCTTCTCGAGTGCCTTCGGCGACAGCATGTCCCAGCCACGCAGTGCGTAGAGCGTTTGCGACGCACACAGCATCTCGATTATCACAGAACCGCTGTCTGTCCTGTAGCCAAGGAGCGGCAGGTTGCGTGCCCCGCACTTGGGACAGGCCGTCGTCGTGTCTAGCGGGTCGGTCGAAAACCCTTTTAGGATCTCGAGAGCCGTCAGCGTATGCTTGCACTGCTTGCAGAGCAGGGGCTGTGGCTCATACCTTCCGCCGCGTAGGCTGGCGATCATGTCATGCCAAACATCGAGCAGATGCGTCTGGAGATGAACTCTCATGCCCTGCGTCACGCGAACCTCAGACTCCATTTGCATATGCGGGCGCATTCTCATTCTCATTCCCATTGACATAAAGCTTTCTCCCTTGGTTCGGAAGTAAATGTGTGCCGGTTTCGCCCGGCCATCGTTTTAGTAAAGCCTCCTTTTAGAGAACACTGAATTTGGAAAAGAACACGACAATGCATCAAATTTTTTTGATAAATTGTCGTGTTCTTTTATTTACGGTGGCGCTGAGGACAAGCCTCAGCATCCTACCAAAATTAGAAACCTCTATGCATCGGTTTCATTTTGGTGGAGATGATGGGAGTTAAACCCATGTCCAAAACTCACTCATCTTTTACTAGCTCACAAGATTAGTCCGTCGCATACCTGCACGAAAGCGACGGACAACTGCCGTACAGGTCGATTTATGTATATTTGGCATCACCAGCATAAATCAAACCGTGATGCTATATCCTAAAATAAACGAACTGGTCTAAAGTCTAGGAAAACTTTAGGGTTCGGCGTTTACTTAATAAATTAAGCAAATGCAGGTGCAAGCTGCGCGCTTTTGAAAGCGGCAACGACCTTGTTCCATGCGTTGGCATGTATGTTTTGCAGGTGAGATTTACGAGATCACTTGCGGGCTCGTCTTGCATAATAAAAGATGTCAAAGTTCTGTCGAAATCCGGCATCCCCGTACTTCTTCCTCAAATGAGGATAGTTACTATTATACCGGAAAAAGATGAAAAAGTCAAGTCAATATTGATTAAAAAATTTTAGGCGCCGCTCTTGCAGGCGGCGCCACTTGTTCAGACGACGAGATCGTTGTCGTTGATACTCTCAACAGTTTTGCCAGTTCTGGGAAGACTGACAAGCTTGAAGTGTGAAGTAGCCAGTAGATGTTCTGGCATTCGGCATCGTTTTGCCACGTTACTTAAGTATGGGCTATTGAGCCCAGTGACAGATTCTTTGGATGAATTTATGGAAGTTATTTCTGCACCGCCAACAACTTCTTTGGTCATCCAGCGTAGGTGCACGAGCCCGTCATTGAAAAGATCTTTGAGCCCAACATCTCCCAGCTCGCACATGGCCTTCACCATTTCTGTTGTTGCTGGGTTGATCTCTCCACGAAACCCGATTGATTTTTCATCTCCGCTACTAGAAGGCGATTGCTTTTTCAACGAAGACAGCTGGAGGCTGCTTGTTTGAAGCGCTCCCAGACAAAGTGAGGAGACTATCACAAGCAGAAGCCCGGTGATCGTTAAGCTAACGGCGGCACGAGGATTTGGGCTGTAGATGGGTATCAAAGCCGAAAGGATCCCCAATGCAAGAATGAGCAGTTGCAGAAAGTACGCTAAGAATTTCGTCACGACAGGCCTCCTTTGGCACTGGATTTAGCCACTAGAGTTTAGTTTAAATTTTTAATAATATCAAGCTGAGTTTAGGCTTAATTGGCTAGGTTTTTGATGGCCTTGACTTTTTAGATTGTTCGTGTTATACTTTTGTGGCTAAATACTTATGTTTTAAGAAACCTCGTCGATTTTCACAAGCGTAGTTAAATTTACAATCTTACACACTAAATTTCAAAACAATGAACGGTGTTATCAAAAAACTCACTGACAAAGGTTTTGGCTTCATCACTATTGAAGGCCAAGAGAAGGATTTATTCTTCCATGGCAATTCTTTAGTCGGCGTACAGTTTAACGACTTGCACGAAGGCCAAGCTGTTACTTTTGAAACTGAAGATTCCCCAAAAGGGATGAATGCAGTTAACGTACAGTTAGCCTAAGTCTCTGACTTAAAAAAACTCTTCCAGCCTTTGGCTGGAAGAGTTTTTTGTTTAGATAATTATTTCTTGGGTGACAACACTTGGTTTTGAAACGCTAATTTTTATTATTTTTAAAATACTCTCATCATGTTTTATTTTTATGTCATAATCGCCGGCTTGAAGCCGTAGAAAAAATTTGCCGTCTCCGTGAACAAGTGCTTTTGCAGTGACCATATCTGGAAGTTCGGTAGGACTGGCTTCTAGAACAAGTTGGTCTAGAGGCTCTCCAGTTTTGCTTTTAAGTCTACCCCATTGTCTACTCTTTGGAAGAAGGTTGGCCAAAATAATTAACCCTAAATAACCAGCTATTATCCATAGAGCAATTTTTGAGTGGTTTTGTATTGCAAAGTAAATTGCTACAATACAACCAAACCAAAAGAAGATTTTTAAAAGGCTATGAATAAATAAGCGTGCAAATGGTGAAGTTGAGCCTCGATTGGTTTGCAGTTTTTCTTGTTGATTCCAGTCTGGTTTTTCTGGGTCAAGTGGAATATTAAAGGCAATAACGTCTGATCCTCCAGTGAGTTCGAATAATTCTCCGTGGTAGATGTTGTTGTAAACACTATCAGTGTAGCCAGAAATTTTTTGTGAAGGAAAGATATAGTTAGTTCGGTGAACAAAGATTTGAAATTTTCCAGGATAATTAACGAATCCGTAACGACCTTCAATGTCTGTGGTGCATGTCTCTAAGACTTTGCCCGACTGAACATCGATCAGCTTGACCATTGCCGGGTCGATTGGCTGTTTGGTTGTGCTGTCGTAGACTATACCACCAGCCGTTTGGCTTTTGCGAAGCCCAAGTATGCTTAGAAACTGACTAGTATTTGAAATAAAGTTTTGCCAAAAATTACTCATATATATTAGGATATCATAAAATAAAAAAAGTCCCGAGTTGCCCCGGGGCTTTTAATTTTTTTAGCTTCGTTTGGATGAAGCCTTTTTTGCAGAAGCTTTTCTAACCGTAACTTTTTTGGCAACTGACTTTTTGGCTTTTGGAATAATTTTGGTGACTTTTTTTGTCATTGCTGATACTTCTTTTGCAATTGAGTCCCAGTGGCCTTTCATCTCTTTGGCCATGGCTGTGACATCTTTGCTATCTACGTTTTTCATAGATTTGTAATTCTTCATTACATTGTCTACCGCGCTGTTGTAGGCTTGCTTGCTCATTTTTTCCATTTGGGCAACTTCTGACATCACTTCTTTTTTAGCTTTACTTGCCCAAGTAGAAACTTTCTTACGATTTTTTGCCCCACCTTTACCAGCGAAAAAATAAGTTCCAGCAGCAGCAGCTGCGAGAGCGGTTATACCTGCGCCGATTGCGATTGCTTTTTTCTGTGTTTTTTTCATATAGACATTTGGAGGGGAAAACCCAGCGAGCACTGAAGGGTTTTCCCCTTCCAACCCGCTCGTTTCACTCGCTACCTCCCCTTTCCTTTGATTCTTTAGTTCGAATGAAATCCGAGCTAAAGAACTACAATTAATTTAGTTTTTTCTTGCTTTAGCATGGCGCTTGGCAAAACGTCCTCCAAAAGCCAAGAGGCTTTTGAGGCTTGCACCACGGGTTTTGACTTCGGTCCTAAGATCGTCGATATCTTCGCTAATCACTTCAGCTTGGCTTTGGGCGATGCGCGCTATGCTTTTTATGGTGCGCATTATCGTGATGACGTAGACCATCAGCACTGCCAAGATTATGGTCAAAAAGACCACAGCAACAGTTGTGACAAAGAAGAAAATATCTGACTTTAAAAACGAAGTGTCCATAGAGATATTATAGCACAGACATAGAATTTCTAATATCTAATTACTAATTTTTAATCAAATGTCTAACTTTCTAATTTTAAAATCGGAACTTGAACCTTTCATTAGAAATTAGATCTTAGTAATTAGGTATTATTCACTATATTTTTTAAATAATTCTTCTAAAACTTTTTGGTATTGTTTGCGGATGCTTTCGTCTTGGCCAATTTCTATAACTTCGTCGTTGCTGTCGGTGGCGCTGGCGGTCCAGTTGTAAGAGCCTGAAAAATATGAGTTTTCGGTGACTAAAGTTTTAAGATGCATAATGGCGCTGTGGCTTTGAGTGGCTACAGGGATGTCCGCGGCACGTAATTCTTTGATAATCTTAGCTTGCAGTTCTATTTTATCAATTTGAGTTTTGTCTGTTAGGCCGCGGATCTCAACTCCTCGATGCTTAGCTCCAAGTAAAGCGTCTTTAATGTCTTGTCGCGTGAAGGTGTATATAGCAAAGTAAACAAACTCATTCGAGTCTTGAATAATTTTAACTAATTTTTTATTTGTTTCAATGTCGCCGTTGTAGTAAACGCTAACTTCGCGTTGTTTGATTGGTTTGTAGTGGTAGTCGTAATAAAATTGTCCACACAAACCAAGCAGGACAGCAATAATTAAAACGTATGCAAGATCTTTATTGAATTTCATCTTAAAAAGCAGACAAGTTTTAACGACTAGATTCTCGAATTTCTTTTCCGGCTTCGCGTTTTTTCAAGTACTCACGCTTGTCTTGTTTTTTTCGGCCACGCCCAATACCAATTTTGACTTTAACCAAGCCACGCCCAGTTCCATAAATTTCTAAAGGGACCATCACAAGTCCTTTTTCTTTGCCAAGAAGTTTGTTGATCTCAGATTTTTTTAAAAGAAGGGTTCTAGTGCGTGTTGGATTATACTTTTCATTTTTTGCGTATTTGTATGGACCAATGTGACAGTTTAGCAGGTTTACGCTAGTAGCATTGACTGTAATATAACTGCCAGCCAAAGACACATTGCCGTCTTTGACCGATTTAACTTCCGGTCCGGTCAATACTAAACCGGCGTCAAAGGTTTCTTTGACGTCTACATCGAACTTGGCTTTGTTGTTATACGCGTAATTTGCCATGTGTTAATTGTAGCATTTTTAAGGCTTGCTAGTAACAATCTTAACAGATAATAGATAAATTTTTTCTAAAGATTTTAGGGGTCTAGCGAAAGACGTAATCCCTTGTATTTTGCTCTTATTTTCGGTATAATTAGAGTCATGAAACGTTTTATTGAAAAACAGTTATCTGAAATTTTGGGCAGACTTTATGGTTCTGGCCAGATTGAAGTTATGCCCCCAGTCGAGGTGTTAAAGCCTGAATCAGCCTTCGGGGATTATTCAACCAACATCGCTTTGCGTCTTTCCAAAGTTTTAAAAACCTCGCCGAAGATTTTAGCGGAAAGTTTTATCAATCAGTTAAAACTTCTTGATACCCATGGTGATTTTTTGGACATTAGCGAAGCTGGTGGGTTTATAAATTTCAAGTTGTCTCAAAAATGCTTACAAAATAACCTTATTAAAATTCTAGAGAATGGTGATTTGTATGGATCTTCTTTAGCTGGCGAAGGTAAAGTCGTTGTTATTGAATATTTTCAAAACAATGTCGCCAAGCCTTCGCATGTCGGTCATCTGAGATCGGCTGTGATCGGGGATGCACTGGTTAGAATTTTTCGCTCACAAGGTTATAAAACTATTTCAGACACGCATATCGGCGACTGGGGAGTTCAGTTTGGAATTTTACTGTATGCCTATAAAAAATATATAGCCTCTGGTGGCACGCAAGAAGATATTGCACAAGACCCTATAAATAAACTCAATCAGTTGTATGTTGAGATGTCTGCCAAAATTAAAGACGATCCAATTCTTCGAGATCAAGGCAAGGAAGAGTTTGTACGCTTAGAAAAAGGTGACACTGAAAATAGAGAATTGTGGCAGTGGTTTG
Organism: uncultured Candidatus Saccharibacteria bacterium; assembly: GCA_964617815.1. Classification (GTDB taxonomy): domain Bacteria; phylum Patescibacteriota; class Doudnabacteria; order UBA920; family UBA920; genus CAZTXY01. The sequence continues at coordinate 133,727 of CAZTXY010000001.1, read as the reverse complement.
TTCGAGTTAGCGTTGAAGATTTTGAGCGTTTTAGAAAGCGTTTGGGCATATTGGATTTTGACTACAATTTAGGTGAAAGTTTTTATGAGGACAAGATGCCAGCTGTGCTCGATGAATTTAAAGATAAAGGTTTGATCAAGACCGGCGAAACAGGCGAGTTGTATGTAGACTTAGAAGCCTATAATTTAGGTCGTTGTATTTTGGTAAAATCTGATGGCGGAACAACCTATCACCTCCGTGACTTCGCCACTTATATATATAGAAAGGAACAATTTAATTTCTATAAAAATATTTATGAAGTTGACGATCGTCAGAGTCATCATTTTAAGCAGCTTTTTCAAGTCTTAGAGTTAGCTGGCTATCCCGCTCAATCAGACTCTGTCCATGTTGAGCATGGTTATATGAGCTTGCCTGGAGGTGCCATTTCTTCCCGGGCTGGGAATGCCGTGAGCTTGGAAAATTTGCTGACAGAGGCTGAGAAGCGGGCCTTAGAGATTATCAACGAAAAAAATCCTGCCTTGACTAATAAGGAAGCAGTGGCTCAGCAAGTGGCACGCGCGGCTATTAAATATTTTGATCTGTCCCATAATCGCAAAACTGAAATTGTCTTTACTTGGGACGGTGCACTCAGTTTTGAGGGGAACACCGGACCTTATTTGCAGTATACTCATGCAAGAATTCATGGCATTCTTCGCAAGGCTCAGGATGCGAGTATAAAGTATAATGCGGACAGTATTACGCCAGATGAATTAGAAACAGCAGTCCTGCGTAAACTTTACGAGTTCCCAGAAATTTTAACAGAAGTTATTCGGGACAGCCTGCCAAATCTGCTCTGCAACTATTTGTTCGAGTTAGCCCAAAGCTTTAATAGTTTTTATCAGTCTATTCCTGTTCTTGCGGAGACTGATGAAAATGTCAAAAATTTTCGCATGAAGCTTATCACTGCTACGGCACAAACCATTAACAATGGCCTCGGATTACTTGGGATTGATGCGCCACAAGAAATGTAATAATATAGTAGAATACTGAATTAAGAATTATGGAAAAACCAGAGAAGCCACAATCAAACACACCGGACTTTAACAAGCTTGAGCTTGAGGTCTTGGATTATTGGAAGCAGAATAAAATTTTTGAAAAGTCACTTGAGCAAACCCGTGACGGCGAGCCTTTTATTTTTTATGACGGCCCACCATTTGCCACCGGCTTGCCTCATTACGGTCACATTTTAGCCTCTACTATAAAAGATGCTATTCCGCGTTATCAGACTATGAAAGGCAAATATGTGCGAAGACGTTGGGGTTGGGACTGCCATGGACTGCCTATTGAAAATATTGTTGAACAAAACCTTAAAATTTCTGGGAAAAAACAGATTGAAGAAGTTGGAGTTGAACGCTTCAATAAAGTTTGTCGTGATAATGTGATGGGTTTTGTCACTGACTGGGGTAAGATGATCGAACGTATGGGGCGTTGGGTGGAGTTTGAAAATGCCTACAAAACCATGGACACGACTTATATGGAAAGTGTGTGGTGGGGCCTTAAACAAATTTGGGATAAGGATTTAATTTACGAAGATCGCAAAGTTTTACTTTATTGTAGTCGGTGCGAAACACCAATTTCAAATTTTGAAGTGGCTATGGATAATAGTTATAAAGATGTCACCGAAACTTCAGTTTATGTGAAATTTAAACTCTTGCCACGCCAACGTTTTGCCGACAACTTAACAGACGAAAATACTTTTGCTCTAGCATGGACTACGACCCCGTGGACATTGCCTGGTAATACCGCGCTTAATACTGGTTTAGAGATTCCATATGTTTTAGTTGAAAACAATAGCCAGCGCTACATTTTAGCAAAAGACCGTTTAGAAGTTTTGGACGGGGAGTATGAAATCATTTCTGAATTTAGCAGTCGCTCGTTGGAAGGGTTGTCTTATGAACCTTTATATCCAGGAGTCATCACAGATCCAGAAAATAAGGCTCATAAAATTTATTCGGCTAGTTTTGTTACAATAGAAGATGGAACGGGGATAGTCCACAATGCCGCGATGTACGGTGAAGACGACTATAAGTTAGCAAAAGAAAAAGAATTGCCACGGCAAGATATGTTAGACCACCAAGGGCGTTTTTTGCCTCACAGTCCAGAGCATTTGCGCGGAGTATTTTTTAAAGATGCAGACAAAATAGTCATGGGCGAGCTTTCGGGCAAAGGCTTGGTTTATAAGTTGCAAAACTTTACGCACAGTTATCCGCACTGCTATCGTTGCGCTACGCCTTTGTTTTATAACGCATTACCTGCATGGTTTATTAATGTTCAAAGTGTGAAGCCAAAGCTTTTGGAGCTAAACCAAAATATTAATTGGTATCCTGAGCATTTAAAAAATGGGCGTTTTGGCAAAAGCCTTGAAGCTGCACCTGACTGGAACATTTCGCGTAATCGCTACTGGGCTACAGCTTTGCCATTTTGGAAATGTGACAATGAGTCTTGTAAGGACGTTGTTTGTCTCGGCTCGGTGGAAGAATTAATCGCAAAAGCTACTAATTTTTATGAGGTTTATCCAAACTATACTCCTGAGAGTTTAGAAGCTTTAGATTTGCACAGGCCATATATAGATGAAATAAAATTGAGTTGTGAAAAATGTAAAGCAACCATGACCCGAGTTCCTGAAGTTGTTGATTGTTGGGTTGAGTCTGCTTCTATGCCTTTTGCTGAGCTTCATTACCCGTTTGAAAATAAAGATTTATTTTCGAACCGTTTCCCAGCAGATTTTGTGGCTGAGTATATTGCTCAAACAAGAGCATGGTTTTATGTAATGCATGTAGTCAGTGGTACAATTTTTGACCGCGAGCCATTTCGCCATGTAGTGACAACGGGCAACATTTTAGCTGAAGATGGTAATAAAATGTCCAAGTCAAAAAAGAATTATCCTGATCCGTGGGTCTTGATTGAAAAATATGGTATAGATGTGGTCAGATTCTATTTGTTGTCTTGTCCAGTTATGAATGGTGATGATATCAATTTTTCTGAAAAGCAGGTTATGGAGTTAAGTCGCAAAGTTTCGGGATTGTTTTGGAACATGTTGTCTTTGTATAAACTCTATGCGAAAAATCCTATCTCGGAAGTTAAGCCAGAAAGTAGCCATGTTTTGGACCGGTGGATTATGCTAGAACTTCAGCGTGTTACGAGCGGTGTGACTTTTCAGCTTGATAACTATAATACTGTTAAAGCAGCTAAACTTCTTGTCGATTTTATCAACGACCTTTCTACTTGGTATGTTCGTCGCAGTCGCGGCCGAATTAAAGCCGACGGCCAAGAAGCACTGGAGGCTAAAGAGACTTTTGGCTATGTCTTAGCAGAGAGCGCTAAGTTATTTGCGCCATTTATGCCATTTTTAGCAGAGCGAATTTATCGCGATGTTACAGGTAAAGAATCTGTGAACCTAGTATCGTGGCCAAAAGTTTCTGAAAATGTTGAAGTTGACCCATTGTTGGCTGAAATGGATATTGTTCGCGAAATAGTTAGTATTGGACACAATGCCCGTAAAGATTTGGTTTTGCCAGTGCGCCAGCCCCTGCGAGCTATTGCTGTTATGCTCAAAGACAATAAGCATGAATTATCGGAAGACCTATTGGCCATCGCTTTAGAAGAATTGAACGTAAAAGTTGTAGACTCGGCATTGTCTGACAAGGCTGGTCTTCGCCCTGAAACTATTAAAGTATTTTCTGGAAATCAAAATATTGCTAAGTTTTATTTAGATTTGGAAATTACACCAGAATTAGCACTTGAAGGGTTGGCTCGCGAATTAGAGCGTCAGGTCCAAGATTTGCGCAAAAAAAGCGGTTTGCAGATTGGCGAGCTAGTTGATTTGTACTATAATACCACTGACAGTCAGTTGGAAGTTGTCACGACTACATTGCTAGACCGTAAAAAAACATTTGTTAATCAGGTTAGTAAAAGCCTTGAAGTTGAAGTCGACTTTGAAATTCAAGCAGAAGTCGGTGGGCAACCAATTTGGTTAGGATTAGTAAAAGTCTAAGGAAAAATTTTTGAAACAAAAATTTATGTTAAGCCAAAAAGACATTATCTTTGGGTCAGTAGCAATTACTGCCCTATTACTTGCAATGATCTCTTTATTGCTACAGGGCGCAGGTCTGCACCCACTTCGTGGTGATGCCAGTAATAAAGCCGTCTCGGTTGCTATTTATGGACGTTCTGGGAATAATTTAGGGAGTTTTAAATCGGTAATTTTGGATTCTAAAAACCCAGTTATTTTAAGTAACGGAACAAGGTTGTTGCCCGGAGTGACGGAAAATAATGCTACTGGTCATTTTGACTTTATAACTAATACTTTTTACAAAGGCGACGATATTTATGTGTTGTATCCGCAATTCCTTTGGACAAATAGTATAGAGTAAAACAGGCGAGCCTAGCCGTAATTAAAAATAAATACACACTCTAATACAGCACCGTATTAGAGTGTGTATTGTTATGGTACACTACAGCTATGTCACGGGAAAAAAAATACACAGCATTTATTATAAAAAAACAGTCCTTTGGTGAAGCTGATGAAATTATCACTCTATTTACAGAAGAGTTAGGAAAAATTCGGGTGATGGCCAAAAGCAGTAAAATTTCCAAAAGTAAGCTCCAACATGCTCTACAGCCTATGTTTTTGTGTGCAGTTACTGTAGCTGGCCAAAGCCAGTTGCCAAAAATAATTCACGCTGAAGTTATTAACCACTTTGCTTTAGTCCGAAGCAATAACAGAATTGTTGAAGTCTGGTTTGGCATAGCTGAACTTTTGTTAAAAGCAACTCCTGACGGTCAAAAAAACCTTGCCTTATTTCAAGCAGTTACAGAGTGTTTAAATTTTTTAAATCAAGATAACCTACCCGAAAATGTTATTATTTTAGTAGATCTTAAGTTTAGAATGCTGGCATGTCAAAGCTTAGGGTTTGGAATGCAAATTCCCAAACCTTCTGAGGGGTTAGTGTTTAATCCAGACAGAGGTTTTTGCGCTTCTGTAGAAAGTCCCGCAGGTATCCCTGTGAGCTTAGGTTTGGTATCTTTAGCCAAAAATTTAGGAGAGCATTCTTTTGCAGAGCTTAATATGATAGACAGCTTAGAGGCCAGTGGTCTCAAAGTTTTACTTTCAGAATTTGTTGAGCATCAATTGGAACGAGAGATGAAGGTTGAGAAATTTTTCCAGAATCAAAACAAAGTGTTATAATTGCAGAAAGCGGCTAGTGGCTAGCTACTAGAAACTAGTAACCATAGTTTATGGATGATTTTAAACAAAAACCTGTACCGCAATCTTTACTTGATCAAACAACAAAACTGAGGCTTCAACCTTCGGGCTTTAAAGGTTTTTTAGTTGCTTTAGGGCAATTTTACACGAGTAATAAATATTATGTTTGGGCCATTATTATTGGACTAGCAGTTATTGGCGCTCTAGCTTTTTTTGCTTTTAGGCCACGGGCAGTTAATCCGACAGCTGCAAAAGTTGATTTTAGCATAGATGGTCCTGAGACCGCAGCAAGTGGTGGGGAAGCGGTCTATAAAATTAAGATAGAAAATAAAGACAGTAGCACTTTGACTAATATGCAAGTGGAGGCTATATATCCACAAGGGGCAAGTTATCTTTCAAGTCAGCCTTCAGCTGATACTTTATCAGGTACAGTGTTTACTATTCCAGACTTAATTTCTGGGCAAAATGCCGTTGTAATTATAAAAGTTCGTTTGCAAGGTAATATTAATGATGAAAAAAAGTTTCTCGCGAGGTTGCATTACCGATATCGTAGTTTTAATTCTGACTTTACAGCAGAGACGGAAAGCACAACCAGACTTGTGGCGTCAGACGTGACTTTAGAGCTAACAGGACCAAGTACAACAAATAATGCACAATTGGTAGAGTATTCACTGGAATATAAAAATAACTCAGACGCTGATATTGAGAATGCGCGTATTCAAATTAAATATCCAAGCGGGTTTGTTTATGCAGACAGCGTGCCAAAACCAGATTTAGGTAAAGACATATGGAATATTGGTCGTTTAGCAAAGGATGCTGGCGGCACAATTACTTTTCAAGGGAATTTTAAGGACTCGCAACCAGGCGAACAAAAACCATTTGTAGCATCCCTGTTAGTCTTAGATGAAAATGGAAGTTACTATACACAAGGCACTGGTGAGTTTACAACAACAATAAGTAGCTTGCCTCTTGTGGTCACCCAAGAACTTTCTAGTCAGTTTAAGGATGGAATTGCAAAACCAGGGGACACCCTGCAATATACCATTAAATATCAAAATAATGGGACTGTGGTGGCGCAAGGAGTCAATATTGTTATTAGTTTAGACTCAAAGGCTTTAGATTTATCGACGATTAAAGCTCAAGGTGCGGAAGTTAATAATGATACAATTTCTTGGAATGCATCAGCAATGCCAAACTTGGAAACTCTAAATCCAAGTGAAAGTGGAACGGTTACTTTTTCAGTTGGCGTTCGAAATCCAGCAGTAAAAGACAGTAGTACTAATATTTTAGTCACTACAAGAGTTAAGATTAAATCAAATGAATATCAAACTTTTTTGCCAGGGAATGATTTATCTGTAAAAATTTCCAGTCCAAGCTCACTTGCCGGCAGTGTGGATTATGTCTCAGGAAGTCTGCCACCTGCAGTTGGTAAAGTCACAACTTACCGGATTACTTTATCTTTGAAAAATGCGACCAACGATTATAGTGACTCTATTTTAAGTGCGTTTTTGCCACTCTCTGCAAATGCATTTGATGCAAGCAGTGTTCTAGCTTCTGAAGCCAGAAGCGTTAGTTATGATTCAGCCACAGGCAAGTTAACTTGGAAAGTGGGTAAACTAGACGCTCATAGTGGTGGGTTTAAGCCTATTCGAAAACTGTCGTTTAATGTTCAAATTAATCCGTCTAGTGATCAGGTTAACCAAGAAGTCTTGTTGTTAAAAACAATTGTTTTTTCTGGCACCGACAGTTTTACCGGCCAGAAGATTAGTTTAAAAGCCGAAGATATTTCTACTGGCGATATTCCAAATGCAGGAGCGAAGGGTCGAGTGGTAAAATAGTGAGCTCAAGTACTTAGTAAATAGTACTTGGTACTTAGTTTAAAAATAACAAAAATCCCTGCGCCTTTGGCGCAGGGATTTTTGTTAAAGTTTAGTATTATATAAGTTAGTGCTAAGTACTCAGTACTAGGTACCAAGTACTGTTATATCTAGTAATGTATATAGTTTCGAATGCTCTTATCGCTCAGAGAGAGTGTCCTGACTGTTTTTTTGTATTTACCGGCGTAATTCCATTCGCTGAAGGTCACGGTGCTACCGCTCACTGATTCGACTACTCCTACATGGCCATATGGTGAGTCAGTTGTCTGGATAATTGCCCCTACACTTGCGAGATGATTAACCAAAGCGCCAAATTTGGGAGCGGTTTTATCCCACTTGCCGGCGTTGCCGCGCCAAGGGATTTCTTTGCCCATAGTAGAGAAAACTCGAGCAACATAGTCTGTGCATTGTCCTTTAGCAAAGTTATTACCAGAAGCTTTGGCAAGGTTGGTAGGAATTGATGGGGTGATAGTTTTTTTGGCTGCAGGCTTGGCTGCGGTTGGTGGGGCGGGTATGCTACAACTTACACACATAATTAAATCTCCTTGGCGTAAGTCTTCTTCATCTTCAAGACCATTGTAAGCAATAAGAGTGGCAAGGTCGCCGTTATACTTTTTAGCAACTTCGGCTAAACTTGTGTTTGGTCCTGCTTGTATTAAAATTCCATTTGAAGGCAAAATTTTCAAATACCAACCAGGTTTAATAGTGCTACCAGATAAACCATTGGCCCACATAATAGTGTTCATGCTTATGCCAAATTGTTTGGAAATTTTAGCTAATGTGTCTCCAGGCTGCGTAGTATAAATTTGAATTTGTTTGTGGAGAAGTTTTTGGGCATCAGAACCATTTGGATTGGTGATGGCATTGTCTACAATTACGTCCTCTTCTTCTTCGACTAAGTTGACAGTTGTTTCTTCAGAGATTTGTGGAGTGAGGCTTTCTTCCGCATAGGCTTCAGAAACAAACCTATTATTGCCCACAACAACTGTTTTAATAGTGTTACTTTGAGCGTAGAGTTTTGGGTTTAGATCGCTGTGATAAGACAGTAGTTTCATTGCTAAGCTTTGATCAGTTGAAGCGGAGCTTATTTGAAAATTCCAAATGCTAAATATAGAAACAAAAACTACAAGCGCTATAAAAACGAGTTCACTGGAAAAGTTAGAAAAATAAAACCAACGATCCATTCGAAGATGGACTGCTGGAAAGTTGTTAGCGTAATGTTTAGTGATACCTGGAAGTCTTGAGTTTAAAACCACCAGAAATTTTTTGGCAAAATATTGGGTGACAAACCAAGCGGTCTTGGCCTTGCGCGAGAATACAGATACCCAGTGACTAACTTGTAAGATACAGTCTCCTTTACCTAACATTTTTATAGACTTCTAGTCTATATTATCTTTTAGTAAAAATTTGCATTTTTACTGACGCCTAAATGGCGCTATAAAGTGTTAGATACCAAGTCGCATTTCTGTTAGCTTTTACCTCCAATTAACAAAAAAAGCTTGAGTTTTGCGACTGGTTGTGGTTACTACTTAAGTAGTTTAGCAAAGCCTATTTTGTCTATCAAGAGTTTTGGGTTACACCTGCCCATTGCCCCCATATTTTAGGCATTTAAAATAACTTTTGGCTTATATTTAAGCAAAATCAGCATAATTAAGATTTCCTACCTAAAGTAAAGGTCTTGGTATAAGTTTGCTATACTACAATAACTATGGATCTAAAAGTTCTCAATGATATGCAAAAGCAAGCCGTCACCGCGCCTTTGGGTCCGGTGCTTGTTTTAGCTGGTGCTGGCTCTGGTAAAACACGAGTATTGACCTACCGAATTGCCTATCTGATAGAGCAAGGTTTAATTTCTGCTGAACATATTTTAGCGTTAACATTTACGAATAAAGCGGCAAAGGAAATGAAAAATCGTGTTTATCAGTTGGTGAATCCGGAGTTAAATGCAGAAAGTAGGAAGGATAAAGTAACTGTTGTCCTGCCGACTTTGGGAACGTTTCATTCTGTTTGCGCCAAAATTTTGCGTAAAGAAATTGGCGCATTGGGTTACTCCTCAGATTTTGTAATTTTTGATAGTGATGATCAACTTAAGATTTTGCGTGAAATATGTGATGAGTTAGAAATTGGCAAACGTTTCCCTCCTAGTTTATTTCGCGCATATATTGGTATGGCTAAGAATAATGTACAAACCCCCACAGAGTTTAATATTGGTTTGGACAATTCTTTGCACGAATTAGTGCAAAGCGTTTATAGTAGATATCAAAACTATTTATATTCCCAAAATGCCGTAGACTTTGATGATCTTTTAATGTTGGTAATTAAACTTTTATCGGCAAGACCAGATATGAAACAGAAATACCAACAACTGTTTCAATATATTTTAGTTGATGAGTATCAAGATACTAATCCAGCGCAGTACGCTTTGCTTCAGCTTTTAATTAGTAGCGATAATATTTTTGTGGTGGGAGATGACGCCCAGAGTATTTATGGTTTTCGTGGTAGCACGATTGCTAATATTTTAAATTTTGAAAAAGACTATCCCAAAAGTTTGGTGATTAAGTTAGAGCAGAATTACCGGTCGTCTAAAAATATATTAGCAGTGGCTGATCGAGTCATAGCACTTAACAGTGAGCAAAAACCAAAAAAACTGTGGACAGAAAATGACGATGGCCCAAAAGTTAGTTTGCGACAAGTGCAAGATGAACGTGCTGAAAGTTTTTTTGTAGCCAGAACTATTATTAGAAGTGTTACAGATGCTCCAGAAATTGAGTACGAACCCATGGAAGATGAAAGTGGAGACCAACCCGTTTCTATTTTAGACCGATTTTTGCAAAAGCAACGCAAGCTTGGAGCTAGCAGTGACCTTGGGGCAATATCTAGTCTTCAATTACCGCTGGACCACAAGCCACTTGATCAGTTTGCGGTGCTCTATCGTACCCATGCGCAATCTCGTAGCATTGAAGAAGCTTTGGTTTCCTCGGGAATTCCATACCAGATTATCGGTGGGCTAAAGTTTTATGAACGCAAAGAAATTAAAGACATGTTGGCGTATTTACGTCTTGTTATGAACTTTCGTGATTTAGTAAGTTTAAAGCGCGTCATAAACGAGCCAGCTCGTGGCATTGGTGACAAGTCTTACCAAGTTATTAAAAAATTCATTTTAGATTTTGCTTCCAGCCCCATCCAAGAAAAAGCCGAGGAAACTATTACCTTGCCTTTATTCAGAGTCGCTTTAGAAAAAATTAGTTTGCCGGCAAAGCAACATCAAGGAACAAAGCAGTTTTTTCAACTCATTGAAAGTTTTGGTCAATTGGCTTTGGAGTTTGAATTATTGGATTTAATGGAGTTAATTTTCAAAAAAACTGGCATGGAAGTTTGGCTAGATGACGGGACTGAGTCAGGAGCAACTCGAGTTGATAATGTTAGAGAATTGTTTACAGTCGCAACAAAATTTTCTGGGCAAAGTTGGAAAGAGAGTTTACCTTCGTTTTTGGAAGAAGTTGCTTTGGTTACGGATATAGACAGCTTAGAGCATTCAAAAGATGCGGTAACGCTAATGACTCTTCACAGCGCAAAAGGTTTGGAGTTTGATACGGTATTTTTTGTAGGGCTTGAGGAAGGAGTCTTGCCACATAGTCGAAGCCTCCTTGACCCAACTCAATTGGCAGAAGAAGTGAGGTTGGCATATGTTGGTGTGACTAGAGCAAGAAAACAGTTATACTTAGTTTATGCGCAGACAAGACAGCTCTACGGGACAGTTCAAACAAATAGTCCGTCGCGTATTTTAGCAGTTCTCCCGCTAGAGCATGTTCAAAGTAATAATACGAATCATTTGCGTGGCGGTGACGGGCAACTTAGCTATGAAGCTATGCCGTTTTAATTATTTTGTGATGTCTTCCATCCGCATTGTCATTCCGAGCCTGCCTACCGGCAGGCAGGCTTGTCGAGGAATCTCAATCTACATTTTGAGATCCTTCATTTCATTCAGGATGACAGTAAGTAGACAGTTATAGTAATGCATAACAAATACCTATGACCATTGAGCAATTAAAAGACCTATTAAAACGCTATCAGCTTAAACCAAATGAAACTTTTGGGCAGAATTTTTTGCTTAACGATTTTGTACTACAAGATATGGTTGACAGCGTGCCAAGGCAGTCAGGGGATGCAGTTTTGGAGATTGGTCCCGGGATTGGAAATTTGACGAGTAGGTTACTGGATACGTCGGCATTTGTTTTGGCTATTGAAAAAGATAAACGTTTTTTGTCAATTTTAAAAGGCCTAAAAAAAGCGCACAAAAATTTTCAATATGAAATTGCAGATGCACTCCGTTTTAATTTTGAGGATGCCTTGGCCGATTACCCGCGCTATCATGTGGTGGCTAATATTCCTTACTATATTACAGGAAAAATTATCCAACTTTTGCTTTTAGCAAAGCATAAGCCTATTACGATAACAATACTGATTCAAAAAGAAGTTGCTCAAAATGCTGTAGCATTAGCGGGGAGAAACAATTTATTAAGTTTGTCTATTCAGTTGTATGGCAGTGCTAAAATCTTGCAAACTGTTCCTGCGCGAGATTTTTTTCCGGTACCGAAAGTTACCAGTAGTATTTTGCAAATTCATTTGCAAGGGGAGAGTAAAATTAAAGATTTGGACAGTAAAAAGTTTTTTAGACTTGTGCGCAGTTGTTTTGCTGGAAAAAGAAAACAAATTCATAATACTTTAACGAATAATTATGGACTTGAAAAAGATGTTGTTTTAAAATTACTAGACACAATTGAAGTTAAGCCCCAGGCGCGTCCGCAAGAATTGTCGCTGGAGCAGTGGATAGCGTTATATAAAAACCTTGTTGCGAGTAAAAGCTTGCAGAAAGACGATAAATATGCTATACTATAGGAAAGTAAAGTTTTCCGAAACAAAAAAACAATAAAATATGATGAGTAGTAACACAAAATTTGGTTTTGGGCTTACCCATCTTTTAGCAATTGGGGGGAGTGCGGCTATTTTGGTTTTGTTTGTAATGGTGCAAAATGGTTTTAGCTTACCAGGTGGTAAAGCAAAATTGCAGGGTGTGGGGGCGTCGGCTTCGTCAAATACTACGACAATTCAACCTGCAGTTACTAAACCTATTTCCAAACCAGTTATTGAAAACAAAATTCCGGAGTCTCAACAAACTGAGATTGTTCCAAAAATTAAAACGCAATTTATTCGCCCACGAGGCTAAAGTGCTTTGCAATATTTGAGTTTTTTGGCACGCGAGAGACTTCTCGGTGCTTTTTTGTTAAAATTTGGAAAAAATGGAGTTGTTGTGATATAATAAAGCTAACTTTTGGTCTAATTTTAAGACTTTTTAGCTATAAATTCTGTGCTTTTGAAACAAAAATTTAAAACAAAATCAGCCCTTTCCTTTCTAGCCTTTTTGCTTATTGGATTAGGCACTTTTCTTGTTCCACCCAAATTGGCTTTAGCATTGTGTTCAGTTACAACGCCTCCATTTAAAACAAGCAATATTTTTATTAATGGTTCTAAGGGGCCAGTAAAAGTAAGTAAAGGCCAATCTTTTAAGGCCGACGTATTTGTGGAACCAAACGTATCACCACCAGGCTGTACAGCAAATGCCGCATCTAATATTAGTTTTAGTTATAAATTTTTAGAACAAGGTACTAATCAGCCTACAAACATTGCAGAGGCGACTTCTGGCTCTGTATACAGGAATACAAGTCCGCAAGGATTTAGTGGTGAGGCAAATATGTCAATTAATGCCATAGGCGCTTATACCTTAAAAGTGACAGTAAAAGAGTTTGGTTTTACGAGAGTCTTGCCAGAAACAGTTATTGTTTCAGTAGCAGAAGGTTTAGCAATTCAACCTGATGCAGAGCGCTTGCCTGAGGCCGAGGTAGGTAAGGAATATAGTACTCAGCTATCAGGAGCTGGAGGAACGACACCTTATACTTGGACTTTAGAACCCGCCTTACCTTTTTGGCTTGGAATTGATAGCACTGGTAAAGTTGGTGGAATTCCACCAGAAGGTGATGTAAATAAGAAAGTAGATTTCACAGTAACGTTAAAAGATTCTACAAATCAAACAGTCACAAAAGCGTATAATGTTTTTATTTTGCCTAAGGGTGGTGCTACGGGCACAGACTGTTTTGCAAATATTGCAAGTTCTCAGGTTCAAACAAATAAAGCTGTGGTAGGGCTTACTGAACAATTTATAATTAGGGCAGAAGTGATACTACCAGGTGATGCATCAACTGAATGTCAAAATTTAGATAATGTTGTTTTTGCGCTTACCTTTACTCCTGGCATTACAATCTCTTACTCAGTCAATAAAGCAGTTCTCATTCAAGTTGACGGTAAGCCGGCCTATGCATATCGTGCTGGGAATACAGTTACAACTCAACAAGCCCTTGGAAGCACTTCTCCGCCAGCTGAAATGGTTCTTTCCGCTACTGTTACACCGCAAGGAGGCACGGCTCATAAAATTGGTGAAAATGTAACAATAAAGATTGACCAGACAAGTAATGATCACCCTGTAACGACACCCTTAGAAGATGTTGGTACTCCACCAGTTGTTCCGCCTGCCAGTGGAGGACCAAGTCTTGGGAGCGTGATTGCTAATACTTTACTGGATACTTTAACAGCTATTTTTAGTACAGTTATTGCGGTTGTATCTAGTCTTGTAGCCTTTGTGGTACTAAGTTTAGTCGTTCCACTGATAGAAGCATTAATTGGAATTCAAACTTACAAAGACTCTTTTGTTGCGGTGATTTTGCCCGGCTGGATTGTCCTGCGAAATCTTAGTAACATTTTCTTCATCCTTGTTTTGTTAGTTATTGGACTAGCCACAATTTTTCGTGTGCAAGGATACCAGTATAAGCAGTTATTGGTTAACTTAATAATTGCAGCTGTCCTAGTTAACTTTAGTTTGGTTATTGGGCAGTCTATTTTGGGTCTTGCCGATACAGTTCAGACTCAGCTCCTCCCACCCCCAAAAACTGATGGGACATTTGAATATACGCCAGTGCGCCGACTGGCCTATGTGCTTATTGCTGGTCCGTCATTAAATAATTTAAGTAAGTCTTATAAAAATATTATAACACCAGGTACAGCAGGACAAGGTGTTGGAAATTTATTTTTACCATTTGTTAGTTTGGCGATGGCTTTGGGAACAGGCGTGTTGTTTGTTGCCGTAGCAGCAATGTTGTTTATTAGGATTATTGCGCTGTGGATTTTACTCATGCTGTCACCTTTGGCTTATGTGGCAGGAGTTTTGCCAAACACAAAAAGTTTTCAAAAAATGTGGTGGGATAAGTTTCTTAAGTATGCTTTTTATGCGGTTATTTTAGCTTTCTTTTTAAACATCGCCGCGTTTATTTCATCGAATGGGAGTACAGAAGTTGATATTAGTTTAAGCAAATCAATCATGGCAGATTTAGTTAGTGGTGGAAGCAATCCTGGGTTTGCGACGCAGTATCAAAATATTTCAGATTTTGTATTTACCATTGGCTCAAACTTGCTTGTGATGATATTTTTGATTATTGGAATGAAGGCCACTTCCTCGTTGTCTTTGATTGGGTCTAAAGCCATTGGTGACTTTGCAGAAAAAGGATTTAAAAGTCCACTTTGGGTAGCTAAGAAGGGTGGAGAAATAGCAAATACCTACAAAGGCAAAAAGACCGCTGAGTATTTAGCAGTAGACCCAGATTCACGAAAACGACGCACTATTTCAGCTTTGTTTAACCCAATTTCATCGGGAAAAGCAGTTCTTGATAATTGGACAAATGCAAAAAAACAAGATCAAGAAAAAATTCGTGCTGCGGCTACAGACGTTGCTTCACGACTTCCATTTACTCGAGGTGATGAAACATACAAACTCGCTGAGCTTATGCAACAGTCTGTAGATAAACAACAAGAAGAGGCGACAAAGGAGGATGTTGCTCGAAACATTGCAAGGGTTAAAGAACTTTCTGAGAAAAAGAATTTAAACCAGGAAGATCGCACAAAACTTCAGGCTACTATTAAAGTAATTGCTGAGCAAGGTGGAATGAAAGAATTAGCTCAAGCACTCAAATTTGCAGCTACGGACGAGGGCATGAGAGGGTTTATGCAAGGCATGGTTAATAACGGTCAGTTGGATTCTTATTCAACAGGTGTGTTGGGTAAAAAACTTGATGAAATTGGTGGTAAGAGTGGTGAGCAATGGATCAGAGGAGCATTTCGTTATGATGAGAGTAAAAGGTTGGCACATATTGGCGATAATGTTGGACCGGCTGGTGGAGCATCTTTGTTTGATTCTGCAAAAACAGCGGCTGACGCAGAGGCAGATGCAGAGA
Source organism: uncultured Candidatus Saccharibacteria bacterium (assembly GCA_964617815.1). GTDB lineage: Bacteria > Patescibacteriota > Doudnabacteria > UBA920 > UBA920 > CAZTXY01. The sequence goes on along the minus strand of CAZTXY010000001.1, from coordinate 118,266 downwards.
GACTAAGAGACCCAAATGTTTCTGAGGCAAAACTTGAGTCTATTCGCAAAGAAAAGTTTGCTGAAGAGTATAAAAAACTTAAAACTCCCGAAGAACGTGAACAGTGGCGTAATGGTGAAGCGGCATTTCTTATGAGTAAAAATCAGGCTAAAGCTGTAGCTAAAATGTCTCCAAAGGCCCTTGCTGAAGACACCCCAGCATCTACATTTGTTGCTACTACGGCTAGTGGTGATGTAGAGGCAAATGACAGACTTGTTGAATTAGCCTTGACTGCTGATGCACGAAAAGCTGAAATGGAAAATACTCATATTAGAGCAGATCAGCAGGAAGCAATTGGAGATGCATTACGCGATGAAACTAAGAGAAATGAATTTATCAATCGCATGCAAAAGAAATTGGTTAAGGAGTATAGAAAGAAAGGGAAAAACTTTACCGAAGCTGATGTTAAGGATGAGGCTGAAAGGAATTTTAGAGCTTTTGCAGGGAGTTATGCAAAGGTAAACTTCAGTGGTAATAGTTATTCAAAAATTCCAGAAAAACTTAAAGATCCAGTGGCAAGTGTGTTAGCTAAGGATGATAAATATGAACAATTTGGAATAGCCTATGATGGGTTAGAGGGTAAGGTTCGTGGCAAAGTTCAGAATAAAGCTAATAGAGTTTTGAGTAAAATTAGTCATTTTAATGATACAGAGTTAGCGGATGCATTTAGTGGGGTTGCAGATACTAAAGCTCGAGATGCAATGCTCGATTCTGCAAAGACATTTGTGCATAATAGTTTTGCAGATCGGTTAAACACTAGGGATGCAGGCATTCCAACAATTAGTAAAGCCGAAGAGGAAGATTTAACAGAAGATATTATTAAAAGTGTTAATACAGTTCGTTCGACTCACGCCGGTGAGGATTTGAAGGATCCAGCAAAGAGAGCTCTCTTAAAAAGTGATTTGGAAACTTTGCTTGGTGGGAAATTTGCGACTCGCACAATTTCTGGCGCCCCAATAAATACAACTACGATAGATAATATGGTTAATCAAGTAATCGCAGGATTATAGTCTATGGATGATAAAGAACTAACAACTGCTATAGCAGCATCAGGCTTTAGTGACACTGAAAAACAGTGGTTAGTTTCGCATGTTCTTTCTATGGGAACATATACAAAAAAGTTTTTGTATATGTGGCTTCATAAGGTAGATCTTCCTCGAATGCACCGCTATATCTTCCAAGTTATGAAAGACTCCGTAGAGTTACCGGAATTGGCAATTGGCAATGAACCAGAATTTTTAACGGAGTTGTTAGTGTCAGGACTTGATGATCCAAATTATGACTTTGGGAAGTATTTGGTACCAATGGTTGTTGATGTAAAGACGCTTGTAAACAAGGGCAAAATTCGCGCAGATCTTTCTTTACTGCAGGCCATGCTTGAGTTTGAAGTCAAGCTGTTTAAAGAATTTCCACTGGAGGAGCTCTCTGGTTTAATTCGGTACAACCTACTCTACTTAATGCATGCAGGCGATGTGCGCATGGAATTTAAGCGGGTTTATTATTATCAGTATGGTGAGAATAAAGAAAATTGGGGTCTACCGCTTGTCTCTAGTCTTAAACAAAATGAAGAACAATTAGGAACGCAAGCGTTAGTTATTTCCGGTAAGCAGTATCAACCAGTAATTAAAAATTGGATTTTAGATTACGGTGATTTTATTGCTAAACCACTCTCTGCTACATCTGTATTTGATGAAGCGGCCTACATGACAAAGTCTAGTAATGTTGCGAGTTTATCACCACAGGATAAAAAGTTATTAACTGAGTTGATAAAATTTTATAAGTGGCTACTTAAGCCGGAAGTTGATCCTGATGAAATTGAAAAGTACGAAGACACAAGAGATGTGCTTCTCGCTTCAAAAGCCAAAGATTTTTCTTTGACAGACTCCGAGTTTAGTCCAGTGGAATTACCAACTCCGCCAGAACCACCAAAAGCCAAAATAAATGCTAAAGCTGCCTCAATTTTGGAACAAGTTCCCACACCGCCAAAACCAGTTCGTCTTCCCCCAGAGTTATTACAAAATATTCAGCCACTGTCTTCTATAAACTTAGATACAGCTTCGGAAGTAAAACAAGATGAACAAAAAGCTGAAGCTTCAGTTGCAGAAATAAGTCCAGAGACAGAGTCAGAGCCAATGAGTGGAGTTTCTCGGGCTAATCCTTTTGGTCCAACTGTAAATTTGCAAGACCTGCTTAATAATCGAACTACTAGGCAATCAATTGACTTAGCTGGAAATGTTGTGCCATCTTCTGGTGTTGGTCTTGGTGGTGGAGCAGGGAGTGTAGATATAGAAAAGATGAAAAAACAAAGCCAAGAAAAGCGAGCGCTAGAAGCTTCGCAAATTGAGCAACGGTTACAGGATTTAAAAAAACGTAAAGAGTCTCAAGATTTATAAGGCAAACAATGACTTCTATACCGCTAGAAAAAATTAAAAATCTTATTGCCTTTTCAAAATTACTCCAGCCCGATGAAAAAACAACATGGCTTGAGAGTTTGCCGGTGATGAATGACAAACAGCTAAGTGACTTAGTCACTATTTTATCTGCGCCGTCTTCTAGCGTGGTCATTGCAAAATTACCAGAAACACAACAGCGCCCAAAACCTGGGCCAATTTCAGCATCTCTTAAGCCAGTGGCTTCTGCTCCTCTAACTGCAAACCGCCTTCATCATATAACTAATTTACCAAATAATTTGGGTGCTCCTCAGCAAACTTTAAGTTCTCAGGTGAAAACATTTAGGCACGAAGACAAGGGTCAAACTACAGGGGCTTTTGCAAAAAGTTTGGCACAGGTCATGACAGAAAAAGAATTGGAAAGTGGTCAAGAAGATTTTGATCATCAACTTAACTCTCCTGCAAGACCTAGTATTGCGACAGCGCCTTTGGCATCAATAAATGCTCGTCCTAACCCTACCGCAGGCCTACCTTTGGTGAAAGCAGGGTTGAAGCCAATAACCCCTGTTCATTTGCAAAAAGTTGTCACTAAGCAGACTGACTATAGCGCTTTGCTTAAGCATAGCTCTTTAAGTGAGTTGCCCCAGAAAATGGAAGTGGCGAAAACTAATTTTTCAAGTGAAGTTCCGCTCGAGCTTAAATCCTTAGAAGATGTAGAGCACTTAAATCGGTCGACAGTGATGTCACTTGGGAAAGATGATTTACTTGAAGCCATGAGGTCCTTAGTTAAAAAGTTTGGATATTTTTCAGTTTTATTTTTGTTAGAAAAAAGTCCTTTGTATGAAGAGTATATGAAAGCAGGCCAGCAAGCATTGATGCATTCAGACCCAAATACTACAGCAAATTTAGGCGGGATGTCTAAAACAGATTTTGAAGCAGTTATTGATGTCTTGCGTGCTACTCAAGTAAATTAGAGCGATCAATTAAGCAAATAGTGTGATATACTAAAAAGAGACGAATGCAATATAGCGTCCCACAATTTACAGATGTAGAAGACAAAATCATAGCTGGACTGACTTTAAAGCAGTTTGGTATTTTAGGTGCAGGTGCCGCACTGACATTTTTGCTTTATACAGGAACAAAAAGTATTATTGTTGGCATCTTTGCCTTTTTAATTTTTGGAATGCCAGCGTTAATTTTGACTTTCGCAAAAATTAACGGTCGGCCTTTATATTCAACCTTCTACCCGTATTTGCAGTATATGGTCAGCCCAAGAGTTCTAATTTTTTCAAAACAAGGGCTAGATTCTTCTCACCAAATTTTAATGGATCAAGAAACAAAACAAGCAGATACTACTCTTCCAAAAATAGAGCAGGAAAGTGCAACGGTCAGGCTTCATAAACTTAATTACACTCTTTCACAGCAAGGTGCTGCAGAGACAGCTTTGGCAGATAAACCACTTTAATTTATTTTATGGGACTTTTTTCAAACAAAAAATCAAATAAACCAATTTTAAAACCAACGCAATCATTTTTGCGATTTTATGAAATTCGCAACGACTGTGTTGTTATGGAAGACGGAACCCTGCGTGCCGTGGTGGCTGTTTCAAGCACAAACTTTGATCTTAAGAGTCAGGATGAACAAGATGCTTTAATTGTTGCATATCAGCGGTTTATTAATTCGTTGGATTTTCCAATCCAAGTTTTAATGCAGAGTCGAAGAATGGATATTGGTGACTACACCGAAAGTTTAAAACACTTAATGGAAAAACAGCCTAATGAATTGCTACGCATTCAAACTGGTGAGTACATTGAGTTTATTAGCCATTTAGTTGAGAGCGCAAATATAATGAATAAAAATTTTTACATTATTATTTCATTGCCCCAAAATATTTTTCCTCCTAAAGCGGGATTTTTTGCAAGATTATTTAAAAGTACTAAAACACGGGAAATTGCCCAAAGGCTGGAAAATTTTGAAAAAGTTAGAACTTTACTTGATGAACGGGCTGGTAGTGTTGCCAATAACTTAGGTGGGATGAGTTTGCGTGCAGTGCGACTAAATACCGAACAGCTGATTGAGCTATTTTATAATTCGTATAATTTTGAGTCGGGACCGCTAATCGATGCTGGAAAATTAGGAGAAATAGCGATTGTTGGAAATAATAATGAAGTGAGTTAACTATATGTCTTGGTTTAACCTTTCAGAAGAACAATTAGAAGCGAAAAAGCATGAGCTTGAGGAGCGCAAGAGTAAAGAGGCGACTCGAAAAGAGCTTAGTACTCTTGAAGATAGCTATAAGCAAGGTTTAACTTCGCTTAAAGACCTTATAGCGCCTGCAAGCTTGAAGTTTGAGGCTGACCATTTTGAGTTGAATGGAAAATTTGCGCGTAGTTTTTTTGTCTTAACCTACCCACGTTATTTATCTTCGAACTGGTTGTCGTTTGTTATCAACTCTCAAGGGGCATTAGATGTCTCAATGTTTATTTACCCAATTGACTCTGGAACAATCTTGAGAAAGTTGAAAGGGAAGGTTGGAGAGATTGGTTCACAAATGATGATTAACCGAGAAAAAGGTTTGGTACGTGATCCATTACTGGAAACAGGATATCACGACGTCGAGGAATTGCGCGATAATTTATTGCAAGGTACTGAAAAGTATTTTCGTTTTGCTTTGTATTTTACTTTGTATGCTAAAGATCTTCGCGAACTCGACAAAGAGTCAACTATTCTTGAAAGTGCACTTGGTGCGAAGCTCGTGGTTACAAAGAGAGCCTTAATGCAAATGCAACCTGGGTTTAACTCGACATTGCCAATGCAATTAGACGATTTAGGTGTAGCAAATAATCTAAATACCAGCCCCCTTTCGACAACTTTTCCTTTTGTGTCTTCGGATTTAACTGGAAATGATGGAGTACTTTACGGGATTAACCGGCACAACAACGGTTTAATTTTATTTGACCGGTTTAAGATGGAAAATGCTAATTTTGTAATTTTTGCTAAGTCTGGTGCCGGAAAATCGTATGCGGTGAAATTAGAAGTCCTGCGTTCTTTGATGGTTGGCATTGAAGTTTTAATTGTGGATCCTGAAAATGAATATAAACATTTAGCCGACGCGGTTGGTGGAACATATTTAAGCATCTCGCTTAACTCAGACTACCGCATTAATCCTTTTGACTTACCTATTGGTCTTGAAGGTGAAGACAGTAGTGACACCATGCGCAGTGCGGTGATTGGACTTTTGGGGCTGATGAATTTAGTTTTAGGTAAACTAGATCCAACTGAAGAAGCGCTACTTGATAAAGCTATTTGGCAGGCGTATGCGAACAAAGATATTACTCCTGGCATGGAACTTAAGACCACTGACTATCCGGTGATGAGTGATTTAGTTTCTGTCTTAGGTGATATGGTGGGTGCGGAAAGTTTAGCTCAGCGTCTCTCGAAGTTTACCGAAGGAACTTTTGCTGGGCTTCTTAACCAGCCAAGCAACGTTGTTTTAAATAATCAGCTTTTAGTTTTTTCAATTCGCGATTTAGAAGACGAGCTAAGGCCAGTGGCAATGTATTTAATTTTAGGACATATTTGGAATGTGGTTAGAAGCGAGCTGAAGCGCCGTATCTTAGTACTTGATGAAGCTTGGATACTTATGCAACACGAAGACTCCGCTCGGTTTGTGTATGGAATTGCCAAGCGCGCTCGTAAATATTATCTTGGTCTTACAACAATCACTCAGGATGTCGCAGATTTTATGAGTAGTCCGTACGGCAAACCAATTGTCACAAACTCTTCAATTCAGTTACTTCTTAAGCAAAGTCCTGCGTCTGTGGATATTGTGGCTGAAACTTTCTTTTTAACTGAAGGTGAGAAATATTTATTACTTGAAAGTGATGTTGGTGAAGGAATATTTTTTGCTGGACTTAAGCATGCGGCTATCAAAATTTACGCTTCCTACATGGAAGACCAAATAATTACAACAGACCCGAAACAGTTACTGGAAATTCAAGAAAGCAAAGACCAGTTTGCAGGATAATTAGGTTAGTACAAATTTATGGCGAATGATAACCTGGCAAGACTGCCAACCGACTCCGATGTAGATAACGAAGAACAATCGGCTGGAGAGCAGCCAGGCTTTTCTGTTATTCAAGGAGGCAGTCAGGGTGATGGCCAGCCCCGCGCTGCTATGCGCGTTGTGCCAAAAAAAAGTGGAGATGCAGAAAGTGATAAACCTGTCACGGTTGTTTCTAATGATCCAAAAGTAAAAACTAAGGTTACTCAAGTTGATTTTAAGCAAAAAGGAAATGGGGGGTCCTCTTCACAACCTGGCACAGTTAGTCCTTTTCGTGGCAAGACCACACCTAGCAATACAGGCGGAGATAATGCATCAGCTTTCAATGATAATCAAAATATTAATCAACAACAAACTTCTTCGAACAATGAATCTTTTTCTAAAGAAAATGCTCTAGACGACCAAGCACAAAAAAATGATCAAAGTTTAACTGAAGATCGGCTAAAAAGTCCGGATGAAGAAGGAGATGGTTCAGAAAAAAAAGCAGAAACAGGAAACGACGCACAACAAGGGCAACAAAAAGAGGAAAAGGAAGGCCCGGTTGAATTTGCAGAGCGTCACAAGAAAGATTACGATAAGCGCGTAAAAGAGCGTGATCAAGCAAAAGCAAAGGCTGAGTCTCCAGATGACGTTCCAAAATCAGAAACTGTTGAAGGGCAGCCCGGTGCTCCGGGAAAAGCATCTGTTAAAGCAGGCGAAGAGTTAGCTGAAGAAGGTGTTGAAGATGCAGCTCGCTTAGGCGGAGCTGCTCGGACTGTGGGCCGGGGAGCCGGGGCCGAACGTGCGGCTGCAGGAGCTATTCGTGGTGGAGCTGAGGCTGCAGAAGTGGCTGGAACAGCTGCTAAAGCCGGAGTTGGAATTACTGGTAATGCTATAAAAGCTGGTGTAGCGGGGGCAGAAGCTGGGAGTAAAGCTGCGAATATTTCTGGGGCATTGTCCATTGGTGGCGCTGTAATTGATGCAGGTGCTGACATTGCAAATCGCAAACATAAGATAGAAGAAGCAAGTGGTCTTGGTAAAGTTACAGAGACTGCTAAGTTAGGTGCCGATATTGCTATTGATGCCGCAGCTGCAGTTGCTGAAACAGCGGCTACTGCCGCCAATGTTGCACCCGGTGTTGGTGTTGCTATTAATATTGCTATCGAAAGTGCTAAGGCTGTCATTAAGTCTGGCCTTGACGATATGGCGGTGTGGTTGATTGCTATATGCATTTTGTGTTTACTTTCTATTGTGCTTATCCCCATCGGCTTTCTCCCGCTAATTGTTTTAGATGCATTTTTAGTTGGTTCTATTATTGGGATTCGTCAGCCAATGGGGTGGATAAAAATGCTTATCACAGGAGTGCTAAATGCGATATACTTAATAGGGATAGCTCTTTGGATTGCATTATTTTTTGTTGTCATTTGTAATTTGCCTGGAGCGCAGTGGATTTCTACAGCAGGCAATATAACTTCTTACGTTCCCGGCGCTACTTATTTTGTTCCCGGTTTAGAAAAATTTCAAGCTCTCAGCGAAATTTGTGGAAAGTTATCGCTTAGTGCTGGCGGCGGAGGACTCTTCGGCGGTGGCGGGACAGGTGGGGGTGGCGGTGTTGAGCCTGGTCCTGGATCAGGACAGTGTGTAATTGTTCAGGGTTCTGGCGGTGGTGTTTGTAGTGGCGGATGTGATTTAGGGGGAACTGCTACTTGTAATCATGGCGATTTAGATAGAATTGTTGCTGAGGCTTCCCGCGCATATAGTGTTGATATTAGTTTAATTAGGGCAGTAATTCAAAAAGAAAGTGGTTGGAGAAATTGTCAGACTGGATACGGCTCCGCTGGGGCTAAAGGTTTAATGCAAATTATACCAGGAACATGGGCTGGATTAGGATGCGGTTCGTTTAGTGATGCTTGTGACCCGCGAGCAAATATTTTTTGTGGTACTAAATATTTATCACAAATTCCAAACCAACCACATATTGGGAATAATATTGGGAATATTTTGGCTGCCTACAATGCTGGTGAAGGTCCTGGAGGCCCTTGGAGATCAAGTAATTCTTGTCCAGGAAAATTCTTTTGGGAATGTCCTTTTACGAGCGGTGCTCAAACAGCCTGTATACCTGGAAGTAATGTGACCAATGATTGTGCGGCAAGCGCGACTTATTGCCAAACCCGCAATTATGTTGTTACTGGTTCACGTTATTATTTAGAGTATTCCTCTGGAAAGTGCGGACAATAAATATGACTAAAAAAAACATAATTATAATAATAGGGATAATAATTTTGTTGCTCTTAGTTTTAGCGAGTGTCTTTTACTATCTTAGCAAGGATTCAGAAAAAACTGCGAAACTAAAATTAGAAACATCTTCTGGTGCAATCGTTGCTGTAAATGATTTTCATCAATTGCCCTCGGTTCTTTCAAAAGAGACTGGCGATGTATTTATAGAAGAAAATGATAAATATATTACATTTTTTGATGATGATAACCAAACTTTCTACATTTTAATTATGGCTAAACCTATTTTAGAAAATAGAAAACTTGCTGAAGTGGATTTTTTAAAAAGACTTGATATTGAAAAAGCCGATGCTTGTAAGTTGTCAGTATCATTAGGCTTGTCTTTACCAGGTAGTTCTAAACAAGATAATCAAAAAAATTATGGACTTAGTTTTTGTCCTCCATATGATATAATTCCAGAAGAAGCAGTTGAAAATGAACAATCAATTAATATTCGATAAAGGAGATTTATGCAAAACGAAAATGATGATGTAGTTAGTGAACCAGTTGCCGAAGAGATTGCTACGGCAAAAAAAATAAATTTAACACCACAGGACCGTAGGTTATTTGGCGTGGCTTTGATAATTGGCCTGTTTGCCTTCTTGGCAATTATTATTGGAGCTGGGGTTATTGGTGGAGTGGTCTGGTATAGCACTAAAACAATTTCTACAAAATTAGACACTGTTCTTACAAGTCAAACTAAACTTGGCGTTGTTCCGGCAGGTCAGCAGGCACCAGTGGTTCCACAACAAGTTGACTTGAAACTTCCTGACACTGCGCCTATTTTGGGAAATAAGGACGCAAAAGTTACAGTTGTGGAGTACGCAGACTTCCAGTGTCCATTTTGCAAAAAATTATACGATACTGTTTATAAACAGTTGAAAATTGACTATGTAGATACTGGTAAAGTTAAATTTTCATATCAGGATTATGCTTTCTTGGGAGAAGAATCACATTTTTCTGCAGAAGCGGCGAAGTGTGCGCAAGATCAAGGGAAGTTTTGGGAATTTCATAATTATTTGTACGACAACCAAGGTGGAGAAAATGAAGGAGCTTTTTCTCAAGTTAATTTAAAAAAGTTTGGCAAAGCCATCGGCTTAAACGCTACTGACTTTAATACTTGTGTTGACAGCCGAATTCATAAAGTAGATGTGGAGACTGAAACACAAGGTGGTACTCAGTATGGTGTGCAGGCAACTCCAACTGTATTTGTAAATGGTAAACGTTTTGAGGGAGCCCAAAGTTACGCGACTTTTAAACAAGCGATTGAAGAGGCTTTAAAGTAGTAGATTTTTAGAATTATATAACTATTCTACTGTCATTCCGATCCGCCGACTGGCGGAGAGGAATCTCTGAGCCTATTATTGAGATCCTTCATTTTATTCAGGATGACAGTGGGATAGATTGGTTGAAGATCATAATATTTGGTGAAATTTGAGCTTGTGTGATATAATATGGTTAAAGATTTATGGGTATCTTGATACAAAAATCAACAGGATATAATGAATAAAAAAGCGATTGCGATTTTAGGCGGCATATTTTTACTTATAGTTATTACACTAGCAGTGTTGATTTTTCAACGCAGTAAATCTGGTGATGAAGAAAATGCAAATACACCTAGTGATACTCAGGCAAATACAGACGACACTCAAAATCAGCCTCCGCAAGATGAAATCCCTAATAACTCTGGTTCTGGTTTTAACACTGGGGTTAAGGCAATTCGCTTAACTGAAGACCAGGTTGTCAGTCCGGTATTGTTTTATCAAGGTAACGGAATTACTTATTTTAATAAGCAAGGGCAATTATTTCAAAGTGATTTGCAGATTGGCAATGGGGTAGTGTTGTTGGCAAATAAAAAAGAGTTGGTAATTCCTCAAAAGTCTGGAGGCTCAAAAGTTATTTGGCCACTTTCTGGTAATAACTTTATGGTTCAGTCTGGAAGTGGAACAAGTAGAACCTGGAGCGTGTACGACAGTCTAAAGGGTGGTTTTACAGATTTGCCAAGTCAAATTACCTCGGTGAATTGGATGCCGACTGGGGATCGAATAATTTATATTTGGTTAGATGAAGAGGGGAAGTCTACGTTGAGTATTGCTGACCCCGACAGTACTAATTATACGACGATAGCAGATATATGGGAGAATGATGATGAATTAAATATTTCTCCTGATGGCCGAACAATTTTATTTTATCGGCTTGCAAGTACAGATTCGCGTAACGCGATTAACTTAACAACTTCGGATGGACAAATTTTTAAGTCTGTAGTTAAAGAAGGTTATAACTTTGGAGTGCTTTGGGCACCCGACAGTCAGAAGTTTGTTTTTGGTCGCAGGGATAGTGATGGCCAGAGGTATCAGCTTTGGGTTGGCGACGTAGTTTCTGGTGAGACAAAAAATTTGGGGGTTTTTACAACGGTTGATAAAGTAGTTTGGGCTAACAATAGCCAAAAACTTTATGCTGCAGTACCAACGCGAGGCCTGCCAGATAAAGGTTTAACTGAAGATATTATTTACGAAATTGATTCACAAACTGCCACGCAAAAACAGATTGACCCAGGATTGGCTGTAGATGCACGTGAAATGTTTTTGAATTTGACTAACGATAAGTTGTTTTTTAAGAATATGCAGGATGAGGGGTTATATTATATAGATGTGAGTCAGTAGCATTTAGTAACTAGTTCCTAGTGCCTAGTATTTAAAAGCCCTTAATAGGGCTTTTAAATTCTCTGGGCGTCATTCTGAACCTACGAAAGGGTAAAGAATCCCTTTTGTACAAGAGTTGATTTATCTTTAATCATAGATATACTGTCTTTATATGGCTAAACCAACCACTCAATTTATTTGCAGTAATTGCGGGGCTACCTCTTCGCGCTGGCAGGGGAAATGCCCCACTTGTAGCCAATGGAATACTTTGGCCGAACAGGCTTTTTCTGGTTTGACTAAGTCGGCTTTGGGCGCAACGGCCGGAAAAGTTTTATTGTTGTCAGAATTAGAGGACCAAAAAACCGCGAGGTTTAGCACTGGCATTTCTGAGTTAGATAGTGTGCTAGGAGGCGGTTTAGTGCCTGGGGCTCTTGTGCTTTTAGGCGGCGACCCTGGAATTGGTAAGTCTACTTTGGCACTGCAGGCGGCGGTGAATATTGCTGGCACGAACAAAAAGGTGTTGTATATTTCTGGCGAAGAGTCTGCTCAACAGATAAAGCTTCGAAGCGCGCGGTTAGAAAATAGTGGTGACATGCTGGTTTTTCCTGAAACCAATTTAGAAACGATAGTTGCGACTTTAATTGCCCAACAGCCAACTCTTGCCGTCATTGATTCTATTCAAACTATTAGTTCTGGTGAAGTTAGTGGTGTTGTGGGAGGTGTTAGCCAAGTTGCGTTTGCCACAAATACACTTATGCGCGTGGCCAAACAACAGCACACCAGCATTTTAATTATTGGCCACGTGACAAAAGATGGAATGTTAGCAGGGCCAAAAACTTTGGAACATATGGTAGATGTAGTTTTATATTTAGAAGGGGAACGTTTTTTAAGTTTGCGATTGCTTCGTTCAAGTAAAAACAGATTTGGTAGCAGTGGGGAAGTTGGGGTATTTGCGATGACCGAACAAGGTATGATTGAAGTCAAAAATCCCTCGGCTATGTTTTTGGAAAATCGCTTGACTGGACTTCCGGGAAGTTGTGCTGCTGCAATTTTAGAAGGCAACAAAGTGCTTATCTTAGAAATTCAGGCACTGACAAACCCATCGCAGTTTGGGTATCCACGAAGAACAACTTCTGGCTTCGACCTCAATCGCCTTCAGTTAATTTTAGCGATCCTGCAAAAGTCTCTACAAATAAATTTAAGTAGTCACGATGTTTATGTAAACGTTGCTGGAGGTTTTAATATTAGTGAACGAGCAGCAGACTTACCAGTGGCGTTGGCTATTTTATCTTCATTTAAAAATAAAGCCCTCAGTGAAGGTCTCTTGGCCTTTGGAGAAATTGGTTTGCTTGGTGAGGTTCGTGGGGTGACTCAAAGTGAAAAGCGAGCCAAGGAAGCAGTAAAGCTTGGGTTTTCTGAAATTGTCTCAAATACTGTGACCAAAGGTTTAAAGACGGATATCTCTCAACTTTCTGTAAAACAGATTATTGACGTTCAAAAATTATTTTAAAAAGAAGAGAGCCGGTGCACACTTCTTCTGGAGCGGGTCTCCAAAATCTGTGTGCACCGGCAATGGAATCAGTCCTGTTCGGGGAACGTGTACTGATTTGTCGGCAGTGGCTTCAGAACATCGCCGTACCTTTTCGGGTCACTGTCCCGAAGGCAGGTCTTGTTGATGCTCACTGTCCTGAGCGTCGTGGTTTCATTGATGCAAACAACCACGTTGTTTACTCCAACGAACCCAAAGACGCGGATTCCGATTTCTCGGGGCCCTTCTTTGAGGGTCCCATAACCGATACTTCCGTCCTCCTGTTTGCTGCGGGTTGTTGTGGGGCGCTGTTCCACGGCGACAGATGATGCTTGAGTTGCCATCGGAATATTCTCCTGTTGTGGCGATTTTTGGAGGCATCACTTTTCGTCCGTAACTAACTCCCATTTTTGCACAGTTAGGCCGTACCGTCAAGGGTTTTTTATTCCAGATGGATTTTATTTAAATAAGGTTCTATTAGGGTTTGAAGGGCTGGATAGTTAGCTAGTTCTGGATCATCCTTCAACACTTCTGTGGCCGATAGCTTGGCCATTTTTAGAGTTTCTACGGTTAAGTACTGGGAGAATTTAAAAGCAAAGCCAGTTTGTTGTTCGCCAAAAAGGCTCCCCATCCCTCTATTTTTGAGGTCAAATTCGGCCAATGCAAAACCGTCAGTGGTAGTGGCAAAAAATTGTAGGCGCTGGTTATTTTCTGGTTCGTTATTTGAGCTAAATAGAAAGCAGTAAGATTGGTGCTGGCTTCGGCCAACACGGCCGCGAAGTTGATGTAGTTGGGCAAGACCAAAATTTTCTGCTCCTTCAATAACCATAACTGTGGCATTGGGAACGTCTATGCCAATTTCAATAACCGAAGTTGCCACTAATATGTTAATTTCTCCTGCGTTAAAGCTAGTCATAACTGCTTCTTTGTCAGCGCCTTTCATGTTGCCATATAGCAGGCCAAGTTTATGGCCTGTAAAAATTTTGCTCATCTCATCAAACATTTGCTTGACCGAAGCTTTGATGCTTTGTGAATCTTCTTCAACTCTGGGAGCAATAATAAAGGCTTGGCGGCCAAGTTTTAGTTGCGCCTTAATTAACTCGTAAGTTTGAGTGCGCTGGTCATTTTTAACTATTGTGGTGGTAATTGGTTTTCTACCACGGGGTAATTCGTCAAGGATAGAAATATCAAGATCACCAAAGGCAGTGAGTGCTAAGGTTCTTGGAATAGGAGTTGCTGTCATAGACAGTAAATGGGGGGCTTGAAGTTTTTTTTGTTTATGACTTTGAAAAGGTTTTGCCAGTTCAGCGCGTTGTTGTACGCCAAAACGATGTTGCTCGTCAATAATAACAAGCCCTAAGTTGTAAAATTTAAGTGTTGAGTAAAAAATAGCATGGGTAGCGACTAAAAACTCTATCTTGCCAGTTTGTATTTTTTTATTAAGTAAAGGTTTGGTTGTGCTGATATTATCAACTAAGCGATATTGATTGGTTAGCAGTCCAGTTTGAATGTTGTTGTATGGTTTTGGTAACTGTGTTAAGAATTCTCGAAGACTGTCGTAGTGTTGTTTGGCTAGAATTTCTGTTGGGGCCAAAAGGATAGCTTGAAAATTTTCATTCATACACACAAGACCTGCAATGAGGGCGACTAAAGTTTTGCCGCTACCCACGTCACCTTCAAGAAGCCTATGCATAGGGTGCTTGAACTCCATGTCTTGGACAATTTGCCACAGGGCTTTTTTTTGTCCGTTGGTCAATTGAAAAGGTAGAGTTTGGAGCGCTTTTTTAATTAGGGGGACGTTTACGGGAATGGCAGGCGCTGGAAGCTGTCTCAGAGTTTGTTTGTGTTTTGCCACAGCTAATTGTTGAACAAAGGCTTCATCAAAAGTAATGCGAGCTTTAGCTTGCTCTAGTTTTTGTGGTGTATCTGGAAAATGAACTTGTCTTAGAGCTTCTGATAGGGTTAGTAATTTATGGGTTTTTTGAATTGGCAATGGGAGTGGGTCTATTACTTCGCTGAGGCTTGGAATTGCGTGCCAAATAAACCGCCGGATAGTACGGTTGGGAAGGTTTTGTGTTTGGTGGTAAACCGGGACAATACGACCAGTGTGAATGGTCTCGCCTTCGGCTTTCTCATAAACTGGATTTTGGAGTTGCAAAGTTTTGTAAAAACTCGCTTTGCCAGATAGCAGAACTTCAGTTCCCTCAAGCAAGTAATTTTTTATGTACGGTTGGTTAAACCAAATGACTTTAATTGAACCTGTGGCGTCTGTGACTAGAGCCTCGCAGACTGAGAGGCGACTACGAAATGAAAAACGGTTGTTTATGCTTTTAAGAGTTGCTTTAATGGTCACAGTTTGACCATCGCGGATATCTTTAATCAAACTAAGTTTACTAAAGTCTATATATTTGTAAGGATAATAAAAAAGCAGGTCCTCTATTGTGGTAATTCCTAATTTGGTTAAGGAAGCAACCGTGGACTTGCGAATGCGCGGGATGGAGCTGACTTGATCTTTTAGGTCAGGCATAAAATTATCGGTAGGGAGGAATTAAAATCCAATTCGATGCATAATTTTTTGGGCAAAGGTTGGCTCGGCACTTTCATGCTCCGAGACTTTAGTTTTTAATATTTCTCTAATTAATTCGCGATCTTGGTTTTCTAGCTCAACAATCACTGTTCGGTTAATGTAAGCGTTGGTTTCAATATTAAGGGTGCGATGATTGGCGTCTTCGACAATCCAAAAATGCTTCATGGTGGTGTAAGGGACCTCCACGTTATTAACTGAGATTCCTTTGCTGTCTATTACAATTGGTATAATGTTTGGTTTTTGTCTAGCAAACCCAAAAATAAAGCCTGCAATTATGGCGATACTAACTGCACCAAACCAATCTTGTTGAAAAATTTCGTAGGCCACAATAAGGCCTGCGATAATTATTAGTGTGGCGTACCAGGCTGGATTTTTTTGATAGTCTTTAAACTCAGGTGCTTCCCAAGAAATATTATTTTCGTTTGGCATATTACCAGTTTTTGATTGTTATAGTTAATTGTAACACGCTTGCAAATAAAACCCATAGTAAGTAAGGGATGTTCGCATATGCAATAGTCCTTGCATAAGGCCAAATTGCCCACATAAACCAAATAATGGTAGTTAAAACCAAGAGAATATCTATTGAAGCCAAAAAGTTATTTTTTAAACCAAATTGGATTGGAGTAAAAATGAAATTAAATACTAAATTTAGCAGAAAGGGGAGTAAGACAATAAATGGAATTTTCTTGTTCCAATAAAGAGTTCCTGCATAAGTAAAGGTAATGGCGATGATTAAATAGAGAACTGACCAAACTGGGCCAAACAGCCAAGAAGGTGGCGCCCATGAGGGTTTAATAAGTTGTTCATACCATGAGTAAGTAGACATAATTTATTTTTTTTTAATGGCATGGAATTGTCGACATGCTTTGTATCTCAACATTTCCATGGCGGACATCCGCTTCGCTATGTATTTCCTATCTATTCGCTTCCTTCGGAAGCTTTTATTATTGATGTCAGGATTCTTCTCATCCCACCTATCAAAACCAGTGGCCTGGCAGCCATCTTACAGATGTCTTTCATGCCACTGGCGGAGAGGGAGGGATTCGAACCCTCGGTGCCTTTTGGACACAGTGGTTTTCAAGACCACCGCACTAGACCACTATGCGACCTCTCCATTATTTGGTCGTGGATCATCCGCCAACGGCGGACTGCCCACTCCTCGTTCGCGTCAACAGAGTTGTCGCTCACTTCCTAAAGAATATAGAATAAATACTATTATTTGGCGCACAAATACTATCTTAGTATAGCATTTTTAGAGGCAATACAAAAACGACCCGCGCTCTAGACTTGGGTCGTTTTTTTGTTAAAAATCGGCTAGACACTTTGTCAAACCGAGTTCAAGGCAGGATCCTTCCTGCACTAATCCCGGTCTGACATGCGCCGATTACGGTGTATATAATGGTTCTGGTGTTTCTATAATGTAAGAGCCAGTAGCTGTGTTTGGGTCTATTTCTGGTGTCACAATCTCTGGGGCTTCTGTTGCCGGTTTCTTTGTAGAGACGCCTTTTACTGTTTCTTTAACTTTTGTTTCTACAATGGTGACAAGCTTCGCAGTTATGGATCCATCTTGAGCCTTTAGCCCTTCGACTGTGACTTTAGATTTTACGGATAAAGATGATAGAGAAACTACATCGTTATCTTTAATTACTTTAGTTCGACTGTCGATGCTAAGAGTTTGCTTGTCGACTAACAGAAAAGTTTTTTCTAATGTTGTCACAAAACCAGTTATGGTAACCACGTCACTTTCTTCATCTAGGGTGGTTAAGGTTTGGTCGTTTACTGCAACAAGCATTTTTCTTGCTTCTGTAATTGCAGAAGTAGCCTCATCATTATTACTATTTGAAATACTGCTGAGCAGTTCTTTTTGTTTTTTAGCTATATCTTTTAAAGATGTGATAACTGAAGGGTCGCTTTTGAGACTGCTGTCAGCTTGCGCAACTTTTTTAACGGCCTCTATAGTACTTTGAGTTTGAATGGACAATTCGTTAAGAACTGCAGCAGTGTTGGGGTCGCGAGTTAAAACTGCAGTTTCTGCTTCTTGCAGTCTGTCTTGGGTAATGGCTAACTTAGTTCGCAATTCTTTTTCTGGGTTTTTAATTAAAGCCAGTTGAATAGATTCGGTAGTTTTCTTAACTACAAATAAGTTGTCTCCTGGGCTGCTTAAGGTCCCGGCATATATTGTACTTCCAAGAACTAAGAGTGCAGACAGTGGCATTAGCGCAACTTTGACCCAAGTAAGTTTATACCAAGCAGGCTTTGAGTTATTACTCAGCTTTAGGTAAGAGAAGCGCTTGGTAGGAGAGGGGATAGAAATTTTGGGAATGGCGAATAAGTCAGCACTGATAGACATGAATACCAAAAGATCCTCAGCATATTCTTCTGGGTATTTTGAGGTAATATCAGCAATACTTTCACCCTTTTTGAGTGCAAGTAACGCTTCGTTAAAAATATTTTCGCCCGAGAACTCTTTCATTGCTTGTTTGTTAAATTTGAAATTAATTCTTTAAGTCTAGTCATTGCACGGTGTTGGATAACTCTCACCGCAACTTCTGTTTTGTTAATTAAACTGGCGATTTCTGAATTGGACAAGTCTTCAAAAAATTTAAGGCGGATTACTTGTCTTTGCTCTGTGGTTAATTCTTTGAGAAGTTCAAGTAGAATTTTTTGTTTACTTTCTAGGTCTAGGACATCAACCGTGGCATCTTCGTATTCCAGAATTTCAATAACTTCATCTAGGTCAACAGTTTGTTTTTTGCTTCGGTAATGGTCAATGAGCCGGTTACGAGCAATTTGGAATAGCCAGCCTTCAAACAAATTTACATTCTGTAAATTTGTTATATTTTGATATGCCTTTATAAAAACATCTTCAGTCAGGTCTTCCGCTGTCTCTTTATGGTTGACTCTGTAGTAGAGAAATTTATAAATTTTTTCAAAATAGGCTTGATAGAGTTGGCTAAATGCGCCTTCGTCACCACGGCAAGCCTTATCTAACAGCGCCACAATCTTTTCTGGCAAAGTTTCAAAGTTAGATTCGCTACTAGTAAAGACGGGGGACAAGGCCATTTGTTACAAAAATTATTTATATTAGAACACAAAAAAAGTAAAATCCAAAATTATGACCACTGAAAGTGGCCACAAAAGAATACTACTCTGTAATTGTATCAAAAATAGAGGCCTAGGTATACTAAGAAGCATTGATTTACCATGTTTTTAAAGTAACAAGTAAATGGGGCTAGAAAATTTTGCATAACATTAAAAAAACCGCCTTTAGGCGGATAAATTCTCTGGCGGAGAGGGAGGGATTCGAACCCTCGGTACGGCTTTACAACCGTACAGCGGTTTAGCAAACCGCCGCACTAGGCCACTATGCGACCTCTCCAAATTAACATATTCAGCTTTACAATCGTACAGCGGTTTAGCAAACCGCTGCTACTGCCCACTATGCGACCTCTCCAAACTTGAAATTGCTCAGTAATTATAGTGAAATAAATGTATTTGGTCAATGTTAGTCGCGGGCGACTGCAAGGCACCATACGTTTTTGGCGCCCGCTAGTTTGAGAGTGAGAGTAGCTTCGCGAAGTGTGGCACCAGTTGTAACCACGTCATCAATTAATAGAATTGATTTTCCAGAAACAGAGATATGATTATTTAGGCCAAAACACCCTGTAACATTTTTCTGCCGAGCCGCTTGTTTTAGATTTTTTTGCGTTTTAGTCCAACGTGTTCGTACTAAGGCTGGCTCCATCTGTAAATTTAATTTATTAGCTATAACTTGAGCAATAATTTGGGATTGGTTAAATCCGCGCCAACGTTCTCTTGCGTTACTTAACGGGATGGGACATAAAATATAATTTTTAAAGTATATTTCTAGATGCTGTTGTTTTAAGTATTCACACAGCGCACTTCCTAAAGTGAAGTAGCAGTCGGGAATGAAGTAATATTTTCCACGAATAATTAGCTTAGTAATGCTAGGATTTTTGTATTCAAAAATAGCTAGAACTCCGTATGGATCTTTTTTGATCTTGCATTTATTATGGGTAATGCCAAGCAAGCTAATTTTGCCACAGACAATGCAAAACTGTTTGGCTATTGGTAAATTTGACTGGCAAATAAAGCAGAGGTGTTGGCCGTGTTTTCCACAGCTTACACAGGTAACTGGTGCAATAGTCTCTAGAATGAATTTCCAAATAGTAGAAAGCATAAACGCATTCTAGCAGGTTGCAGATAAAATATTCCTAAAGAAAAAAGTTGTCGAAAGAACCTATTTATAGCAAGTGTATCTTACGTCACTGTGATCCTGACCGAAGTGAAGGATCTTAATCATGGCTCAGAGATCCCTCGACAAGCTCGGGATGACAGTTAGGATGGCTTGCCTGAAAGTAGGCCGGCTCAGGGTGGTATCATATAAAACACACTCCAATACAAAGGTAGTATTGGAGTGTGTTTATGAGGAATTAAGATTAGGCCGCGGCTAAGGCTCTTTCTTTTTTGCGCTGGACTTGAAAAGTAATCGCGTCTTTTTTGATGTCGGCAGTAATTAAGCTACCTGCGAGTTTATGGTCAGAGATGATTTTTTCAGCTAACGGGTCTTCTAGCAAGTCCTGAATATTTTTGCGAATAAAACGAGCACCCTGCGCTGGATCAAAACTTTTTTCCGAAATAAACTTCACTACCGCTGGACTGGTCTTTAAAGCCACGTGTTGTTTGGCGAGTCTGGTTTGTAAGTCACTAATCTGGAGAGCGGTAATTTTTTTGAGTTGTTCAAAACCGAGAGGCTTGTAGACAATCGTTTTATCAATGCGGTTTAAAAGTTCTGGTCGGAAGGTTTGTTTTAAGGTTTCAATAACAGAGCCTTTAATTTTTTCGTATTCTAATTCAAGTTGATGTTTTTTAGTTGCTTTGTCATCTTTGTCGGCAAAACCAATTTTGGCAGCTTGCTGAGTGAGTTCCTGCATTCCTAAGTTCGAAGTCATAATAATGACGGTGTTTCTAAAATTTACTTTTTTTCCAGAAGCGTCGGTGAGTTGGCCATCTTCTAAAATTTGTAAGAGAATATTAAATACGTCTGGGTGTGCTTTTTCAATTTCATCGAACAGCACCACGGCATAAGGTTTTCTGCGTACAGCTTCGGTCAATCTTCCGCCTTCTTCGTAACCAATGTAGCCAGCTGGTGCGCCCACAAGACGAGCGACGTTATGTCGTTCCATAAACTCAGACATGTCGACTCGAATAAGCGCTTCAGAGTCCGAAAAAACTTCTTTGGCAATAACTTTTGCTGTTTCAGTTTTTCCAACCCCAGTTGGTCCAAGAAAAATAAATGAGCCAATTGGGCGGGCAGGATCGGTAATACCAGCGCGTGAGCGACGAATGGTTTTAGCAATTTCTGTGACAGCCTCGTCTTGTCCGACAATCCGCACTTTTAAAGTTTTTTCCAAATTAACCAGTTTGCCAATTTCATTGCCGGCAAGTTTGGTCAGTGGAATTTTTGTCATGATAGAGACAGTGTGGGCAATGTCTTCTGCCGAAATGGACTTTACAGGGCCACCAGTTTCTTGTCTCATTGAGCTTTCGACTTCTTGTTTTTGCTTGATGAGTTTTTCTTCTTGCGTTCGTAAATGAAGGGCGGTGGTGAAGTCTTGGTCAAGCACGGCTTTGGTTTTTTCTTCTTCCAAAGCTAACAGATCATTTTCCAATTTTTTCTTAAGTTTTAAAACTTTGGAATTACTCGAAATAGAGCGCAAGAATGCGGCTGTTTCGTCAATTAAGTCGACAGCCTTGTCTGGCAAGAAGTGGTCTTGAATGTAGCGGTCGGAGAGTTCAACTGCTGCAAAAATCGCTTCATCTGTAATTTTAATAGAATGATGCTTTTCGTAATTTGGCCTGAGCCCTTTGAGAATGGCAACAGCTTCGGCAGGAGATGGCTCTTCAACTAGGATTGGTTGAAAGCGGCGCTCGAGTGCAGCGTCGTGCTCAATATGTTTTTTATATTCTGCCAAAGTGGTTGCGCCAATTGCATGGAGTTCACCGCGCGCGAGTGCCGGCTTCAAGATATTGGCAGCATCCAAGCTTCCAGTAGTGGCACCTGCGCCAACCATTGTGTGGAGCTCGTCGATGAAGAGGATGGTGTTGGGGGACTGTCTAACTTCGTCGATAATTTGCTTGAGGCGATTTTCAAATTCTCCGCGGAACATTGAACCTGCCACAATTAGAGCAAGGTCTAAACTTAAAATGCGCTTGTCGAGCAGTGTATCTGGAACTTCGCGTTTAGAGATGGCTAAAGCTAAGCCTTCGACGATAGCGGTTTTACCAACTCCAGCTTCACCAATAAGGACAGGATTATTTTTGGTACGACGGCCAAGGATGCTAACTAGTCGTTCAATTTCTGGCTTGCGACCAATGACAGGGTCTACTAAACCATCTAGCGCTTTTTTTGTGAGGTCGGTGGTAAAATATTCGAGCGTGCTATTTTTTTTGCCTTCAAAAGGCATGCTCATTGGACGCTCGCCATTAGCTCCTTCGTGGCTCGGGACCTCTGGGAATTTAGAAATATTTTCAAAAACACTAATCAGATTATTTTCAAGTTCAGTAATGTCGATACCAAGTTTAGAGAGAATTACTTTAGCTTTGTTAGTTGGCACATTAACTAAGCCGTACAAAAAATGCTCAGTGCCAATGAATTGATAGTTGTATTGGCTGGCGATAATAGCCGAGCGTTCAATCGCAGCTTTTAAATTCTCAGAGAGAATTGGTTTCCAGCTTGGAATTATATTATTTTTATTAACTTGGTTACATTCTTCTTTGAGAATATCGGCAGAGAGTTGAGCTTTAGTTAAAATTTCAGCAGCAAACGAACTTCGCTCAGCGACAATGCCATACAAAAGATGCTCGGTGCCGATATGGTCGTGACCGAGTTCTTCGCTCAGAAGTTGCGCTGCAATAAGCGCGTTCTTTGCGCGACTAGAAAGTCGTTCTAAAATAAAAGCAAAATTGGCCATGTGAATTAAAGGGAATTAATGCAGGAACTATATTAGCAGTCTAATGGTTAGAGTGCTAATTGTCAACCCGTATAATTTTGAAAACAAAGCTCAAATAATTTTCAAAAAACCTTTTGTTTGCTAACTATATACTAACACATTTATACTATAAATAATATGTATTTTAAGAAAAAATCATCGCCACTCAGAGAGCCTGACTCAACTTCGCATGGGCATAACTATGCTTTGTTTTTGTTAAATATAAAATTACGAACTGAAGGGGAGATTCGTCATAAAATGCAAGAACGGGGTTATAACCAAAAAGTTATTGATGAGGTCATTTCTCAGTTAACTGAGGAACGCTTGATTGATGACATTCGGTATGCGGAAATTTTTGTCGATAATTGTAAAAAATATAAAAGCTATGGGTTTTATATGTTGAAAAAAAAATTACTAGAGCGTAGGCTGGCGAGTGTTTTGATTGAACGGGCTTTGTCAGATTTTTTTAGTTTAGAAGATGAGTTGGTCGTAGCCAAGCGGTTGGTTGAGAAAATTGGGAAAGGGTTAGAGAAACAAAAACTGGGGCAACGTCTGCAAGCGCGAGGATTTCGCTTGGATACCATTAAAAAATTTATGTAGTTTTTCGCGCCAAGGTTATTGACTTTGGCGTTTTTTTAAACTATACTTGGTGGTCGACATTTCAGCCGGAGGAAATAAGCGATGTTACAGACTGACCAGGTCGCAGTAGTCACTACTATTCTTGTAATGGTGGTGTGTATGGCAACGTGGCAACTTGCCAAGTGGCACTTTCAAGGGAAGCACAAGCCGTGCATGGACATGCTTTCGGCCCTTGTGGCAAGTGGCTTTCATCCCGAGCAGAGGAGCATTGAGTTCTGGACCAAGCAAGCAGAGGGGTTTGGCAAGGCTTTCAATTCTTTGCGCCCAATTCCTGACACTTGGTCTAAGGAGAAACGGCTGGCCGAGCAGAACGCACGTGATGTTTACGGCCTCTACTTCAATGGACTGAAGGGTCGGATTAGCTTACTCAGGTACGAGGAAATGTTTGTAAAGGCCACGGGTCTTTACAACGAGATGGCTTCGGGAACGTTGAAGCCGTCCCAACTGCGAACAAAGTCCAATGAACTGACAGGGGCCATGGATGCGGGGAACTTCGGTTTTTCCGCTGTTCATTCTGGCTTGGGAGGGCTTTCTGAGTTCTTCGATGAGTGCGTCGAGAAGTACTTGGCAAGTCAAGCCACCGGTGCGGAGGATGAGGGCGAGGGTGAATCTGACATCTAGTCGGCTTTGGTTTTAGGCGGCCGTTTCGAGAAATCGAGACGGCCGCATTTCATTTTTAATAAAAAAGAAGGAGAATCTTGCCTTTTTTAAGCCAGTGTTCTACTATAGGGCAGGTTCTACTGCTCCAAGGAGCAACTCTGCGAAGCAAGGAGGGCGTTGTGTCTCTGGATGCTTGCCATAGCGTGGTTGTTGTTTTGGGGAGTGCAAGTGATTTGGAGATGGTAAAATTGTCTCAGTTGTTTCCAATCCTCAACGGGGTTGGAGTCACTTGGGAACTTTCGATCATTTCCGCTCACCGCAATCCCGAAGATTTGCGCCAGTACTGCGAGCACAAGCTCCAGACTGGTACGGTCGTGTTTATTGCTGTTGCTGGAATGGCGGCGGCCTTACCCGGAGCAATTGCTTCGCATGTTTCAAACCGAGCGCAGGTTTTTGGTGTGGCGCTAAGCGCTGACATTCTTTCTGGCATGGATTCACTTCTTTCGATGGTCCGAATGCCGCCAGGTGTGCCAGTTTGCGTGCTGGGTCTTGACTCAGCTGGACTGCACAACGCCGGCTTAGCAGCTTGCACTGCTGTTGGTCTGGTGGACCCAGCAGTTAGCAGTAACCTTCTCACATATTCCGAAACTCATCGGAAGTCAGTGCAAGTGGGGGTTCAAAGTTCAAACGGAGGGAAGCAAGATGGATGACTTGATGAACAAGAGCAGGATTCTCATTGAAGGAAAGACCAAAGTGGTCCGAACTTCAGAAAATCCGAACAGAGTCGTCATCTTCCAGAAAGATGACATCACCGCTGGTGACGGCGCTCGGCACGATACCTTGCCTGGGAAGGGCGTGTGGTGCAACCAAACGAGCATGAACTGTTTGGGGCATCTCAACGACCACGGTGTGCCGACTCACTTCATTCGGGAGTTTGGATTGACGGGGATGATTGCGCATCGCGTTGACATGATCCCCGCTGAGATTGTGATTCGGCGGTTGGCTACGGGGTCGCACTGCAAACGCCACCCCGACGTTGCTCAAGGCACTCGCTTTGAAGTATTGACTCCTGAGTTTTACCTCAAGGATGACGCTAATCACGATCCGATGGTCGTCTACGACTACGTGTCTCAAACTTGGGACATGTACGTGGCTTCGAAGCCTTTGGAACAAGGATTCCTCTGTGAACTTCCGGCAATTGTGACTCGCGGCGGCCGAACTGTTTCGGCCGATGACGTCCAGAAGTTGGGCAACCTTGCCATCGCCGTGTTTTGCATTCTGGAGGTGGCGTTGTACGAACTCGAAATTGTCCTGTGGGACATGAAGATCGAGTGTGGGTACGATTCGGCTACAGGGAAGATCCTGGTTGCCGACGACATCACCAACGACTCCTGGCGGATTCGCTTCCGCGATGAGCAAGAATTCAAAGACAAGCAAGTCTACCGCGATTTGGCCAAGGTCACTGACGGTGACTTGGAAAAGCTGGCGGAGAACTATGCTTGGGTCGCTGAGCAAACCAGTCGGTTTGCTTTCAAACATCCAATTCGGTAAGGCAAAGGGGCAGGCGAACGCTTTCGCGTTTTGTCTGCCCCTCGATTTTTTTATATTACAAAGTTAGGCATTGACTCGGATTGCAAGAATAACTATACTAGGGCGTCGACATTTCAGCCGGAGGAATTCGCCATGTTTGAGATTGGCAGCGTTTTTTTGATTATCGGAGTCACAGCCTTCGCGACTTGGTTTGTGACTTTCAAACTTATGACCATAAACTTTGAGCGTCGGACTGACCCTTACGTTTATATGGTTGCGGCGCTTGTGAGCAAAGGGTTCCATCCGGAATCAGAGAGTGTGGCTTTCTGGGCCGAGATCGCAAAGGGCTTTGAGATCGCTCTTGACTCAATGCCGAAAATTCCCACTCACTGGAGCGAGGGGGAAGTCCGCGTTGAGCGAGTTATCCGTGAAAGGTATCGGTCGTACCTTTGGCATATGCAAAGGCACGTTCGTGTACTCCAGCGTGAGGAGCTGTTTGCCAAAGGCAAGAAGATTTACGACGAGATGGCTTCGGGGACTCTCAGTCCTTCGCGTCTTACCGTAAAATCTCATGAGCACCTAGAGATCATTTGCGCTGGGCAGTTCAGCTTTTCAGATTTTCATTCGGGCCCAGAGAGGGCAGATGAGTTCTTCGATCGCTGTGTGGACGAGTACAACGCGCGGCAACTGGCGAAACCGGAGAGTGCAGAATAGCGCTTTCCAGCAATGAGGCCGTCCCGATTCACTTCGGGACGGCCTCTACATTTTTATAAATTCATTTCGCGAAGTTTTTTTATGCGGTCGGCAAGAGGTGGGTGAGTGTTAAACAATCCCGCAAACCAGCCAGTGCTGTCAGCACTGTGGGCTTTGAGCGGATTGATAATATATAAATGTGCAGTGGCTTTGTTGGCAACTTCCAGTGGTTCTTGGTCATTTCCAATTTTTTCTAAAGCGCGTGCTAAGCCTTCGGGGTAGCGAGTAAGTAGAGCACCACTGGCGTCGGCTAAATATTCTCTTTTTCGACTAACAGCCAGTTTAATTAAGGTTGCTATTATAGGAGAGAGTAGTGCGAGGATTAAACCAATTAATCCTAAGTATTGTCCTAAACCTTTGTCGTCGCGACTTCGTTTGCCACCAAAAAAAGAGGCGCGCAAAAACCAGTCAGACATTAGTGTCAGAGTTCCAACTAGTACAACTACAAGTGTCATTACCCGAATGTCGTAGTTTCCAATATGTGAAAGTTCATGGGCTAGCACCCCTTCAAGTTCAGTTTTTTCAAGTTTTTGTAAAATTCCTGTGGTTACACAAACCACGGCGTGCTTTGGGTCACGGCCAGTGGCAAATGCATTGGGGGCACTGTCTTCTATAATATAAATTCGCGGAAGTGGCAGACCTGCGCTAATGGTTAAGTTTTCAACAAGTCGAAACAGTTCTGGGGCGCTTTGCCTAGAAACTTCCTTGGCTTTGGAAAGGGTTAGGGTGATTGAGTCTGAAAAGAAGTAGGAAATGAAGGCGCTTACAAAGCTAAAGGCCACAGCGCCGATAAGGATGAATGGATTATCGTAAACTTGCGCGAAAACCCAGCCGAGTGCAGAAATTACAATCAGAAAGCCAAAAATTAAGTAAATTGACTCGCGTTTATTTTTGGCAATTTCGCTGTAGGTGATCATAAGTGAGAAAGATTAGGAATGATGAAGTATGAATTATGATATTGTAATAAATTCATAATCCTTTATTCTTACTTCTTAATTCAGTTTTTCTAAAACTGGACTTTGACGTTTTGGCCTTCTGGGCCTTTCTCGTCGATATCGAAGAATTCGCGAACTTTAAAACCCATCATGCTTCCAAAAATATTAGTTGGGAAGACTTGAAGTTTAGTATTAAAGTCACGAACAGTGCCGTTGTAGAAGCGACGGCTAGCTTGAATTTTATCTTCAGTGTCGGTGAGATCGCTTTGCATTTGCATAAAGTTTTGGTTTGATTTCAAGTCAGGATAACTTTCAGCAACTGCAAACAGGCTTTTTAACGCCCCAGAAAGCTGGTTTTCATCTTTAAGTTTTTCTTCCATAGAACCAGCACCCATAGCAGCAGAACGAGCACGTGTGACGTTCTCAAGGACAGAACTTTCTTGCTTAGCGTAACCTTTAACTGTTTCAACTAAGTTGGGGATGAGGTCATAGCGACGTTTGAGCTGGACTTCAATATCGCTCCAAGCTTCATCAACGCGGTTACGGCTTTTGATAAGTGAGTTGTAGAGCACGATGGCAATGATAGCCAAAGCTCCGATAATATAGATGAAAATCATATTTTAGTTCCTAGTTCCGCCAGCCGGCGGACAGTTCCAAGTAGCCAAGTAAAGATACAAAGCACGCAGAACATATTAATATGGATTTATTATAGCAAAATCCTTGTCACTAGTCACTATTCGCCGGCTGGCGGAACTAGTTAGTAGTTTAAGGCTGTGGATAAATTATTTGACAGATGTTTGGACTTTGTTTAAGCTTATTTTGATTTACAAATATGAATATAGCTACTCATCGTAACCAAATTACTTACACTACTCTAGCAATGGCCTCCATTGTTGGTGTCATTAAGTTTTGGGAAAATGAAGTAGCAACCTCGTACTGATATAAACGCAGAATTTTGTACAAAGGTTAACTCGCTACTTCAAAAAGTAGCGAGTTTTCTTTTGTCCGACATTTTGTGGGTCAAAGACGGCGTGGATTCTATTTTCAGCAGGAGGAGATGGAATGTCATCAGGAACTGCGAGCGAGTCGACTGGCGCACGCCCAATGCGTAATTCAATACCATTTCGTGTTGCCAGCCATGGTAACTGTCACGTCAATGCTTGGGGTTTTCGATGCGAAGACTGTAAAGTCTTCGGATCATTCGGATTTCTGGCGACTCATTTTTGCGAGAATGAGTGCGAGACGAGAAGCAAGGAAATAGGCAGTCACCAGGAGACGATCTCAGCGCGAAGGCATCGTCACCAGTGCCCGGCTTGCGGGATTCGAGGGGCTAGGGAGACGCTTTTGGCCTTCGACTGCACGGAATTCAAAGCTGCACGCGACAGCGGCGCACTCACTCCTGATGATTTCAAGAATGGGACATACACCAGGCGAGTTGAGGTCTCACCGAAGTCCTCGAGCACATCGCCAAAGGAGACATTCGATTCTACGGGTCCGAGGTGCTCGGCTCGGTCGTACTTTGTCCGCAACTAGGGGGGCCGTATGAACATTAAGAGGGGGAAGAACGTGGCTCGAGCTGTTGCAAAGAAAAACGGCAGCAAGGAAGCACGTAGACGGCTCGAAGAACAGATGCAGAAGCTTGCATCAAGAAGGCTTCCCAGAGGGGGAGTAAATCATCATCACACACCCAAGGTCAGTGGTGCCGTGGGTGGAGTAACAAATTCATGAAGGAGGATTTGCATGATCATTCTACTGACAGGAAGGATCTGTGCAGCAACCGGTGTCTGCCTGTCTTAGGTAGGGACTACAGAACCTGTGAGGGAGTCGTTTGAAACGACTCCCTCCTTTGATTTTTGGATATTTTTGATAAAGGTGTTATAATTATTTATAAAGTTTTACAAAATTAAGAAACAAAAGTTCATTTAATAAGGAGATTAATATGCTCGAACAATCACCCCAAACAAAAAAATTCGTTTGGTTGATAATCTTTATGGTTATTTTAGCAGGCGGGGCGTTGGCTTTTAATAAGTTTTATAAAAATAGTGACAAGGTGGATGTTGGTGGGAAGTCGGTAAATAACCAAACGCCAAAAATTCAGGTAAGCCAAACTGCTGTCGAGTCAAGCAAACTCCCAGAAAAGTTTCCAACCGATTTACCACTTGAGTCGGGAGCAAAAGTTACACAAAATTACAATGCCACTACTGTTAGTGGAGTGATGCAGTCAACACGAGTTTTTGAAACCAAAAAAACTTTAGACGAGAATTATAAAATATATAAGGATTACTTTAAGAAAGCTTCATGGTCAATTGAAAATGATATAAATGAAGCTACTCGCAAAATTTTGGTTGCAAGCAAAGGCGACTCTCAAATTACAATAGTGATGAACAAGTCAGAAACAGTAAGTACAATTGAGATTAATGTCTCTGTAACCCAAGAAGCACCTAGTGCTGAAACAAAATAGATTGAGCTGATTAATTTAAAGCCCTCCAAGTTCCAAATGGGGGGCTTTTGATTTTTCCAGCAATTTGTTATACTTTGTCCATGTTATCGACAGAAGAAGTCCAAAAAATTGCAAAGCTTGCGCGGATAGAACTTCGCGAGGGAGAAGTGGAAAAGTTTCAAAAAGACTTATCTGCTGTTTTAGACTATGTCGAAGAGTTAAAAAAAGTTGACACTGAAGGCTTAGAAATTGTCGCTTCAGTCACAGGGCTTGAAAATGTTCAGCGTCCAGATGTGGTGGGCTCTGCCAATAATCGCGATGAGATTTTAAAGAGTGCGCCGGAAATTAAAGATGGGTATTATAAAGTTAAAGCGATATTATAAATCCCAAGTACTAAGTACTTAGTACTCAGTACTAGTTGCACAGACATGAATTACGAATTTCTTGAATTAACTGAATTACGCAAACTTCTTGATGAGAAAAAAGTTTCGTCACAAGAATTGACGAAGTATTTTTTGGCACGCATAAAAGAACTTGATCCAAAGTTAAACAGTTTTATTACAGTGACAGAAAAAGAAGCTTTGGAGCAGGCTAAAGAAGCAGATGAATTTATCGCAAGTCCTGGCGAGAATTTCCCTCTAACCGGAATCCCGTTTGCTGCAAAAGATTTATTTATGACTCGAGGTATTCAAACCGCCGCAGCTTCAAAGATTTTAGAAGGTTACATTCCTCCATACGACGCTACGGTTATCGCCAAACTTAAAGAACAAAAAGCAGTTTTGCTTGGTAAAACTAATCTTGATCAGTTTGCGCATGGCTCGAGCGGAGAAACTTCTGCTTATGGCGCGACAAAAAATCCATGGGACACCACTCGCATGCCTGGTGGTTCTTCTAGTGGTTCGGCAGCAAGCGTTAGTGCGGGACTTAGTCCGTGGGCATTAGCCACTGAAACCGGTGGCAGTATTCGCCAGCCAGCCAGCTTAACTGGAATTTCTGGCTGGAAACCAACCTACGGCCGAGTTAGTCGTTACGGGGTTGCGGCCATGGGTTCGTCTTTAGACAGCATTGGTGCGGTGGCTTACTCTGTTAGTGACTTGGCGATTATTGCAGAAATAATGTCTGGACAGGATCCTAAAGATGGCACGACTGGACATCGGGACGTAGAAAATTATTTCAAAAATT
Organism: uncultured Candidatus Saccharibacteria bacterium; assembly: GCA_964617815.1. GTDB lineage: Bacteria > Patescibacteriota > Doudnabacteria > UBA920 > UBA920 > CAZTXY01. The sequence goes on along the minus strand of CAZTXY010000001.1, from coordinate 87,672 downwards.
TAAACACAGACTTAAAAGGAGTAAAAGTTGGTATCCCTAAACAGTACTTTATAGAAGGCATGGAAGCAGGCGTTAAGCAGGCTGTTATGGATGCGATCAAAGAACTGGAAAAACAAGGAGCAACTTTGGTTGAAGTTGATTTGCCCAACACCAAATACGGATCCTTAGTCTATGCGATTGTTTGCCCAAGTGAGGTTAGCTCTAACTTGGCGCGCTACGATGGCATTCGTTACGGTCATGTTACTGACGAAGCCAAAGATTTGATGGAAGTTTACCAAAAGTCTCGTGCAGAAGGTTTTGGTGATGAAGCTAAGCGCAGAATTATGACAGGCACCTATGTTTTGAGTGCTGGTTACTATGATGCGTATTATAAAAAAGCTCAAAGAGTTCGACGTTTGATTATCAATGAGTTTGAGGAAGTCTTTAAGCAGGTTGATGTCTTGGCTTGCCCGTCTACACCAAGCGTTGCGGCAAAGCTTGGACATGCGGCGCAGGATCCATTATTTGGTTATATTGCAGATCAGCTGAACATTCCGGGGTCCCTCGCAGGCCTTCCAGCATTGTCAGTTCCTTGTGGATTCAGCGAAGACTTACCAGTTGGTTTGCAGATTATTGGACCGCAGTGGGGCGAACAGAAAATCTTTAATGTGGGTTATGCCTATCAACAAGCTACTGATTGGCACAAGAAACATCCTAAATTATAATTGGTCAAATATGGAAGAACAAAATATTTTAAAACCAGTAGCAGTTAAGAGTAGTCTCGGGCTGAAGAAATGGATTCCGTTACCATTTTTTGTCTCACTTGTATTTTTGACTATTTATTTTATGAAAGCTACAGGTCAGGATGGGCTGGATGGAGCTGCGGCTTTATTTGTTCTTGTTATATTGGGTTTACCTTGGACTTTAGTAATAGTTATTACTGAAAAACTTAGTCTTGGAGAGGTATCAGTATTATTGCCATACGTAGGCGCAGTGATTAATTTATTTGTGTTGTATCCCGTTATGATCTTCTTATTAAAGCTAACAAATAATACAGTTATGTGGAAAAAGGCATTGGGATATTTGGGCATTCTGGTCATAGCTGTTATTTTGGGCCTCGTATTTTATATTTTCTTTTCTCAAAATTGTAAAGATTGGTATCAATTTATAACATTATGCCTGGTCTAAGAATAAGTAATTAAGAGCTATGGAAAAGTTGTCAGAAGAACTATCCTAAAATTTAAGATAAATATATGGCAGAAGAAAAAGAATTAAATACATATAGGCCGGTGATTGGCATGGAAATTCACGTTCAGCTTGCTACCAAGAGCAAGATGTTTTCGAGCGCGCCAAATAATCCTGACACTGTTGAGCCAAACGTAAATATAGATGAGGTGGTGACTGCCGAACCTGGAACACTTCCAGTTGTGAACCAAGAAGCTGTGCGCTTGGGTGTTATGGTTGGCTTGGCACTTAATTGTAGAATTGACGAATATTCGAAGTTCGACCGTAAGCATTACTTTTATCCAGACCTTCCAAAAGGGTATCAAATTTCTCAGTACGATGAGCCAATTGCGCAAGCAGGTTATGTTGATATTATGGTACAAGGAAAACCTAAGCGCATTCGGATTACTCGTGCTCACCTAGAAGAAGATGCAGGAAAGAATATTCATCCTGAGGGCTTGCCGTATTCTTTAGTAAACTATAACCGCGCTGGTTGTCCACTTTTGGAAATTGTCACCGAGCCGGATATTGAAAGTGCTGAAGAAGCACGAATTTTTTTGCAGGAACTTCGCAGTATTGTTCGTTACGTTGGAGCAGGTGTCGCAGATATGGAAAAAGGGACAATGCGCTGTGAGCCAAACATTTCGGTGCGTAAGCCAGGGGAGACAACTCTTCCTAAGTACAAAGTTGAAGTCAAAAATATCAACTCGTTTAAATTTGCAGAAAGCGCAATTAATTACGAAATTAAACGCCAGACAGAAATTTTGGAAAATGGCGGCATGCCAAAACAGGTTACTATGGGTTGGAACGAAAAAGATAACATCACCGTTGAACAACGAAGTAAAGAAGAGGCCAACGATTATCGTTATTTCCCAGATCCAGATTTACCAGTTTTGCATTTCACAAAAGAATATTTAGATGATTTGCGTAGCAACTTACCGGAATTGCCGGCTAGCAAGCGAATTCGTTTTAAAGATGAATATAGTTTGCCGGAAGCAGATATTGAGAACTTGCTTGTGTGGAAAGACCTTAACTATTACTTTGAAGATGTGATTAGTGAGCTTGACGAGTGGATAGAGCAAGATGGTGATGGTTTAGATAGATCTAAGTTGATTAAAACAGCGGCAAACTGGTGTTTGCAGGATTTTAGCGCATTATTGAACGCAGAACATAAAAATCCAGATGAATCACTTGTTAGTGCAGAAAATATGGCAGAATTGGTGAAATTGATTGAACAAGGAAAAATCTCTGGTAGTGCAGCCAAGCAAGTTTTTAAAGTAATGTATGAAAAAGGCGGCGAGCCAGATAATATTGTTTTGGATTTAGGGCTCGAGCAAGTTAGCGACGAAGGTGCAATTTTGCAAGCCGTGGAAAAAGTTATTTTAGAAAACGAAAAAGCCGTGACTGACTATAAAGCTGGGCAAGAGAAAAGTTTTGGTTTTCTGGTTGGAATGGCAATGAAGGAGTTAAAAGGAAAAGGTAATCCTTCTGTGGTTAATGAACTGCTTAAGAAAAAATTATCAGAATAAAACAGAACTTATGGGCTTGGCCGATTACTTTGTTATTTTGCTGAGGTTTTTGTCGCCGTAGTCTGACTACGCCTCCAAAAGTCCTCGCAAAATGCCTCGTACTCAATCCAAGCCCATAAGTTCTGTAAACAAAAACCATCTCTAATCCGCGCGAATTAGAGATGGTTTTTTGATTTGCTTTTTTAATTGTGATGTAAAAAGTTTTTGGCTCGGGATAAGGCCTCTAGTTTTGATTTTATCCAGTGAATATTTTTATTGCGCTTAAACCAAGTCATCTGTCGTTTGGCGTATTGTTTGATTGCGGTAGCGGTTAAAGTCCTCATTTCAATTATGGAAAGTTTGTGTTGAAGAAATTGTGCAACAAATTTGTATTCTAAGCCAAATTCCTCAAGCCGTTTCCAAGACAAGCCATTTGCATGTAAGTTTGTTACTTCTTTGATCATGCCAGATTTTAGCCATCCATCCAATCGTTTATCGATTCGTTTATCTAAGATGATTTTGTCGTGAGCAATACCAAGCCAGAGCACATCGTATTTTGTTTCTGCATTTGATGCCGGAACTGGTTTTCCGGTGCTCGCAATAATTTCAAGCGCGCGAATTAAACGCCGTGGATTTTTTGCGTCAATATTTTCTGCGCGGCGCGGATCTAGTTTTGTTAATTTATTAAAAAGCTGGGCAGTATTAAGTTTTTCAAGCTTTTTTCTAAGTTTAAGGTCGGGTTTAACAGCTGGCAAGTTTTGATCGAACAATACTGCATCTACCCAATGACCAGTGCCCCCGCAAATTATTGGAATTTTTCCTTGAGCAATAATTTCAGCGATAGTTTTTTTGGCGTAACTTTGAAACTTCGCTACTGAACATTGGGTGCTAGGACTGGCGATATCAATACCGTAATGAGGAATAGATTTGTAAAGGTATATTTTTTTAGAGCTTTGAGAATTATGGAGAGATCCTTCGACAAGCTCAGGATGACAGGAGCATGGAATGCTATGCCAGGCTCCCGTCACTTTACCAGTTCCAATATCCATGCCGCGATAGACTTGACGGCTATCTGCTGAAATAATTTCACCGTTGAGTTTTTTGGCAATTTCTACAGCCAACTCACTTTTTCCGCTGGCAGTTGGTCCGATAATAGCAATAATTTTAGTTCGAACTCCCATAATTTCTAAGCTTTAAAGTTTAATTATGTTACACTATAGTATACCTTTTATTAGTAAAGCTTAACAATTATATGAAAACAAAACTGATAGTTGGTTTTTTTGCTCTTGCTATAATTTTTGGAGGATATTATTTCTATGACCAGCAAAAAAATAAAGTATTGGCTCCGACGACTGAAGACTCTTTAGAAAACTCATCTGCTAAAAGCGATAGTTCGAGTGAAAAAAAACAATCCCCAGAAATGCCTTTAACAGCAGATGCTCCAAAAGATGCACCGTCTTTTCCAAACGAAACTCGTTTTAGTGATGAATCAGATATTGAAGGGTTGGATATTCAAGTCACAGAAATAGATTTTAATGGAAAGAGTTTTTCTCCTGCAACAGTTTCTATTAAACTTGGTGACATTGTAATTTTTCGCAATAAGAGCCAGCAGGATTTTTGGCCAGCATCCAGCGACCACCCAACTCATACCGAGTATCCCGAGTTTGACGCCAAGGCCGCCATTGCTCCTGGAAAGTCTTTTGATTTTAAATTTACCAAGCTTGGGACTTGGAAATTTCACGACCACTTGAGCCCATCAAGTACAGGGTCAATTACTGTTAGTGAGTAAATTATAAATGTTACTCAATAAGTGAAAACTTTCTTAAAAAGAGGTTTTTTTAAACAATAAATGGTGATATAATGAAGATATGAAATCTTCTGGTAATTTGTCTTGGAATGTCATTGGGCATGAATTTGTGAAGCAAAATTTGGAGTTACAGCTTAACTCTGGGCAAATTTCGCATGCATTTTTATTTGCCGGGCCAGAAGGGGTTGGAAAGCTTTGTTTAGCGCAGGACTTTGCCGCACAGCTTCTTGCGGCAGATAATCTATTAGCTCACCCAGATTTTAAGTTAGTCACTGTCACAGACGACACTAGCGTCGAACATATTAGAGTAGTTATTTCCGAATTAGGTGGCCGTCCATTTGTGGGCCAGTATAAAGTTATTATTATTGATGGTGCTGAGAACTTAAATCTCACTTCCGCCAATACGCTTTTAAAGACACTTGAAGAACCAAGTCCAAGTACTGTGCTAATTTTGATTTCAAATAAGAAAAATCTTTTACCTACCATCGTGTCACGTTGTCAGGTTGTTATTTTTTCGGAACTTTCTAGTAGTAATTTACGCGCTATTGCTTTGCTCAAGGGTTGGCAGGCCTCCGAGGATGCCTTAGCCCAAAGTCAGGGAAGAGCATCTTGTTTGCGAGAGTTAGTTACTAATCCAGAAGCTTCTAGTATTATTGAACAGAAAGCAAATTTATTATTTGATGCTTACATGAGCGATGCGGCCACAAAAATTTTAACGATCAATCAATTGGCGGACTTAGAGCAAGAAGATTTAGCTGCTATTTTAGCAAGGTTGTTGGCAAAGACACGGACAATGTTAAAGACAAACACCCAATTAGTTAGCTTAATGTCCGGTTGCCTTTTAGCCCTAAATGGGCTTAAGGCAAATTTGAATAAGAAGTTAGTGTTGCAAAAATTATTAATGCACTAAAATAAAATTTATGTCTAAGGGTCTAAAATTTGCTATACTAATAGTTCCACTACTGTTGTTGTCTGCTGGGTGCAACAGTTTTCGTTCGGTTAGTGGAGCAGGGCTTGTTTTAACTACCAATGGTGGCGCAGACTGGCAATTTTCAAATAAATTAAAAGATAGTGATGCAAGTTTAAGCGGAGTTGCTGTGTCGTCCTTAGTGTTCGATCCCTTCGACAGTAATAAGCTTGTGCTTGGTAGTTTTGCCGGAGCAGTTTATAAAAGTGACGACGGTGGTGGTACTTGGCAACAAATTTTGTCAAAAATTATTGTCTATGACATTGCTTTTCATCCAACCGACAGTAGTGTTATTTATGCGGCTGGGACATTTGGTGGACATGGTAAAGCCTTAGTAACGCGCGACGGGGGAAAGTCTTGGCAAGAAATATATAATGAAGAGGCAAAAAGTGATCCTGTGCGAACCGTGGTGATTAATCCGCGAAATTCTAGTGAAGTGGTAATTGGTCTGCAGTCGGGACAACTTATATCTAGCACGGACGGTGGCCAGCATTGGAAACTTTTGCAAAAACTTCAAACTCAAATTCAGCGGTTGTATTGGAATGACAGTGGTTTATTTATTCTCTTACAGAGAAAAGGATTACTGAAGTCGGTTGATGGAGGGGCTACAGTCTCTGATCTTACAACGTCACTATTTGCGCAAGGAAGTCAGGTTTCGCAATTTTTAGCAAACAAGCAAGCTGGTCCATTTTATCAAGCCGCAATAGATAGTAGTGGGCAAAGAATTTATCTTGCTGCTGAAACTGCTCTACTTCGAAGCGTGGATGGTGGAAACAGTTGGGAAGCCTTAAACTTACCCTTAAATACTAAAGGGGTGGTGATACGAAGTTTGGCGGTAAGCCAGTCTAGTCCAAATGTTTTGTATGTAGGTGCAGGAGCGACTATCTATAAAACTATAGACGACGGTTCGTCTTGGCAAACTCAGAGCATTCCAACAACTGGATATATTCAAGTGATTTTAGTTGATCCAAGGTTGCCTCAAAAGGCGTTTGCTGGTATATATATACAGTAATACTAATTAAGCTACTAATTACAAAATATGATTGAATCTATAATAAACGAGCATAAACAAGAATTCCAAAAGCACCTAGACCATTACCATCATGAGCTCTCTAGTATTCGCACGGGTCGTGCTAATCCAGCTTTGCTTGCAACAGTTATGGTGGAAAGTTATGGGACGAAAGTTCCACTTCAGCAAGTTGCCAGCGTCACTGCAAGCGATGCAAAAACTTTAACCATTAGTCCTTGGGATAAAAGTCAGATGCAAGCCATTGAAAAAGGGATAATGGTAGCTAATTTAGGTTTTACACCAAGCAATGATGGAATTGTAATTAGGATTAATTTACCGGCAATGACCGAAGAGCGTCGAAAAGAGATGGTTAAGCTGTTAGGGCAAATTGCCGAACAGGCTAAGATTGGTGTGCGCAAAACCCGTGAAGATTTAATGAAGGCTATTAAAAAAGCCGAAACAGATGGTCATATTGGCGAGGACGATGTTGTCCATGCTCAAAAAAAAGTTCAAGATATGATTGATAGCTATAATAGCGAGATTAAGTCTGTTGCCGAAGATAAAGAAAAAGAAGTAATGACTGTTTAACTAAGTACTAAGTACTCGGAGCCTTTATGTTAATAACAATTTTGATTTTTATAATAATCTTGGGGGTATTAGTCTTTGTCCACGAAGCAGGGCATTTTTTGATTGCCAAAAAAAGTGGCATGAAAGTTGATGAGTTTGGATTTGGTTTTCCGCCACGTTTAGTTGGTATTCAAAAGTTGGGTGGAAAATTTAAATTTCTGTGGGGTCACAAAGATCCAATCGACAAAGAAAAAACAGTTTATTCAATTAACTGGATTCCACTTGGCGGGTTTGTAAAAATTGTTGGTGAAAATAATGAATCAGAAAGCGATCCAAAAAGTTTTATCAACAAACCTTTTTTCCCAAGGTTGCTTACTTTACTTGGCGGAGTATTAATGAATGTTGTACTCGCTTGGGTGCTGTTTAGTGCAGGCTACATGTATGGACTGCCAGTAGCTTACGATGACACGCAGGATTTAGGAAAACATGCGCAAGTTAGGGATGCTCAGCTGGCAATTATTGAAGTTAGCCCAGACTCACCAGCAAGTCGAGCCGGACTCTTGGCTGGTGATATTGTCACTGGAGTTAACGGCGAAAAATTTGCGACGGTACCAGAGTTAAAGGAATATATTTTTTCAAATAAAGGGCAGGCCTTTGAGTTTAATATTAAGCGTATTACTCAAGAGCAAAAATTAGTAGTGCAGTCGAATAGTGAACCTCCAGCTGGTCAGGGACCAACAGGAATTGCCCTTGCTACGATTGGGAAGTTAAAGTTTCCTGTAGTGCAAGCTATTTGGGAGGGTGGCCGAACAACTATTTCTCAGCTCGGCGCCATTTTTACAGGGATGTATCAGCTCTTTAGCAAAGGCGTGGGCTTAGATAGTTTAGGTGGGCCAGTGAAAATTGCCCAGCTTACAGGGCAGGTGGCAGATCTGGGCTTTATTTATCTAGTCCAGTTTACAGCTTTTTTATCGCTTAATTTAGCTATTCTTAACAGTTTACCTTTTCCTGCCTTAGACGGTGGTCGAGTTTTGTTCTTAATTATTGAGAAAATTAGGCGAAAGAGAAATAATCAAAAATTTGAGCAACTAGCGAACACTGCCGGATTTTTGCTACTATTACTACTCATGGCCGTTATCACAGTCAAAGATGTAAGTAGTCTTGGTGGGGTTGGCCGAATTATCAGTAAATTATTTGGTAGTTAAATATTATAGTACTGAGTACCTAGTACTTAGTACAGAGTACTTTATTCATGCGACAATCATCATATTTTTTAAAAACTAGCAAAACATCACCAAAAGATGACGTTTCTGTAAACGCCAGACTGCTTGAGCAGGGTGGTTTTGTTTATAAAAATTCCGCTGGGATTTATTCTTATTTACCAATTGGTTGGCGCGTGATGCAAAAAATTGCTGCAATTATTCGCGAAGAAATGAATGCCATTGGCGGGCAGGAAATGTTCATGCCTGCTCTGCACGATAAACATTATCTTCAGGCGACTGGTCGCTGGGATGTGGATGTTGTGTTTAAAGTTGTAGAAGGAAAAGATAAAGAACCAAATTATAATATCAGCTGGACTCATGAAGAAATTATTGCAGAAATTGCCACTGGTTTTATAAATTCGTATAAAGATTTGCCATTCTCAGCTTATCAAATTCAAACTAAATTTAGGAATGAGGCCCGTGCAAAATCTGGTTTGCTTCGCGGGCGCGAGTTTATGATGAAAGATTTATATAGTTTTCATGATAGCGATGACGATCTGATGAACTATTATGAAAGAGTTGCTAAGGCGTACAGTAATATTTTTAAACGCTGTGGTTTGAAAGCATACTACACCCTTGCTCCGGGCGGAGAGTTTACTGCAAATTTCACCCATGAATTTCAAGTTGAGACAGAAGTGGGTGAGGATACTATTTTTGCCTGCGAGTCTTGCGACTATGCTGAAAATCATGAGGTCTCAAAATTATCTGAAGATAGTCCATGCCCAAAATGTGGTGCAAAAGTAACCAAGAAGAAATCGGTTGAAGTGGGAAATATTTTTCCTTTGGGAACAAAATACTCTGAAGCTTTTAATTTAAAATACACTGATCAAACTGGTAAGCAAAATTTTGTAGTGATGGGCTCTTACGGAATTGGCCTTGGCCGTGTTATGGGTACGGTCGTGGAGGTTTCTCATGACGACAATGGAATTATTTGGCCAGAAAGCTTAGCTCCGTTTAAAGTGCATATTGTAGCTATTGCTGGCAAGGATGGCGCAGAAGTCACAACAGCTTCGGACGCTCTTTATAGGGATTTGCAAACTGCCGGCATTGAAGTGTTGTACGATGACCGTGATAAATCGGCCGGGGAAAAATTTGCAGACAGCGATTTAATCGGCATCCCATATCGCGTCATTGTTTCGAGTAAAACTTTGGCAGATGCTGAAGTTGAAATAAAACTTCGTAATCAAGAGAGTTCAACGCGTATTCCATTAGCAACTGTATTAGATTATTTTAAAAACCTTCAAACATGATTCTTGACCCATTATTCAGCCGATTTTCCAAGGACATTGGTATAGATCTTGGAACTGCCAATACCCTCGTCTACGTTAAAGGCAAGGGTATTGTTATCAATGAACCATCTGTGGTGGCGGTTAACCAGCGTACTAAACAGATTGTGGCTATTGGTAGTGAAGCTCGCCGGATGGTTGGCCGTACGCCAAGCCATATTGTGGCAACTCGCCCGCTTGTTGATGGAGTAATTTCTGACTTTGAAGTTACTGAAGCTATGCTTCGATATTTTATCGATAAAGTTCACAATAAAACTTATACTTTTTTGAGACGTCCGCGAGTGGTGGTAGGAATTCCTTCAGGCGTGACTGAGGTAGAAAAACGTGCTGTACAAGACGCAACTATAAATGCTGGAGCGCGCCAAGCTTTTCTAATTGAGGAACCAATGGCTGCGGCCATTGGCGCGCGTCTGCCAGTGCAAGATGCGCAAGGAAGTTTAATTATCGACATTGGCGGTGGCACTTCGGAAATTGCAGTACTGTCCCTTGGTGGCGTGGTGGTGGCAAAGAGCGTTCGGGTTGCAGGTGATGAGATGAACCAAAATATTATTCAGTATGCGCGTGATAATTTTAATTTATTATTAGGTGAGCGCACGGCCGAGGACATTAAAATTCAAGTTGGTTCGGCTTTTCCATTGCCAGAGCCTTTATCTGCTCATATGCGGGGCAGAGATTTAGTTACAGGACTACCAAAAGAAGTTACAATTACAGATTCGCAAGTCAGGGAGGCTTTGTCTACATCGGTGCGAACCATTGTTAATAGTGTGAAATCAGTTATTGAAGAAATTCCTCCAGAAATAATTTCTGATATTATGCATAAGGGGATTGTCCTTGCTGGTGGCGGGGCGTTATTGCGTGGACTAGATACACTTCTTCATGAAGAGACAAAAATTTTAGTTACTGTGGCCGACGACCCCCTAACATGTGTAGTGCGCGGAACTGGAGTAGTGGTGGAAGATCTGGAAATGCTTAAAGATGTTTTGGTTCCAACAGACTTTGGTAAGATCCCAAGGTAGATACAAAGTGCTTAGTCCTCAGTCCTCAGAGATACAGTGCGACTAAGTAATAAGCACTAAGAACTAAGGACTCGTTAATGAATTTTATTTACTCAAAAACTTTTGCTGTCGTCTTTGGGTGCTTGGTGCTCCTCGTCATTTTAGGGTTGTTGTATCGAGTGGGCTGGCTGGATCCTGTTAGATACGCAATATTGGCAGTTCCGCGTCCTATCACAAGGGTGACTAGCAAGGTTGCAAGACCAATACAAAATTTCTTTTCAACAATATATAGATTGCGAAGTATTGCAAATGAAAACGGAGAACTTAGAGCTAAGGTTAGTGAACTTCAAAATACGGTAGTCTTACTTAATCAATACAAGCAAGAAAACGATACTCTAAGGGTGGAGTTAGGATTTGTGAGAGAAAATCGTTTTAGTTTAGAGCCTTGTAGTGTTTTATCTATCGACCCGCAGTCAGTTACAGATGCGATGATTATTAACTGTGGAAAAAATAAAAATATCCAAGTTGGTATGCCTGTTGTTTCTAGTAATTATTTAGTAGGCAAAATTATTTATGTAGGCAACCTAACTAGCACAGTGGTATTGCTTTCAAGCTCGCAATCATCTGTTGATGCAGTGGTTAGTGGGGGAGAAGTTTCAGGAGTTGTCAGAGGAACTCTTGGAAGCAGTTTAGTTTTTGATCTTGTGCCACAAAATTCAGAATTAAAGTCAGGAGAAATATTGGTGACTGCAGGAATAAGTCAGATTCCAAAAAATATTATTGTGGGAGAGTTGGGGGAGTTAGTTTCTCGGCCTAGCGATTTATTTAAAAAAATGACAGTGAAAAGTCCAATTCGTTTTAACGATCTTGATTTTGTATTTGTAGTTAAATAGTTTTTAATGAAGTATATAATTTATACATTAATTTTTCTTTTTTGTGTAATTTTGCAGTCAAGTGTTTTTATTTACTTGCCGCTTTTTTCGATAGCACCAAATATATTTTTAGTTTTAGCAATTTTAATAGCAATTGTTGGAACTCAAAGAGAAAGCTTAGTCATTGCCTTTTTGCTTGGCATATGGTTAGACTTTGCTAGCGGTGGTTTACCCGGAGTATTTGCGGTGATTTTTACACTCATTGCGCTAGGAGTGCATTGGTTGTTTAGCCAGGTCTTGTTGCCAAGCAATGCTGGGAAGTATTTATTGGTTGTTACCGCAGTTAGCAGTGTATTAGGAATTTTAGGTTTTTGGCTCATCTCACTTTTATTAGCAGTACTGCATATCCCAGTGATTACTATAACCTTTGGATTAATTGTGAGAGTGCTGTTGTGGCAAACGTTGTATCATTTATTATTAGTTTATCCTTTATATTTTTTGGTTTTGAAAGCTACGCAATTTTCTACTCGTTTTACTAACCGGTTTAGGCTCTAAAATATGACTGATCCTTTCAAGACACAATCAACCCTTGGCCAAACACCAGAGCATTCTGGTTTGGATTTTGATGAAGCCGCAGTAGACAGCCTATCTCAAGTTGAAGGCTTCTACGAAGGAATACGGACGAAGCAAAGCACCTTTTGGATAATTGGAATCTTTTTTGCTTCTGTTTCGGTCTTAGTTATAAGACTTTTTGGTCTGCAAATTATTGAAGGTTCTACCTATCGAGTTATGGCTGAAGAAAACCGGTTGCGCTCTGGAGTAATCTTGGCTCCGCGGGGGCTGCTGCTCGACCGTTTTGGAAAAACTTTAGCTGAAAATACAGCTAGTTTTAACTTAGTCGCAACCCCTTTCGATTTACCCAAAGAAGGGGTGCCGGAATTAGTAACTCTCTTGTCTGGCGTTTTTAACTTTGATGAACAAGAGGCAAAAACTCTTGTCGCCCGGTCTGGAAATAGTTCCCTTGAACCAGTAGTTATAAAGCAAGATGTCGCGGTGCAAGAAGCAATATTATTTGAAACAAGAGCTCTTGAATTTCCTGGCTTTTCTATTAAGAGCATTCCTGTGCGTGACTATAAAAATCCTGAAATGTTTTCACATGTTCTTGGTTATGCGGGGATCGTAAATGAAAACGAGCTTAAGGATCTTCGCGACCAAGGCTATCAAGCTTCTGATTATATAGGTAAGGCAGGGATTGAGTTGAGTTATGAAAAATATTTACGTGGTACCAATGGTCAAGAGCGTGTTGAAGTTAACGCCCTTGGGCGTCCGGTAAATGTTCTTGGAACGTTAGACCCAAAACCAGGCAATACAATTAGTTTAACAATAGACAAAGAATTACAGGAACATATCTATCAAGAATTCATCAAGCTTTCTCCTCGTATTCGTGGAGCAGCTATTGCATTAGATCCAAGAACTGGAGCTGTGTTAGCACTGCTTTCCCTCCCCGGGTTTAATAATAATCTTTTTGCTCATGGAATATCACAGGCAGACTATCAAAGTTTAATTACCGACAAAACTTTACCACTTTTTGACAGAGCAATTAGTGGAACCTACCCACCTGGTTCAACGGTCAAGCCAATGGTGGGATTGGCTGCGCTAGAAAATAACATTGTCACAGAAAATACAACAATAGTTGACCGAGGCGTGTTGGTTATTCCTAATCAGTTTAATCCTGCACAAAGTTATAATTTTTATGGGTGGAAGCGCGATGGACTTGGACCAATGACAGTTAGGAGTGCGATTGCCCAGAGTAGCGATATATATTTTTATACCGTGAGTGGGGGCCATCCAAGTTCGCCGGTTTCTGGTATGGGGATTGTTCAGTTATCAGATTATTATCGTAAGTTTGAATTACAAAAAACAACAGGCTTAGATCTAGAAGGGGAAAAATTTGGACTTGTTCCTGATCCGCAGTGGAAAGGTGAGTACTATAAAAATGATCCAATTGCAGGAAAGTGGTATTTAGGTGACACCTATCATGTGGGAATTGGGCAGGGGGATATGCTTGTAACGCCACTTCGAATTGCGACAATGACAGCTTTATTTGCAAATAATGGAGTCGGGATGCGCCCACAGTTGCTCTTCTCAGTGGTTGATGCAAACGAACAAGTTATTAAAAAATTTGAGTCAGCAGTTGGAATTGAAAAATTTGCCAGTGATAAAAATATTAAGATTATTCAAGAAGGAATGAGGCAGACAATTTTGGCTGGCTCTGGAAGAAGACTTAACACCTTGCCTATTAGTAGTGCGGGAAAAACTGGGACTTCGCAGTTTGACGGCAGTGATCCAAGTCGTACTCATGCATGGTTTACAGCATATGCGCCTTTTGAAAATCCAGAAATAGTTATGACAGTGTTAGTTGAGGCAGGTGGAGGTGGAGATGTAGCCGCTGTACCAATTGTAAATAGCACGCTACAATGGTGGGCAGAGAACAGATATAATAAATAGTCGCTAGTTCCTAGTAGCTAGTGCCTAGTGACTTACTTCATGGTTATAGACGGAAAAAAAATTGCAGATCAAATTTTAGAGGACTTACGGTTACGGGTAAAGCGCTTACCTTTTCAACCAGTTTTTTGCGATGTCATTGTTGGTAATGACCCAGTCTCGTTGTCTTATGTTTCCATTAAAGCAAAAAAGGCTGAGAGTATTGGTATTGAGTTTCGTCGTAGCCAATTTCCAGTTGACATTACAACTCAAGACTTAGTTTCGGAAATTCAAAAATTAAATCTTCTGCCAAATATGTGCGGGTTGATATTACAGCTCCCACTACCTAATCATATTGACCGGCAGACTGCGTTAAATGCAATTACCCCAGAACTTGATGTGGATGTGCTGCATTCGCAAAATACTAAAAAGTTTTATCAGGGCGATTTTTCTTTAGTCCCGCCAACAGCTAACGCAGTTGTTCATATTTTGGACACGGCCGTGCCGAATCAAACTAATAAAAAATTTGTCGTGGTGGGGCAGGGTGAGCTTGTGGGAAAACCAGTTGCGATGTTGCTTGCATCAAAAGGCCTTTCTGTATTGACAGCAGACCAATCAACAAGTGATTTATCGAGCTTGTGCTCCGATGCGGATGTGATTGTTTCAGGTACTGGTAAGGTTTCTTTGATTACAGGAGATATGGTTAAAGAAGGAGCCGTGGTTATTGATGCTGGCACTGCGGAAAGTAACGCTGGAATTTCGGGCGATGTTGATTTTGCTTCAGTTGCGCCAAAAGCTTCCTGGATTTCACCTGTGCCTGGTGGGGTTGGGCCTGTGACAGTGGCAAAACTTCTAGAGAATGTTATTGTGGTAGCTGAATCTAAATAGGCTCGCTTCTTGACATGGTTGGTAATTTTCATTACAATAAGGCAACTATATATTAAATTTTGAACATGAGTAAAAAATATCTGCTGACCCATGAAGGGTTGGCGAAACTAAATGATGAGTTAAAACTTTTAATCACCGATAAGCGCAAGGAAGTTATTGAGCGCATTCGTGAAGCCGCAGCACACGGAGATCTTTCTGAGAATGCTGACTATGCCCAAGCTCGTGAAGAGCAGTCATTTATTGAGGGTCGAATTCAAGAAATCGAAGATATGATCAAGAATGCTGAAATTATCACAGCATCTGGTCAGCACAATACAGTTTCAATTGGTTCAACAGTTACAATTTCTGTTAAAGACACCGAAAAAACTTATGCTATAGTTGGTAGTAATGAAGCCAATCCTTTGGAAGGAAAAATTTCAAATGAGTCTTTGGTTGGAAAAGCCTTACTAGGTAAAAAAGTGGGTGATGTGGTTACGGTCAGTACTCCAGCCGGCGACATGGACTATAAAGTTGTCGCAATTAATTAAAGTTTATAAAAACCATTCCAGTGTACACTGGAATGGTTTTTTGTTATAATTCAGCCATATCTTAGATTTTAGAACTAAGAGTTTTTGAAGTTTTTAGGCATTTTATTATGGCAATTTTAACGGAAGAAAAAATCAAAGCAAATCTTCAGACTTTGCGAGGCTGGGGCATTGTAGACGGACAGCTTCAAAAAACTTACAGCTTTGACGGTTTTATGAAAGCTTTGGACTTTATTAATAAGTTAGCAGTCACGGCTGAACAGGAAAATCACCATCCCGACATGCGGGTTAAGTATAATAAAGTCACCATTGCTCTTTTTACACATGATGAAGACGGGATTACAGATTTTGATTTTACGATTGCTAAAGAAGCTGAGAAGCTCGCTGTAACTGTACTCTAATGCCTGTGAAAAAACAGATTCCCATTGTCGTTGCGTTAATAAAAGACGATCAAGGAAAATTATTAATTGCTAAGCGAAATGATCCTGATTTAGAAGGTGGCCATAATAAATGGGAACTTGTTGGAGGAAAAATAGAATTTGGTGAAAATCCAGAAGACGCAATAATTCGAGAAGTAAAAGAAGAATCAGGCTTGGAAGTAAAGACACTCAGAGTAATGCCAAAAATTATTAGTCGGATTTGGGAAAAAGCCGGTGACCAACATCAAGTTTTTTTAATACCGTATGAATGTAAAATTATTGGTGGAAAATTGCATACCGAAAAATTTGACGAGAAAATAGCAGAGTTACGTTTTATCAGTAAAGCAGAAATTGATGATTATGAATTTATTGGATTACGAGAAAAAGAAATGCTACAAATGTCATTTGAACAAAATTAATTTTAGATAATTTCTAAAGACTATCCGCCAGATGGCGGAACTAGGAACTACTCACATGCTCGACATCAAATATATTCGGGAAAATAGCGAGGTGGTGAAAAAAGCCATCGTTGATAAGCGCATTAATCTTAATTTAGACGAATTGCTTGCTCTTGATGAGCGCAGACGCTCGTTGTTAGCGGAAACAGAAACTCTTCAAGCTACAAAAAATTCTGTGTCTAAAGAAATTCCTAAACTTTCAGAGGAAGAAAAGAAAGTTAAGATTTTAGAAATGCAGGAAATCGACAGCAGACAAACTGAGCTAAAAGGGTTATTAAAAACAGTTGAGCATGACTACGAAAATCTGTTGTTGTTAGTCCCAAATGTCCCTGCTCCAGAGACCCCAATTGGTCCGGACAGCAGTGGTAATGTGCCCTGGGCATATTGGGGGCCAACTGTGGGCCACGTAGACCCTAAAGACGAAGCTAAGGTCTCAGAGGTGCCAACCAAGTTTGACTTTGCCATTAAAGATCATATGACACTTGGCCAGGAACTGGATTTGATTGATACTGAACGTGGTGTGGCGACGTCTGGTTTTCGCGGGTATTATCTTAAAAATGAAGCGGTAATGTTACAGCAAGGTCTGCTTATGTATGCCTTGGAAAAATTACGAGGACGCGGTTTTACGGTTATGTCTACTCCAACCTTAGTCAAAGAGTTTGCGCTTGTTGGTAGCGGCCATTTTCCGGCTGGGCGAGATGAAATTTATCGCATCGCCAATTCACAGCAGTCTGATAACGAAGACGATAGTGGCAAAGAGTCATTATATTTAGGTGGAACTTCTGAACCCTCACTCTTGGCTTATTATGCTGATCAAATCTTGGACGAAAAACAGTTACCAATTACCGTCTCTGGGGTGAGTACTTGTTATCGCAGTGAAATTGGTAGTTATGGTAAAGACACTCGTGGGATTTATCGAATCCACGAATTTGTTAAAGTGGAGCAGATGGTTATTTGCAAAGCTGATTTGGATGAAAGTGAAAAATGGCTGGAGACCCTGCGTCAAATTGCCGAAGAAATACTGCAGGATTTAAAATTGCCATATCGCGTACTCAATATTTGCACAGGGGATATGGGTGCTGCAAAATATAAAATGTATGACATTGAAACTTGGATGCCATCGCGGAGCGGTTACGGAGAGACTCACAGCGACTCGAGTTTTACGGACTGGCAAGCCAGACGCCTTAATATTCGCTATCGCGACAGTGAAGGCAAAACAAAATTTGCTTATACATTAAATAATACTGCGGTCGCCAGTCCTCGCATCCTCATCCCTCTGCTTGAAAATTATCAGCAGGCAGACGGTAGTATCGTGGTGCCAGAAGTCTTGCGAAAATATGTTGGCGTTGATGTAATTAAGCCTAAGAAATAAAATATGGGTATACAGGTAGAGTTTAATCCTGATTTGGCTTTGCGAAATATTGCCGAATTTAGATCTGGTAGCAAAAAAGAGCTGGAATGTATACCCGTGCCCTTAGAACAAGGCCAGTCTTATGGTTTTTTAAAACGCGGACAAAGGAACTATTGGCTTCATGGCGAGATACCTCTTTTGGAAACACAAGGGGGAGAAGTTTTATCAAGGCCTAAAGCTAGTATCATAATCACTGAGGCAACTCATTTTATAGAGAGTGGCGAGGTTTTTACAAAGGGTCTTTATAAGGTTGTAGAAGTGTTTAATGATTCCGATATTCATTTTGAGTCTTATGCCAAAGTAGGCGACAGGAACTAGTTGATTATGAAAAAAATTTTACAAAATATTTTCGCTTTTTTGGCCAGGGCGATTATAAAAAAATACAAGCCCAAAATAATTGGGATTACGGGGAGTGTTGGGAAAACCTCTGCAAAAGAGGCTGTGTTTGCCGTGGTCAGCCAAAAATTTAGAAGCTACCGCGCCGCTAAGAATTTTAACGACGAGCTTGGATTACCTTTGGCGATTATAGGTTACAATGACAATCCTCAGAAGAATCCTCTTTTATGGCTTCGAGTTTTTTTTCGTGCTATCAGACTTATTTTGTTACGAACTAAGTTTCCAGAAATTTTGATTTTGGAATATGGCATCGACAAGCCAGGTGATATGGATCATTTAGTTTCTATTGCTAAACCAGATATTGCAATTATTACTAGTATTGGTGTATCGCATTACGAATTTTTTAATGATGCTGAGGCTATAGAGTTTGAAAAAGGTAAACTTGCAGAAGCAGTAGCATCAACTGGCGTGGTTATTGTTAATGCAGATAATTCCAAAGCTTTGGCGCAAAAGCAAAAGTCTAAAGGTTCCAGCTTGTCATATGGTACTATCGGTGAAGCAGATATCAGTATTGTAGTAAAAACTGAATTAGTTGATGCATCAGCGCAAACAATATTTGAAGCTAGGACGATAAGTAGACAATTTGAAGCGACGGTAAATGCAATTGGCCGGCCGCACCTAGCTGCAGTAGCTGCTGCAATTGCAGTAGCAGAGTATTTAAAAATAGAAACAGACCTTGTCATAAGTGGGTTGCAGGAATATAGACCTGCACCCGGCCGTTTAAATATTATTGGTGGCATTAAGCACAGCACTATTATTGATGACACCTATAATGCCGCAGATCCTCAGGGGGTTATTGAGGGTTTAGCAGTGTTTGATCGTCTTCCTGGTCTTCATAAAATTGCAGTGCTTGGGACAATGCGCGAACTTGGTGACTTATCAGATGAATCACATGATATGGTTGGAAAAATGCTTAGCACTGTTGTAATGGATTATTTAATCACTATTGGAGATGGTGGAAAGCAGATTGCTGAAAGTGCTGTCTTGACTGGATTCCCAGCAGAAAAAGTTTTGTCATTTCCAGATTCTGACAGCGCAAAACGAAATGTCCAAGATCTTTTGCAACCGGATGGTTTGATTTGGCTTAAAGGATCTCAGTATGTCCGCATGGAAAAAATCACCAAAGAAATAATGGCTGAGCCAATGAGGGCAAAAGAACTTCTTTGTCGTCAGTACGGAACCTGGCTTAATACTTAAATCACTCTAATACACTGGTGTATTAGAGTGATTGTGGATATAGTAGAACTTTGTAGATAATTCTTCTACAAAGTTTTTGTTTAATATGACTATATTTAAAGCATTTTACAAGGAAAATAAAAATATGTATACTATTTATAGACAGTATTTATTCTAATAGATATGCTATGAATGAGCTCAAAACAATTAAAGAAGCTTTAGAGTTGTTGGGTTGTACGTCAAATGCTATAGATTTTTATCTAACTAGTTTTAAGTTAGGAAAAGCAAGTATTGGTCGGGTTGCAACCACGGTGCGTATGGACAGGTCTTCTGCATACTTAGCTTGCCAGCAATTAATCGATCTTGGTCTAATAGAACAAGATTTAACAGTTGGTCGTAAACTTATTTGGGCAGAGCCTCCTCAAACGGTAATGGCAAAAATGCGAACGAAGATTCGTCAATTTCGAGGCCAGCATGAGGCTATTGAACAGTCTTTACCTAAATTGTTAGCTGAGTATAAGCAGATAGACAGTAAACCAGTTTTGCAATTTTTTTCAGGCCAAGATGGTTTGAATGAAATTTCCAATGATGTTTTGCAAAGTGATGTAAAAGAAATTCTCTTGCTGTCTAATCAGGCAGAAGAGCATAAAGTTTTTTCTGACCATGATCATAAAGACTTTATTCAACGACGGTTTGCAAAAGGAATTTCGATACGTGTTTTGGCCACCGATACACCCGAAGCCTATCGGTTACAAAAAAGTGATAAGCAAAACTTAAGACAAACTTGCATTATTGCAGGCGACCCTCCCTTTACAAGCGAGACATATATTTATGGGGATAAAGTAGCCATGCTAAGTTTTGATGGAATAATGTTCGGTTTTATTGTTACTTCAAAACCATTTGCTCAGTCACAGCGTTTTATGTTCGAACAACTCTGGAGTTTGCATAAGGATAAAAAATGAAAAAAATAAGAGTGGGTATTGTTTTTGGTGGTAAGTCTGCAGAACACGAAGTATCTGTGCAGTCTGCGCAAAGTGTTTATAGGGCAATAGATAAAACAAAATTTGCTGTAAGTATGCTTCGTATAGATAAGCAAGGCAATTGGGAGTCAAATCCATTTAATCTTTCAAAAAAGTTTGATATTATTTTTCCTGTAATGCATGGAACCTATGGCGAAGATGGCAGTATACAGGGAATGCTTAAAATGCTTGATCTTCCGTATGTTGGTCCAGATATTTTGGGCTCCGCTATTTCTATGGATAAGGATGTTACGAAAAGGCTTTTGCACCAAGCTGATATTAACGTTGCAAAATTTGAGGTGTTTAGGGTGGGGGATAAAGTAACCTTTTTAAAATTGAAAAAAAAGTTTGGTCTTCCTATGTTTATAAAACCAGCAAACTTAGGTTCCTCTGTAGGTGTTAGTAAAGTTACCAATGAGAAAGAGTTTAAAAATGCAGTGAAATCAGCATTTAAGTACGATGTAAAGATATTAGTTGAACAGGCCGTGGTAGGTAGAGAAATTGAAGTTTCTGTCCTTGGAAATGAAAATCCAATTGCCTCTGTTCCTGGTGAAGTTATTACACAAAATGGTTTTTATTCCTATGAAGCTAAATATATTGACGAAAATGGTGCACTCTTAGAGGTTCCTGCAAAGTTATCTCCTAGCGTCGTTAAAAAAATTCAGAACATGGCTCTAAAAACTTATAAAACATTATGTTTAGAAGGTATGGCACGTGTGGATATGTTTTTAACCACAAGTGGGCGTGTTGTCATTAACGAAGTAAATACAATTCCAGGCTTTACTAATATTAGTATGTATCCAAAATTATGGGAGGTCAGTGGTATTTCATATACAAAGTTACTTGGCACGCTAATACATCTAGCTTTACTGAGGCATAACCGACAACAACAACTAAAAACTAGTCTATGATTAAATATATATACTTAAATGGTAAAATCATTCCAAGCAGTAAAGCTTTGGTTAGCATTTATGATATTGGCTTTTTACGAGGTTATGGAATATTCGATTACTTAAGAACGTATAATGGAAAACCATTTTTGCTACAGGAGCATTTAAGACGATTTAGAAATAGTGCAAAAGACCTTGGTTTACGAGTACCAATAAGCAATGCAGAGATAAAAAAAGTAATACAAAAATTGCTTTTTAAAAATAAATTTAAAGAGGCGAGCCTAAGGCTTGTGTTGACTGGTGGTGATCTGGTAGGTGGATTAAATTTTAATTTTAAAAGACCAACTTTTGCGATTTTAGCCGAGCCTTATCATAAACAGCCTGAGAGCTTATTTGAAAATGGTGTAAAGCTGATGACTTATGACCATCAGCGTTTTTTGCCAGAAGCAAAAACGGTAAATTATATTACGGCGGTATTGTTGCAACAATGGCGTGAAAAGAATAATGCCTTTGAAATTCTATATACTAATAATGGTAAAATCTTGGAGCCGTCAACTAGTAATTTTTTCGCATTTATCGGTGACATACTTGTAACCCCCAAGAAAGATATTTTGATTGGCACAACAAGAAATTTAGTTTTAAAACTTGCTAAGAGTAAATTTAAAATTGAGGAAAGAGATGTGACTATAAAGGAAATTTCAAAGTTTACCGAAGCCTTTATCACAGGGACTAATAAAGAGATTTTGCCAGTTGTCCAAATTAATAAGAAAATTATTAAGAAGGGAAAAGTTGGCTTAAACACTAAATATCTGCTAGAGTTATATAGAAAATATACTCATAAGCAGTAATATGTTCTTCAAGAAGAAACAAAAAAAGTTAGATTCTAAAGTTAGGTTCCAACACTCTAAATTTACTAGCCAATTAAACGCGGCCAGGTCTTTTAAAAGGCAGTCTGCGCCGGTGCCAGAAGGCCGTGTTCAGTTGTTTTTGTCGAAAATTGGAATGAGATCTTGGTTTGCACGCATCGTTGTAGTCTTAATTTTTTTGTTAGGGGTTTATTTAGTATTCATCCCTAATTTTTTATTTGTTAAAACGATTAGTGTACATGGTGTGGCACCTGATGATGCCAGCAAAATTAAATCCATAATCCGTGAGTACTTTGGTAAAAGTTTGTGGCCGGTTCCTCAGCAAAGTAGTATTTTTTTAAGTGAAAATAAACTGAGCGATTATTTATTAGTCAACTCTGACAAAATTTACAAAATTGAGCAGGTAACCACACATTTTCCTAGCGAGCTTGAAATTGTAATTGTGTCTCGAAAACCTCGGTATGTTTTAAGGGTCCAAGATAGAATGTTTGTTATTAACAACGATGGAAGCGTGGCAAGTCAGAGCCCGTACGATCAATCCCAGTTTACAGAAGGTTTATCACAGACGCTGACTCGAGTAATTATAAATGCTAAGCATGACGCTAGTGAAGGTCAAAATTTTTTTCCAGATAAAGCATTTTCAGATCAAATACAAATTTTACGGGATTTATTTATGGCAAAAATCACTGTTGGGATTTCCTATTTTGAAATCCCTACTTTTTTAGAAACTACGCCACTAGCTCCTGCTCAATCATCTTCTAGTGAGGATGAAGAGGGCGAGCCTAAAATAAATACTGTATCACCAGACCAACCTAAGCAAATTAATTGGCAGGAAATTATTATCCATACAAAAAAAGATCCTAATCAAACGACATTTTTACCTTTAGGGTATTCGGTATTATTTGACCGTTCTTTAAATATTTCAGAAACCCTTGATAAGTTAGCAGTGCTTTTAGGTAAAATGGAAAGTGGCCGCCGTAACAACTTATTTTATATAGACATGAGGCTTCGAAACCGTGGGTTTGTTTGTCTTCGAGGAGCTGCTTGTAGTTTTGAAAGAAAAGATCCATTTATTCCGGAAGTTTTAACTCCGATTGGCGATGAATCTGTGATGATTCCTTAAATATTTCTATGGTTTACTGTCATCCTGAACGGAGTGAAGGATCTGAATAATAGAGACAGAGATTCTTCTCCGCCAGTTGGCGGATCGGAATGACAGTAAGTTGAGTTAATAAATATTAAAACAAATATATGAATAAACTTTATGTACTTTCGCTTGGTGGTTCTTTAATTACTCCAGACACAGTTGATATTAAATTTTTAAAAAGTTTTAAAGAGCTAATTGTAAAAAGAGTAAAAGCTGGGGACAGGTTTATTATTGTTACTGGAGGTGGTAGTTTGGCGCGAAAATATATCAATGATCTTAAGTTAATTACTAAGGTTGCCCCACAAGAGTATGACTGGGTGGGAATTTATGCAACAAGGCTCAATGCTAAACTTGTCCAGTCATTGTTTGGTACTTTAGCTCATAAAGCCATTGTTGAAGACCCCAGTAAAAAAGTAAATTTTTCTAGCAAAGTTTTACTTGCCGGAGGTTGGAAGCCAGGAAGAAGTAGTGACGATGTTGCGGTGCGTATGGCTTTTCTTTATGGAGCCGGCACAGTTATCAATTTAAGTAATATTGATTACGTTTACAATAAAGACCCACGTAAGTTTAAAAATGCTAAGGCGATTAAAGAAATGTCTTGGAAAGATTATAAAAAAATGATTGGTGGGAAATGGTCACCAGGCAAGCACGTTCCTTTTGATCCCATTGCTTCTAGTACAGCGGCACATCATAAACAAAAAGTCATAATTGTGAATGGAAAAAAATTAGCTAATTTGAAAAAATTACTAGAAGGACAGAATTTTTTAGGAACAGTTATATCATAATTTTATTGAGATTAAGCACAGATGGTAGAAAATCATGGAATTTAAAAAGTTTTATGAAAATAGAAATTATTCAGGGACTTAATATCCTAGAGGTGAACTTTTTGTCCGTGCTTTTATAACTTAATCTATATTATTTCTTTATGTAGCCGCTTGGCTTCTTCCCAAGCTAGTTCAAAAGTTTTTTTTAGTCCGTCAGCCAGTGCTTCACTTTCTACTACCAAAGCAAATTTTTCTATAAGAGACATAAAAACTATTTTGTTATCAAAAATATTTATTTCTTGAGAAAAAGCAAATTTTTCTTTTGGTACCAAGTACGCCTCACGGGCTTCTTCTTTATTATGTTTTATGCGTTCTCTTGATTCAGGTGTATCAGGAAAAATGGCTCTAATTGAGATACCTTTTGCAGTTCGTCTTTGATAGTAATCTGGAAAATAATGGCCTAAAGCTTGATGCATATTTTCTATTGAAGCATAGGCTCGAATTGTCTCAGTGGAAGCTAGTGTATATTCATAAGCTGTTTTAATTCCTTCTACGCCTTCAAAAAATTGCACTTTAGGTTTTGGTCCAACACCAACATAAAGAGCTTTTAGTTCTGGTAAAATTGAATTAGCTGTGCTAATAAGTTGCGTATATTCTTTAGCGCGATCTTCAAGGTAGTGAACTAGTCGTTCAGGAGGGGACGGTGCATAAACTTTAACTCCATTTTCTTCAGAGATGCTGACAAGACCATGATTTGTTAAAGATTCTAGTAGTACATAAGTAGTACTACGATTCATTTTTGTATTCTTGGCAATATCGCTGACAACAGAAGCACCTATTTCAAGAAGAGATAAATACACTTTTGCTTCTTTGCGCGAAAGGCCAAATTTTGTTATTTTGTCTATCATATGTGGAAAACTTAATTAATAATGATTTTAGAGATTAAAGGCCCTAAAATTTGACCATTGTTAATAAAAATTGTTGACATTAAGGCCTGCTTTAGAAACAATCAGTATTAACGCTAGTTAGCTTAATTATAGCGCTTGTTATTATTTATTGTCAACAAATGTATTTCTCCAAATTTTGTTGTTAATATTTGACAACAGATACTAATACTATTTAGGATATGAGTATAAATTCAATTTGTATGAATACTCAGCTTTCCAAATTAAGAGCCAAAAAAAATCTCTACTTGCATGAACATCTGCAAAGAGCTATTTTAGGGTCGGCTATAAATAAAGTTTATATCCCATCACCTGCTCGGCTATCTTCAGAAACTGTTTCTGATTACATATTACGACTTCGTCATGAGTCAATGCAGTATCAGTTTGTCATGGTTCAACATCAAGGTGTGACTAAATATGTTTGCTTTGGAGTCCCCGGCCCGATTATTACGGACCGGGGTGAATTTTTATCTATTCCAGCTGAGGTAGTGGGCGGACAATGGGGGCAACATTATATTTTGCTTCATCCAAGCTTACAAAAAGTTTTTAATAATACTATTGTCAATATCAGAATTGACTCGGGATGTTTTTCAGGAATGGTACTTGGGGATATAACATGCGATTGTTTAAATCAGCTTCGGAGAACTCAAGAAGAGATAATTAAATTAAAATCTGGGATTATTGTGGAAATACCTGGGCAAGATGGTAGAGGCTGGGGTGAATATAAAATGGCTAACCAGCGAATTATGAAGGAGTTAGGATTTGACACTATTGAAACCGCGGAGTTATTTTATGGCGATGCTAAATCTATTGATCAACGGACTTATACAGAAGCTGCAATTATTATTAAAGCGCTAGGTTTAAGCTCAAAACATAGTTTAAATATTCATACAGATAATCCATATAAAATAGAAGCATTTGCAAAATTGGGTTTTGAAATAGCAAATAAGTCGTCTGTAAACGGTTACAAATCAAAAGATCATCAACTGATTAGGAATGTAAGAGCAAAGAAAGAATTTTGGTCAAAAAATTTTTCGACAAAATTTAAGGAGGGATAATGATGGCTTACAAACTCAAGGTCGATAAGTTTCGGAGAAGTCGGGGTGGAAGCGCTATGGTGCTCTACCTTTCTTGCGCAATTTGCCAGTCTGAAATTTTGGTTTACCAAAAAGATGGACATGGGGAACTGAAGCGCTGTTACCTTAATCGAATTTTGGACCCTCCAGATTTAGCTGGTCTCCAAAATAATCCTGAAATAAAGGAGACCCATAGTTTTAGTGTGCTTGAGTGCAAAAAGTGCGGCACTATAATTGGCATACCTATGCTTCATTGGGAAGGCCGCTTGGCATTTCGTTTAATCCCTGGGACTTTTGCTAAGAAACGAAGTCCTAGCAAAACCTAGCACAGGAGGTTTTCATGATTGTTGCAGTAAGTGGTATGGCCGGTTCGGGAAAAGGTTCGGTGTCTAGGCTCTTTGCAGCAAAGTTTGATTTTTGCTACGTGGATTTTGGCTTGTTGTTTCGGTTTGCAGTTTACGCTTTGCAAAATCGACTTTGCGTGTCTTTGGACAGCTTTGTTTACAAAGAGCACCTAGAGATACCTGTTGGTTTTGAGAAGATTTTTTGGTCCGGCAATGATTTAACCGCCTATCTTAGGGGCGAAAAGGCGGCAGCATTAACTGCTGACTACGTCAGTAATCCAGCTGTTTTTACTTCTGTTGCAGAATGGGCCCAGGATTTTGCTTTGCGTTTTACAAACGCAAATTTAATATGTGATGGAAGAAGTTGTGGGCTGGACATTTTTCCCAAAGCAGACGCCAAGTTTTTCCTTGCCTGTAATTTTTTCACTCGAGCAAGTAGGAGGTGGAATGAACTACGCACTAGTCAGCCGAAACTCTCCTTTGCAGAAGTCTGCTATCAACTTCGAGTGAGAGACTCAGTTGATAGAAATAGAGAATTTGCGCCGGCACGAAAACCTTACGGCGCGATCACCATAGACACTACTAAGTTGACCGTGGCTGAAGTGGTGGCTGCTATGGGCTCTCATGTTTGATCCTAGGCTGCTGTGCAATCTTAAAGAACTACTAATTGAGGGTTAGTAGTTCTTTTGTTTTTGCATTTAGATTTTCTTATCGTGACACAGAGTTTTACTTTTGATAATCTTGAAATTATGAGGTTATGAACACAGTCCACTACATTGACGCAAGGCTGTGTTTTTGCTATTCTATGATGTCGGATGTCAAAGAGGAGGAGAATAGTCATGCAGACCATCGTTATTATGCGCGGGATCTCAGGTTCTGGGAAGTCACACTATGTGGCCCAGAATTTTCCGGAAGCAATCGTTTGCTCTGCTGACGAATACTTCTATGATGAAAACAGAGAGTTCAGGTTCTGCTCGAGCCTCTTGCCCGATGCACATGGGACTTGCTGGGACAAGTTCTTGGAGATCCTTTACGCAGGTGCCCCGCTGATCGTGGTTGACAACACCAACGTCATGCTCTGGGAGGCTGAGCGTTACTGGGAGGCAGCAAAATCTCGCCAGGCTCACTGCCGAGTCATTCGCTTGGTTTGTAACCCACTTGAGGCCGCAAGCCGCAATATTCATGGCGTGCCTCTTTGGCAGATCGAGAAGCGGGCAAGTATTTTTGAAGCCGGCTTGTCCGAGTGGCGCGAAGAGATTGTTTTCACCTAGAGTGATTCAAAGACTCCCGCACGACGCGTGTCGTGCGGGGAAAGTTTTTTTAACTTTGTTTAATTGACTTTATACTCAGTAACAATAACCCATGTGCCAACGTATGGCCGAACTTCTGCGTAGCCTTTTTCATCAATCTGTTTCCAGTTAAGAGGGACGTCAGGTTTACTTCCACCAAAACCATTTGTCCAAAGTAGCCAAACTGTATCGCCAGATTTTACACCCTCGCTAAAATTTGGCAAAAGGTCTTGGTTAGTTAAAATTGCTGTGCCAGCGTAGTGTGGCAAATTTTGTACTTCACGGTTGCCTCCACTGTAAAGAAGTGGCCTTACTGAAGTTTGATTATAATATTTGAAGTTAAAAAATTCAAAACTGCTCCCAATATATATTTTATGAGTTGGCTCAACGTTAGCTTGTAAAAATTTACTAGCGGCAGCCATCCCTGGTTTGGTTTTGATATCAAGCTCGTTCCAGTAGTGGAAAAAGGCTCCTAAATTTGCAAAAAGAAGAATCGAAATTAAAATTGTTTGAAGCTTAATATTTTTAATGGTAGTTAGCCAAATTGTAAGAGCAATAGTATAGAAGCTGGAAGCAAAAAGAAAATAGCGAACTAAGAATACAGACGAGTCTTGTCCTCGAAGTTTTGCTAAAATTAGGAATAATAATGCGCCTGCAAAAGGAGCAAGAACATTTAGAAGCACTAACCATTTTTCCCAGCTAGTTGTTTTTTTAATAAAGCGGTAAAGAAAAAATATAGTAAATGCTGTTGCGGCTACTAATATAGCTTGAGTGCTGGACTTTGCTATATCAATTCCAATACCTAAAAACATTTCCCAAATAGCTGAAGGAATGCTCCATCGATCCATAGGTGGAATCCAATAATTGCCACTGACTTGTTTGAATTGGAAGAGAAATGTTTTTAACCATGGCAAGAACAGAACAGCAAGCAACACGTAACTTGAAACAAGTAGTGCATATCGTTTAATGTTATCTTTGTAGTGATAGAGATGGTACGCAAGTCCGTAAAGACATAGTGCCGCAACTGTAAAAAATAAATAGTAATGGGTGTACATTATTAAAGAGCAAAAAAGAGTAAACAGGCTGTAGTAAAGGACAGCTGTTTTTTTAAGTTTTCTGCTTTCTGGGGAGTGGGGAATATTGTTTTTCAGACTTTGAAAATAGTCTTTTTGTGCATGCAGGGCCTTGGTTATGGCAAAAGCTGCTAAGAGGGCAAAACAGGCTCCCATGGTGTACATGCGCGCTTCTGTCACATAATGTAGCCCGAATGGGTTGATGGCCAAAAGCATTGCTGCTATTAGCGCTGTGCGTTCATTTTTAAAAGCAGTTTTAACAAAAGCATATCCAGCCAAAACCGTACCAAGGCCAAAAAATATGGAAAAGCTTCGTAGCGCCAAAAGCGAGTCACTAAAAATATAATGCCAGAGACGCAAGAGGATGTAGTATGCTGGTGGATGAACGTCTAAGCCAATTCGATAAAACATTTCACCCCAAGAATATTTTATTAGCAAAGCGGAAAAAGCTTCGTCGTGCCAAAGAGAAATATCTGTATTGTGATAAAAACGTAAGATCGTGCCGATTATTAAAATAGCGATTAGTGGTAGGTAGTGTTTTATTTTATTCATTGTTTATGTTTGAGTGCTTAGTAGATTCTATATATAGCCATTACTGTTTGGCCAAATTTATTACGAGCTTCTCGTTCTAATTTTGCGTTAGGATGAAAATTTTTAAATTTAGGAATATCGAATATGCTAGATTGGCAGAAAATAATTTGGTCGCCGCCTTTAAGTCCTGAAAGTTTCCAAGAATCTTCAGGATCAACTTGAGTGTAAGGTTGATTAATGGGGTTTTGTGGATGCTTACCATCTAAGCTTGTAAGGTAGTCAACAGTTTGGACTGAAAATTTATCAAGTACTAAAAAGGTGTTGTCTTTTTTGCCGTTTGCGTTACTGTTATCAAACTTATTATTGATATAGTTACTGACAACAGTGAGGTCTGAGCGAAAAGCGTAGTAATTTTCAGGGCTGTTTGCTGCATAAACAAAATAGCTAGTGTATCCATGCAAAGTCACCGCAATTATAAAAACTACAACCATAACTTTAGCCGCATTTTTTACTAAGTTTAATTGCCAGTCTTTTTGCATTGTGTGGCGAAATTCAATTAATTTGGCTGCAAATTTATAGATTTGGACTAAGCCCCAGCTTGACATTATAAATACGACAGGGATTGCGCCAATGCTTCGTAGGCCATGCGGGATACCTTCGGCAGTTGTAATAACAGGAATAAGCATGGACCAAAACCATCCAGCAAGTACAAAATACGGCCAGTCCCCAGAGCGTTTACGTGGAGCAAAGGTATAGCGTGCTGCTAAAAGAGTCATGCTAACTAAACCAAGCACAAAAAATACGGAGTAAAGTGGGCTTAAAAAAGGCATTCCTGAAATATTATGACGCCAGTTTAAGTCACCCACAGTTACAAATCCTAACAGGCTTTGCTTGGTGACTTCACCAATTGTACCGATGAGATTTCCATTGTTTAATTCTGGATTAAAGACGCTAACTTGACCACTACGTCCGACAAAAGAGCCAGGATGAGTGTAAAAATAATGGGCTAGTGGAGCAATGGCTATTGCAAAAGCAATACAAAATAGCACGAAAGCTAAAAACCATTTTTTTATAATTAAAAAGGATTTAGTTTTGAAAATTTCGGCAAGCAGTGGCCATAAAATAATCAAAATTAGAAGTGGCGCCATAATTCGGTAGGCGATATAACTATAAAAGCCAAGGGCAAAGCACGCCCCAGCTAGAATTGAAAAGATATATTGTTTAACTTTTGTACTTGATTTATACGCAAGAAGTAGTAAATAGATAGTAGCGGTAGTAAAAAGAGGAATAAGATTGGCTCGAAAAGCTGTACGTGAGAGAGTTGTATGCCAAGTTGACGTGGCCATAAAAAAAGACGCTAATAAAGCGGCCATTGTTGCATGTTTTTCAGTAAAACCAGTAGCGAGACCAAGTAATTTTCTAGTTACAAAGAAACAAAGAATAACAGAAAGTAGTCCTACAAAGCTTGATACAACATGATGTTGCCATGGTCCTTTGCCAAAACTTTCTACGCTACCCCAGAGCATGTAAAAAAATAAGGCTTCTCTTCCGTTGCCACGTTCATAAAAAGGCTGGAGATCACCCTGTTGCATTGAGTTGATATCTAAGCCGTTGGCCGCTTCATCCGGAAAAAGCCCGCCAGGTAGAACAGCAATTTGATAGAATCTAAAGAATATGGCTAAAATAATTATTCCGGCAAGTAAAAAAGCTGTTTTTTTATTCATTGGCTATTTGGTTTTGGTTAAAGATTCTAATTTGGAGCACCTATCGTGTTTAATGGTAATTTGTTATAATAAGGAGGCAATATGAATGTTATGTCTATTCGAATTAAGCTATTTTCCGCTTGGGCTACAAACAAGATTTTGTTTCTGTGGGTCGCTTCGATTATTGTTTCTATTATAACATTATTGTTAATCTACTTCAAAATTAGCCCTGCTCAAAATAACTTAGCTCTTCACTATAACGTTGTCTTTGGAGTAGACACTTTTGGCTCCTACCGCGAGTTATATAAACTCCCACTAATTAGTTTTTTTATTGCTACTTTGAATTTTGGAATCACTCGAGCCTTAAAGATAGATCGAAACTTTTTATCGTATATGGCAGCTTGGATTAGTTTGTTAGTTTCGCTAATTATTTTTCTTTCAGTAATATTTTTGTTTCAAGTTAACTAAATATGTTTCGTAAACGCACTCCAGCAGATCGTTTTTGGGAAATATTGCCAGGCTTACAGTTTTGGCTTGTTTTTTTTGGTGCCATTGCTGCTTCCTACTATAAACCGGTGTGGGCTGCGCTTTTTATTATTTGTTTTGATTTATATTGGGTCCTTAAGGCTTTAAATGTGTCAATGCATTTAATTTGGAGTTACCGAAAGTTTCGCGTGCTTGTTACCATTGATTGGATGGATTTTGTGCAAAGGCTTAATCACCCAGATGAATTTATTAAATTCTTGGAAGCTCAAATTCCTAGCACAAAGAAAAAGTTAGAAAAAAAATATTATCAAGAAGAAATCTTGAGACTTAACTCTGGCAAAGGCAAGACATTACTAGGAACTTCCCACTTAGATTTTTATCAAGTTGTCATCATTCCGTTTGTTAATGAAAGCTTTGAAGTTTTAGATAGCACCTTATCTGCTATTAAAACCTCGCGGTATCCAAAAGAACGGATGATAGTAGTAATGGCTAGCGAAGAACGGGCTGGAAAACCTGCTAGCGAGACTGCAGAACAAGTTAGAGAAAAATACGCCAAAGACTTCTATGCATTTTTTGTGACAGTTCATCCAGATGGGTTGGAAGGTGAGATAAAAGGCAAGAGCTCAAATGCTAGTTTTGCCATGCAAAGTCTTTTACCAAAGATAAAAGAGTTAGGCATACAAATCCCTCAAGTTATTGTGTCAAATTTAGATAGTGACACTATAGTTCATCCGCAGTATTTTGCTCGAGTCTTGTATGAGTTTTTAACCGCGGAAAAGCCGTATCAAAAAAGTTATCAGCCAATTGCCATCTACAATAATAATATTTGGGACAGCCCTGCATTCATTCGTGTCGTGTCTGTGTCTAATTCTTTTTGGCAATTTACTGAAAGTTCGCGGCCAGATAGGCTGCGCACTTTTGCTGCACATAGCATGACCTTGCAAGCATTAGTCGATGTAGGATTTTGGAAAAAGGATATCGTAAATGAAGATGGCTTTATTTTTTGGCAGTGCTATTTGCATTACAAAGGCGATTATGAAGTTGTCCCGTTGTTTATCCCGGTATCATTAGATACTTGTTTAGACACAACTATTTGGAAAACCATGAAGAATCAGTATTCACAAAAGAAACGCTGGGCTTATAATGTTGAATATTATCCACATTTGGTTCCTGCGTTACTTCGAAGTCCGGCACCCTTTTGGGATAGGATGTATAAGTTATATCAATACATTGAAGGAAATTTTAATTGGGCTACCGCAAGTATATTAATTTCTTTGCTCGGGTGGTTGCCATTATTCATTGGGGGAACCCAATTTACTGAGTCGGTCGTAGCATATAATTTACCAAAAACGACGAAAGCTTTAATGACAATAGCCACTTTCTTTTTAGTTTTTAGTGTTTATATTAATTTGATTTTATTACCCCCACGCCCTAAAAAATATGGTAAAATGAGCAGTATTATGATGTACTTACAGTGGTTTTTGGTTCCGGCAACTTCAGTTATTTTTGGGAGCCTGCCTGCTATTGAAGCTCAAACGCGTTTAATGTTTGGAAGATATTTAGAATTTTGGGTTACTCCCAAAGCCCGTAAGGGTGAGAACACTGGTTTGCACATGCAAGAAATGCAAGACGTTACGACTAAGCCAAATAATTTATAATTTATGCACTACCTAATTTTAAGTGGTTTAGCTTTTGCTTTGTCGCTTATTTTAACTCCATTGGTTCGAAAATTAGCTTTTAGGTTGGGGTGCGTCGATATCCCGAGGCCTCCACGCAATTTACATTCACGACCCACAGCTAAGCTCGGAGGACTTGCGGTATTTTTGTCATTTGGAATTAGCGTTGCTCTTTATTTAATTTATGGGGATATAAATTATGCGGTGATACCGTTTAAGTTTTTTCTGGCCATGCTAGCAGGCGGGGCTCTTTTAATGGTAGAGGGATATTTAGATGATCGTTATAATTTACCACCAAAAGTTTTGTGGTTGTTTCCAGCTATTAGCGCTTTGATTATGGTTAGTGCCGGGGTTGGCGTAGGTATTACTGAGATTGGTAATCCATTTGGGGATGCAATTAGCTTGAAGTTTTTAATTATTGGAATTCCTGCATCTGCAGTTTTTGTGTGGTTGTGGATGATGGGAATGATGTTTACAACAAAATTTCTTGACGGCATCGATGGTTTAGTAAGTGGTATTGGAACTATTGCCAGCTTAACTTTATTTGCGCTGTCACTTTTGCCACACATTAACCAACCCATGACCGCTGCAATTTCAATTATTTTAGCTGCCAGTTTAGCAGGCTATTTGGTCTATGCTTTTCATCCAGCCTCAATTTTTTTGGGAGATGGCGGAAGTCTGTTAGTTGGATTTTTGCTAGGCGTTTTGTCCATAATTTTAGGCGGGAAAATTGCCACAGCACTTTTAGTTATGGGTATTCCTATCCTCGATGTGGCTTGGGTTTTGCTTCAGCGCTTGTGGCAACGTCGAAGTGTTTTTCGAGGAGATCGTCTGCATTTACACTTTAGATTTCTTGATCGAGGGTTTTCTCAAAGGCAGACTGTTCTTATTTTGTACGGCGTTTCAGTCCTTTTTGGCTTAATTGCTATTTTTTCTCAAACTTTTGGAAAAGCCATCGCGCTATTAGCCTTAATTATTATAATGATTTTGCTAATCACCGCGGTGAGTCGAAAATCTAGCTCAAAGGTGAACACTTGATTTTTTTGGGTAGTTTTGGTATACTACGAAGGTTAAAAACTTTCCTATAAATTCTTAATTTCTGATTAAAATCATGTACGCAATTATTGAAACAGGTGGCAAGCAATACCTTGTTGCTAAAGGAGACAGTCTTCAAATTGAAAAATTGGAAGCAGAAGTTGGTAGTGACTTAAAGTTTGATAAAGTTTTATTTACTGGTGATGACAAGACTTACAATGTTGGTAAGCCTTATGTTTCCGGTGTTGTTGTTGAGGCTAAAGTTACTAAGCAGGGTCGTGATAGGAAGATTCACATCTTGAAGTATAAAGCTAAAAGTAAGTATCGCAGAAGTGCTGGTCACAGACAACATTACACTGAAATAGAAATTACAAAAATCTAAAAAAATCCCCCGAGCTTTTAGCTGGGGGATTTTTTTTGTCTAAATTTTGATTCAAGTTGCGAAAACAGCCTTTTGTGGATAACTCGCTTGCCTTTTTCTTTGTTGTTAGTATGCTTATGATAGATTAGATAATCAAAAAAATTATGAAACAAAAACAATTGTTATTATGGATAATAGCATTAGTCGCACTTTTCTTATCGCTATTGGCTGTGTTTGGGCCACGTCTTCACGGAGTAGAATCTGATGCAGCTTATCCTTCTGTGTTGCAACGAACACAGTATTAAGTAGTTAAACTTAAGGCAAGTTATTCTTTTTGAGATTTTTCGTAAGCCCACTGATTAGCTTTGTAGTAGCTTTCAAATGTGCCAGCGTCTATCCATTGGCCATTTATAATTTCTACATCAAGCTCTTCTTTTTGTAAGTACCAGTTCATTATTTCTGTAATCTCAATTTCACCACGGTCTGAAGGTTTTACGTTTTTCGCAATTTCTACAACTCGGTTGTCAAAAATATACATGCCAGTGAGCGCGTGGTTTGAGAGAAAAGTTTTTGGCTTTTCAATAATCTCCACAGCTTTTTGTTGTTGGTCGAATTTCACTACTCCAAACCGTTCTGGATCCGGAACTTCTTTAGCAAAGACTTTGCCCCCACTTTTAAAATTTTGGATGGCTTCGGAAAAATCCGCGTCAAACATGTTATCACCCAAAATCATAGCTGAGCTCTCGCCATCATCAAGAAAATTTTCGGCCATAATATAGGCATGGGCTAAACCCAATGGCTTGTCTTGAATTTCATAAGTAAAGCGAACTCCTTCGCCAAATTCTTTGCCGCTTCCCAAAACTTTCATATAGTCTCCGCAGTGGTCAGGAGCTACAATAATTAGAATTTCCTTAATCCCGGCCTGCAATAATTTTTCCAAAGGATAAAACACCATTGGTTTATTATAGATAGGTAAGAGTTGTTTGCTGGTGACTTTTGTTAGTGGCATGAGTCGCGTACCTGCGCCGCCGGAGAGGATAATACCTTTCATAAAATTTGTATAAGTAATTAGTTATTAGTAGTTAGATATTCGGCCAATGCTTCTTGCCATGGACGCATTTTAATGAGCTTTGTATTATTTAGCAGTTCATATTTTGGACGTTTGGCTTTGCGAGGAGGAAAAGTTGAGCTAGAGACGGCCGAGAGTTGCGGATTTAATTCCTTGATTTTAAATATTTCTTGGGCCCAGTCATGTCTGGAAGCTTGCCCTTCATTAATCCCATGGTATATCCCATAAGGATGTTTTTGTTCAACAATCATTCGGCTAAACTCTGCTAAGTCCTGAGCCCAAGTGGGTTTGCCAATTTCATCATCTACGCCTTGCATGGGTTTGCCCTCAGTTGCTTTCTCTAGCATGATGTCAATAAAACTTTTTTTGCCAGAGCCTTTGCCGTAAAGCCATTCGGTGCGGATAATATAGTAGGCTTCGGTTTTCTCTTGCACGAATTTTTCCCCAATAAGCTTTGACTGTCCGTAAGCATTAACCGGCAGTGGTGTATCGTCTTCGTTGTTGCCGTGAGGATTATCCCCGGCGAAAATTTGCCCAGAGCTAAAGTGTATAAGTACAGCATTTATATTTTTGCAGGCTGTGGCCAGAAAACCTGGTGCGTCACCGTTGACTTGTTTAGCAGCGGTAAAATCTTCTTCTGCGCCATCTACATTGTTATAGGCTGTGCAATTAAAAACAATATCTGGATGTAGAGCTGTAATTTTTTTTGTAACCATTTCTTGACTCGTTACATCGATATCATTTCTGTCCCAGCCAGTAACACCTTCACCGGAGTAGAGGTTCATCAGCTCACTGCCTAAGTTGCCATTTTTTCCAAGAATTAAGATTTTTTTCATGATATGGAAAGTCCTAATTCTGAACGAACAGAGTTCCAATTAAATTCTGCGTTATCTGGCAAAAGAATCTGCGACCCCGCATAAGGGACTCGACCTTCAATGAGTCCAGGATTGCCGTAATCGTATAAATGGTTTGGCCAGTTAAGTATCCATACTCCTTCCTTGTTTTCGTCATCAGTTACTCCACCAGCAGAGAGGAAACCATGATACTTATGAGGTGGGATGAGTAATGTATAGAATCCTTGATTTCCCCACCCAGTACCAATTTTAAATAAATTTAGTTCATGTGTTTTTGGATCGGCTATGACTGCAATAGCCTTGCCAATAAAAGCCCATCGATCGTACTGTTCAATACCCCCCTCTGTGTTTTCATGAGGATGGACATGCCATTGGTCTTCATCTCGAGCTATACCTTTATATGTAAAAGAACTATAGGTCATTGCTGGTTGGATATTGTCGTATTGCATATCGGACCAGTCACTGCGAAACATTTCTACCAAATAACCACGGGGATCAACCTCACCACGGCGTGCACGGATGAGGGGATGTATTACGACGCCGTCGATAAGTTTTTGATCCTTGTAATTGTCGAGACTTATAAAATTAATTGATGGAATGTTCATGTTAACGATTTAAATAGTTTTGTTCGTAATATTTTTGATATTCACCGCTTTTAACTTTTTTCCACCAAGCTTCGTTGTCTTTATACCAATTGACCATAACCTCTAGCCAGTCCTCAACATTATGTTCTGGTTGCCAACCAAGTTCACGACTAATTTTACTAGCGTCTATAGCGTATTTAGCATCATGGCCTGGGCGGTCTGCCACAAATTCAATGAGGCTTTCATCTTTACCCAGCAGTTTTAAAATAATTTTGATAATCTCTAAATTTGTATACTCGCGGTGCTGACTACCAACTAAATAAGTTTCGCCAACCATGCCCTTGCTCAGTACTAGATCTATAGCGCGACAATGATCGTTAACATAAAGCCAGTCGCGAATCTGATCGCCTTGACCATACACAGGAATTTTTTTATCTTCCAAAGCGTTAGTAATGGCAAGTGGCATTAGTTTTTCTGGAAACATGTACGGGCCAAAATTGTTGGTGCAGTTTGTAATGGTTATTGGTAAACCAAAAGTGTGAAAGTATGCTCGAACAATATGGTCACTGCCGGCTTTGCTGGCTGAATAAGGGCTACGTGGTGCGTAAGGGGAGTCCTCCGTCCATTTATCATTTGATGACAATTCAATGTGGCCAAAAACTTCATCTGTCGAGATATGATGAAAACGTTTGATGTTGTGTTTACGGCTGGCGCGGAGTAGTGCGTGTGTGCCAGCTACATTAGTTTTAATAAAAATATCTGGGTCTAAAATCGCTCGGTCGTTATGACTTTCGGCTGCAAAATGCACAACAACGTCTTGTCCTGCAACTGCGGCGTTAACATCAGCATCATTTGTAATATCTCCTTTAACAAAAGTAATTTTATCTTTTATGGATTCCAGGTTCTCAAGATTGCCAGCATAAGTTAGAGCGTCAAATACTGTAATTTTGTCTTCTGGGTAATTTTTAGTCCAATAATGTACAAAATTACTACCAATAAATCCAGCTCCTCCAGTAATTAAAATATTTTGAGACATAATTTGTATTTCTAAAGCATTAGTCGTACATTTATGGTACAAGTGGGGGACCACTTTGTCAAAAGGCCTAAAACTTCTAAATAGCTTGAATCACTATATAAACAGGCGATTTTAGACAAAAAATTGTGGACTGAATACTATTGACAAAAACCCAAAATTGTGGTATTATAATCTATTAACAAATAAACCTAGTTTTATGGCCGAATCTAGCAAAATTTATCCTCCTGCAACCGACAGCGTAGCTGATTTATTGGGGTTCGGTACAGGAACACAACTGAACGCTGGTCTGAAGGAAGTACCAAGTCATTTTCCAGGTCAGTTGCCAGTTATTGATGCTGTTGCTGTAGAAAGCAATCAGCCTTTTGATGTTAGCACTGAAGAAATTGAAACTCCAGAAACATTCCCAGAGCCAAACAAGACTGTCGTGGAAATTGACTCTGCTTTAGAGGCTGATGTGGCCAAAGCTACAAAACCACGCATTCCTCCATTTGTGCGCATGGTTGGGCCATACGTCTTAGTCTTCGCTATCGGAATATTCCTCTATAATTATTATTTTAACGACTTTTCACTAAATAATTTTTTGAAGAACCGCGTTTCTATTTCTAGTTCCAGCAATACCAAAAAGGCATCTGCTATGGAAGAGTTGATAAAGGCTCAATCAAAAAATTATAGTGCTTGGATTTCTCAGTTCTACTTTGATGTTAGTGATAATTCAGTTATTGATCCCGAAGCTGATAATTCACAGAATGGACTATCAAACTTTCAAAAGTATTTATTGAACCTCAATCCAAAAGAATATAGCACAAGTGGAAATGGTACTGCAGACGGCCAGCTTGTCGTTGAAGGCATCGACCCGGTAACACTCCAGCCATTTGTCGGTAACCGTAAAGACTTGGTTGATAATTATTTTGATCTAGAAGTTATCTCTAACCGTATCGCTCTGGGTAGTATCAGTACACCTTCAGTTATTGAGCAAACTTCAAACAGTACAGACTTCAGAGGTAGCCAAGGTTTTAGTTCAGAGTCGGGAAGTGTTGCAGGCATCACTACAGAACAGTCACCATCTCAGACCACACAAACTCAACCATCAACAAATGGGCAGACTCGTTCCACTGCTCCAGTCACCGGCGTTACAAGTACTGATATAAATTTAAATAGTTTTGGAAGCCTGAATATCCCATCCTTAAACGTTACAGTGCCAGTTGTATGGACAAAGAACGTAGCAAGTTTTGACAAAGACTTAAGCCAAGGTGTTGCGCATTATCCTGGCACTTCTCTTCCAGGACAAGTCGGTACTGCCTATATTTCTGGACACAGCAGTGGTTATGCTTGGAGTAATAATAAGTACAAAACAGTCTTTAGCAAGCTTGGCAATCTAGCAGATGGTTCTTCCTTCTCTGTTACAGTAATTTTGAAAAACGGCAAACAAGTTCGTTATAATTATGTGGTTACTCGCCGTGGTGAGTACAAAGCCAATGACCAAGCTCAGTT
This sequence comes from uncultured Candidatus Saccharibacteria bacterium, assembly GCA_964617815.1. Classification (GTDB taxonomy): domain Bacteria; phylum Patescibacteriota; class Doudnabacteria; order UBA920; family UBA920; genus CAZTXY01. The sequence goes on along the minus strand of CAZTXY010000001.1, from coordinate 48,202 downwards.
CGCCAGCACCGCAGATTCAGTCGTGGCTCTCTCAACTTGCTGGCCACTAAATACTACTGCCCGTCGCCTTGTAGTTTTCGGAAAATTAAGCCAAACAGAGAACTTAAATTAAGCCTCGACAGGAATGTAAGTAGAAGAGTATACTATTAAGTTACAGCTTTCATGCAGATCTTGTCCCGCCGCGAGGGCGGGGCAGGAATGTGCCTAAAAGCACAATCAGTTGGAAAGTTCATTGACAGCTCTGAGGAGGGCTAATGATAACTAAGCGATTAGTTAATATTTAGTCGTCCCCATGGCTGTTCATGGCCATACATCACGCAGATACACAAGGAGAAAGATCCATGAGCACCACCAAGATTTTTGTCGCGTTCCTGATCGTTGCCGTGTTGGCACCGATCGCTTTGGCCCAGTCGGGCCGCAAGTTGATGACCCGCGAAGAAGCGGCTCGTCGTTGGGGTCCCGCGCAGGGTGACCCGAATGCGACGTCGCAGCCAGCGCCGGTTCCGGCATCTCAGCCGGTTCCTAATGCTCCGGCGCAATCCGCGCCTCAGCAGCTCACTCCGGTCTTCGTAGAGGTTAGTGGTTTCCAGAACTCGGCAATGGCCGAGAAACTGGTGAACCGCTTGATCGAAGCGGGGGCTTTCGGTGACAGCCGACCAGTTGCGGAGCGTAAGTACGCCGAGCTCATTATGCGTATTCAGCCGAACGTCAGTTCGGTGCCGGTGCAGGAGAGTTTCTCTTTGCGCGGGCAGAACTCGCGTAAGGTCGCATACCGAGTTTACGTCGAAATCACACTGCGCAATCAGCGCGGTGAGATCACGGGAAAGTCACTATCTGACGCCGAGGTGTTTGAATTTACCACGGGGTCAGGACAGTTGAGGATTCCGTGGGGGGGCTCTCAGAGCTCCACCTTTTCGGCGCAGACAGGAGGTCCGGCAATTGGCGCGCTGGCCCAACTGGGTGTGCGTCTGCCAAAGACCCGGAACTACTATGGGCAAGAAACTCTCTTCGCTAGCCTCCGCATGATTTTGGAGGCGGCGAACGATGCAAATTTGGTTGAGGGCCGCTGAGCCCAAGGAGACGAAATGAACAAGGTGATCTTTTCCCTCGTTCTTCTCACGGCGCTTCTCCTGGGCCTCACGGCCCAGGCAGCGCATGCGCAGAATCGCAAGGCTCTCATCCGTAGCGATCGCTATGAGATGACGAAGCTCTCCAGCGAGGTCTTCTCGCACCCCAAGTACACCGGTGATAAGTCGGTGTTCGAGGGGTACAAGCGTGTCCAGGTCAAGGAGATTCCGGAGAAATACCGGAAGCTCCCGGCCTGGAACGAATTCGGAAAAATCGCTCGGGTGATCTACCTGGGCGACAACCCCGAAGCCTGGGTCTACCTTGATCCAGGTTCTTGGACCCTTGGTTACTTGGAGGGATGTCGAACTTCCACTGGCGGTGTGACGTTCAATCGGCTCAAGTGGGTTACAACCCCGCCTGAGCCGGAAGCGACACCCTGTGTCGTGGACGAACCGCCGACCCTCATCAAGTTCGAGGATCGGGACGGCAAGAGGATTTACTATTGGGAGGACAAGTGTGAGAACACTTGGACTACCGAGGTACCATTGCCGCCGACACCGGAGACTCCAAAACCGGTGACCACAACAGTGACCGTTCCGTGTCCGGATTGCCCTGAGATTTCATATAAGGGCGAGGCTTCTGGCCGCGAAAAGGCTGTCGGTGGGATCGTGGGCACTGTGGTGAAGACGGTCATCGCCGGCGTGATTTCGTACGCCGGTAGCTCGAAGGGTGAGCGTGGGAAGGCAGTACTGCTTTCGACCACCAGCACAGCTGCTGGCGATCGTGTCGCGAATGCGACAAATCCTTCGCACGACAAAGGCCAACTCAAGGTCAGCTGGCCTGACAATCACACTCAAACCGTTGAGGTCAAGCGCAACAAGACAACTGCGCTGGATCGAAACGGATCGGCTGTCTGGGAAGATGGCGTGATCACAGTCTCCTTTGGGGAGAGGGAGTGTGCAACTTTTGAGCCGCGAGTAACCCGAAATTGGGTTCTCGTTCCGGTGATCATCCGTAACAATGGGCAAAGTCCTGACACCAAGCCGATCAAGCATCAGGACGATCCTGTGGTCGCTCCGGATGAGCGCCGCGGGGATCGGCGTAACAACGGAGGACAACGCGCTCTTGCTCCCACCGACGGTGGTGGGCAGGTTCGGAACAACTCCAGCGGCAGCCGCTGGAACAGGGCTATGAAGCCCAACAACTAATCGCTAGTCGCGATGCGCGGTACTCGTGTCTTTCCTGTCTTCGGACGGAAAGCACAAGTGCCGCGTTTTCATTTTATCTATTTTTTTAAATTCATAAATTAGTGTTTATATTTTCTCTTTTTCACATTTGTGAAAAAGAGAAAATATAGAATTCAAGTCGCATAGATGACATTTTTTTGCTATAATACAAATATATTAGTTGTAAAAAATTTGGCGAAATTAACACAAAAAATATGAAACTATCCGTAGTTATCCCGGCTTATAACGAAGGTAAGCGCATTGAAAAAACTCTCTATTCAGTTAATGAGTTTTTAACTAAACAGTCATTTGACTATGAAATACTGGTAGTTAGTGATGGTTCAACAGATAATACAGGAGAAGTTGTAAAAAATTTAGAAACAACTGTCAAAAACTTACGTCTTATAGATAACAAGGATAATCATGGCAAAGGCTGGGTAGTGCGCCAAGGTATGCTTGAAGCTAATGGCGATGTCCGCTTGTTTATGGATGCGGATAACTCCACAACCGTAGATCAGGTTTTACCATTTTTGCCTTATTTTGAGCAGGGCTATGACTTAGTGATTGGTTCTCGCCGGATTGCAGGAAGCAACATTGCGGCACATCAGCCACTTTTGCGTGATTTTTTGGGCGGTGTGTTTCGTTTGATAGTTCATACCTTGGTACCTTTGGGTGTTACAGATTCACAGTGTGGGTTTAAAGCAGTCTCCGCCAAAGCTGCGAGTAAAATTTTTCCTCAACAGAGAATTATGCGCTGGGCGTTTGATGTTGAAATTTTAGCTTTAGCTCGCAAGTTTGGTTTTAAAATTAAAGAGTTGCCAATTGTTTGGGTCAATGACGCAGAGAGTCACGTGAAGCTTTCAGGAATGATAAAAATGCTTTTGGAAATTATGCAAACTAGATTGAATTTGATGACAGGAAAGTACACAAAGTAGTACTTAGTACTAAGTACTTGGTACTTAGGAAAACAATGAAACTAAATAAGTATTGTCATTCCGAGCTTGTCGAGGAATCTCTGCAGAGATCCTTCGCTCCGCTCAGGATGACAGTCATCGTAGGTTAGATGAAATTAAAACATTTCTTTTTAAAATCACTACTCACTCTTTTAATTTCAGGCTTGGTTCTGCCAAGTCCTGTTTTTGCAGAGCAGCAAACCAGTAGTAATTTTATCATTAAACTCAAGAGTAACGAGTTATCAGCATTGTCTTCTTTCTCAGACAAAATAGAGCAAAAATTTACTTTTTCCTCAAATCCTCAATTCCAAAATGTCTATAGTTTTTCTTCAAGTCTTAGTCTCAATAAAATTAAAGAGAAACTTGCAGGCAGTTTTGATTATGTAGAGCAAGATCAAATTTTGCAAACTCACGCACAAATTACGCCAAACGATCCAGGCTTTACTTTAAATCCTTTAAATATAGACAAACAATGGGGACTGGCAAAAACTGGTTTTCCAGAAGTCTGGGACAAAGAGAAGGGCTCTATTAAAACCATTGTTGCTGTTATTGATACTGGAATAGATCAAACCCATGAAGACTTTGCTGGTGTGAAGTTTGTTACAGGTTTTAATACTTTGACAAGAAATATTATTGTTTCAGGAACTAATTCTGATGACAATGGGCACGGAACTTTAGTCACTGGAATTATTGGAGCCTCGCCCAACAATGGGATTGGAGTTGCTGGCACTAATTGGCAAATTAGTTTGATGCCAGTAAAAGCACTCGACGCTCTTGGGAGTGGTAGTTCCTCCAGCGTATCTGAAGCAATTGTTTGGGCAGCCGATCAAGGTGCGCATATTATAAATTTAAGTTTGGGTGGCATTGGCTTTGGCCATGACACAACTTTAGCTAACGCAATTACTTATGCTTTTCGCAAAGACGTAGTAATTGTGGCAGCAGCAGGCAATGACGTTGCAATTACCGGAGGGAACTTAGACCAAGAGCCAGTTTTCCCAATTTGTGATGATAATGGTGAAAATATGATCATTGGAGTGCTGGCCACAGACTTCAACGATCAAAAACCTTCTTTTTCCAATTTCGGTAAAGCTTGTATTGATGTTGCAGCCCCTGGCAGGCGTATTCTTTCTACTATTAATCATGATCCGCTTAGTGGAGCAATTCGTCCAGACGACTATGCTTATGCGTCGGGAACTTCCATGGCTGTCCCGTTTGTAGTTGGGCAGGCCGCGTTACTTAAAAGTAAATTTCCCGGAGCGACTAATAAACAAATTCGTGACCGGATACTCGCGTCTGCAGATCCAATTGATAATTTAAATTTAAGCCAATGCAATGGCAGTTCTTGTGCAGGTTTACTTGGGACTGGACGCATTAATGTTGTGAAAAGTTTGGCACAAGAAATAGTTACGCCAAATTTAAAAGATGGAGATGTTGTGCAGATTCAAAATACTGGAAATTTTTATTATATTAATGGCGGAAAAAGACAATACATTAGCCCTTTTGTAAAAAGCCAGCGCTTCGGCGGGGCAGTTATTAAAATAGTTACACTAGACGATCTTAGTCGCTATCCAGAAAGTAATTTTGCAGCGCCACTTGAGGGGACTTTAATAAAGCTAACAACAGACCCAACAGTTTATTATATTTCCAAAGACTTAAAGTTACCGATAACCGGACAAATTTTTAATCTGAGAGGTTTTAAATTCACAAACATTATATCGCTTAGTTATTCTGAAGTGAATTCTTGGCTGACGGGAAATTTTCTGGCTCCTCCCGATGGAAGCTTAGTTCGGACGGCTAAAGACACAACTGTTTATTGGGCCGTAGAAGGGGTGCTTCATCCCATAAACTTTAACTTTTATCAAGCCCGTGGTCTTACAATATTTCCAGTGGTTTACGTATCAGACAATGATTTAAAAAGTTTTTCAAAAGGGGACGCGTATATTCTCTAGTACTTAGTACCAAGCTTTAATTATGTTATTATAGAAAGACAATCATATGAAATACATTAGCGCAATTTTATTTTCTATTTTCTTATTATCTCCAAGTCTTGTTTCGGCAGGGCTTCCGGTTAATCCTGCTTTTAACCCAGATAAAATTATAGATGACGCCGTTTTCTCTGATACGAAAACTTTTGGTGGAGCAAGTGGTATTCAAAAGTTTTTGGAAAGCAAAGGCAGTATATTAGCCAATGCAAACCCAGATTTTTTAGCTAAGCTAAAAGAACCTCAAATTAGTTTGTTAAAACAAGGTTTAGAGGATCCACAGCCAAACTTGCCTCGCCTGCGCACAGCTGCAGAACTTATTTGGGACGCTAGCGTGCAGAGCGGTCTGAACCCACAAGTGATTATTGTTACGTTGCAAAAAGAACAGAGCTTGATTACTGGAAGGCAAACATCAACTCCAGAACAGCTTCAGCGCGCTTTGGACTTCTCACTTGGTTTTGGTTGTCCTGATAGTGGCGGATGTGGTGCAGTCTTTACCGGTTTTTATCACCAACTTTTTGGAAACTTTGACAGTGAGGGCAGTCGTTATTTAGGCGCTGCTCGCTCATTAATGAAGTCTTTTAATACTCCTGGTGGTCGTGGCCCCATGTTTAACGGGTCAGTTTCGCGGGTGGGAAGTGTAATTACTTTGGACAATACCGAAGGCGCTTATGACGGCATTATGCGTCAGCAAAGCATTACGCTTGGAAATTCAGCTACTGCGGCACTTTACAACTATACGCCACATATTTTTAACGGTAATTATAATTTTTGGAAATATTTTAACGAATGGTTTAGATATCCAAACAATACGCTTTTTAAGTTAGCCAACGACACGAAAATTTACATTATCTTAAATGGGGTAAAACAGCCTGTCCCTCAGTTTGTTATTATTGCGCGAGGTCTAAATCCTTCCTCCGCAATTACAGTTTCTCAAACGGAATTTGAGAGTTATGTAACGGACAAACTTCTCGGTCCTGTTGATAATACGGTTATCAAAGTAGAAGGTGAGAATGGTTATTATGTATTTCAAAATAATTTGAAACTTCCTGCAACAAGTGTGGTAATTGCCCAGCGTGGGCTAAATGTTGCAAATGCTTTGAATGTCTCAGCACTTGATGCAGCTTTGTTTGAAAAAGGCCCACAGCTTACACCAAATGATGGTACAGTTCTTCGTGGTAAGACTAATCATGCTGTCTATTTAGTCAGTGGTGGTTTTTTACAACTTTTTAGTGGTTATACTTTTGCTCAGCACGGAGCCAGTAAAAGAATGCAAATTATAGATGACAGTGAGCTTGAAAGTTATCCAAAAAAAGGGTTTGTAGCACCACTTGATGGTACCATTATCAAGGCGTCAAATAGCCAAGCGGTTTATGTCACAGATAAAGGACAGAAGCGTCCAATGAGCGGCGAAGTTTTCCGCAGTCGTAATATCGTCCCAAAACAAATCGCAGTACTAAGCAGTGAGGAAGTTGACGGCATTAGTCTTGGTGTTTGGGCTACGCCAAAAGAGCAAAGTTTTTACACAGTTGGTAGTACTGGGCAATTGTGGTTATTCAAAGACGGCTCAAAGCATTCTATTTCTAATTTTGTAAAAGGCCAACGCAAAATTACTCCAGATTTTACATTTAGTCAATCTGAACACGATGCTTGGCCTGTTGGTCCTGGTATTACTCCACGTGATAATACTTTAGTAAAAGGTGACGGTAGTGGCGCTGTGTATGTTGTTTTGAAAAGTCAGTTGCGACTGCTTTCAGCTGCAGCATTTAAGGCTCGTAAATATAGTTTCAAAAATGTTGTAACCTTGCCACAAGTTGAAGTTGATGGTTATAGCCAAGGTGAAGTATTGTTAAAGTAAATTGAGAAATTATAGAAGCGGCACCCTTTGCAACAAAGGGTGCCGCTTTTTTTGATTATAAATGAGAAAGGCCACCCCAGACAAAGTGTCGGGGTGGCCTGTGTGCGCGGGTTGCGCGGTTTCGGTCTAGACCGTCGCGGCGACGACGGTCGTGTGGTCGGGCGAGTGCTCGCCACGGCCACGACGCAGATAGTCGATCAACTGCGGGGCCGTCATCGGGAAAACCTTCATGTTGCCCCCCCATCCTGCCATCCACACCGGGTACGAAATGACCTTTGCTTCCGGGTGGGCCGGATGATGGCTCTCGCTCTGGGTCTCGATGCCCATCTTGGCCGCCGTGATGGCGAGATGGATCGGGGCGGCGATCGCCTTGGACTTGTTGAAGTCAGTGATTTCGATGACCCTTCGGCCATCGATTTCGACAGTGCTCAGACCATTCATAGTCTATCGCTCCTATTTGGTTGTAACTACATTTCAGATTTCGGCTGTTTCAAGGTTTAGCGTAGGCATGCTAAAGCCCCAAAACAGGCGACGAATTCATAGTTCCAATTCTACCACATATCTTGATTTTGGTCAAATAGGGCTAATTTTGCTATAATAAAGGCTCATGGCTACACCCTCACAAAATATTTTCTGGTTGTCGCTTTCGCGCACCATCGCTATTGCGTTACTTGCCGTAGCGTATATTTTTTTGCTTAGATATTTAGGCCCGCATGGTACCGGACAGCATCAGTTTGTTTTATCGTTCACAACTATCTTTGGAGTAATAATTGACTTTGGTCTTCAGCAGTTTATTATCAAAAAAATTAGCGAAGAGCCAACTCGCGCTAAATATTATTTACAAAACTTTTTTGCCGTTGAAGTTGTGTTGGCAACTGTGGTCTATGCTCTAATGATGGCGATTGCCTTTGGGAATGGGTATGAGCCAGTGGTGATGGGCGCGATTGCTGTTTCTGGTTTAGGTTTTGTTTTTGCCGGGTTAACTTATCCGTATTTGGCCGTGATGAGCGCACATCAGGATTTAAAAAAAGTTGCGCTGATAAACTTTATGAATTCCATGGTTAACGTGGTCATTATCACATTGACCATTGTGTTGGGTAAATACATTGTGTTTTTAGTCAGCAACCAGTTAATTTTTGGAATTATTGGATTGTTTTTATACCGCCGGTTTGTGCGTGTTTACATCCCGCGTGCGGAAATTTGGAATGCATTTAGATATTTTGACTTTGGTTTTGCCAAACAAATTATGCGCGCAGCTCTTCCCTTTGCGTTGCTTGTTGGTTTTAGTACTATCTATAACCGAATTGATATGGTTATTATTTATAAAATGTTAGGGGCGGAAGCTACTGGACTCTATGCTAGTGCGTACCGATTTTTTGACCTTGTTGCTTTTTTTCCATCGATAGTTTCATTTACTTTATATCCTGTGTTTGCGGGTTTGGTGGCCAAGGGGCAGATTTCTGAGGTCAGAGCCATAGTTGAAAAATATTTGCGTTTATTGTTGGCCTTAGCTTTGCCGTTGGCTGTTGGTGGTATGTTGCTGGCAAAATCGATTATATTTATTTTGGCAGGCGAAGAATTTTTGGGCGCAAGTTCGGTTTTGTCGGTTTTAATTTGGGCTCCCGCCATACTGTTAACTTATATTGTGGCCAATGCCTTGGTTATTTCCCAACTAACTAAATGGGCCGTGGTAGTGACCGTGATAAATGTAGTCATTAACATTGCCGCTAATTTAATTCTTTTACCGCGCTATGGAATTGTGGCAGCCGCAAGTGTGACAGTAGCCTCAGAGTTTATTCAGGGCGCATTGTATTTTTATTTTGTTAAAACAAAATTAACTAATTTTTCCTTTGCTCGTTTTGTGTGGCGACCAGCTTTAGCGGCCGCTGTTATGGGTGTCGTGGTATATTTTGTGCAAGACTCAAGTATTTGGCAAAATTGGCTTGATCAAGTTGCACAGAGCTTTGTTCGTGAATTGGCAAATCTAATTGGAATGGGAGTTATTGGAGTAACTGTGTACTTTGTTGTCTTGGTACTTTTAAATTTTTGGCAAAAAAATGATTTGGTAATGATAAAAAAAATGTTACCATTTCGCCAATCTGTTTAAGTATGGAATCACAGCAATCAAAAATAATGGTCTTTGGAACATTCGACTTTTTACATAAAGGACATTTGGATTTTTTTAGGCAAGCGCGAAGCCTAGCCCAAGAACCTTTTTTAGTTGTTTCAATTGCGCGTGATGTTAATGTCAAAAAAATTAAGGGCAGTTTTCCGCTTTACAATGAGAAACAACGATTGGTCACTGTGGCAGGCTGTAAATTAGTTGATCGTGCATTACTTGGAGGACTTCGTAACTATCTGACTCATATTGTCAAAGAAAAACCGCAAATTATAGCACTCGGCTATGACCAGTCTGCTTACACAAAAACGTTGAAACAAGATTTGAAGGCCTTGGGACTGCGTGTCAAAATTGTGCGACTTAAAGCTCATAAACCACATTTGTATAAATCCTCAATTTTGAAAATGAAAAAAGCCCATAAATAAAGGAATTTAAACTAAAAATTTGCTAAGACCCCCAACGGAAGACTCCCTTCCGTTGGGGGTCTTTGTTTAAATCTTTAGAAAAAATTGATAATTTCTTTAACTTTATTTGAACTCTTGTGGTTTATAGTTTAGCCATGCAAGAAACTGATATCGTTAAAGAATTACTCACAACTGCCAAGGAGTATAAGGCCTCAGACATACATATTGATCCCACAAATACGTGTGTGCGTATTCGCTTGCGCGTGGATGGGTTACTTCGGGATGTCGAGCCACTAGCTACATACACTCATACAGAAGTAATTAATCGGATTAAGAATTTAGCCGGTCTTCGAATAGACGAACATCGTCTTCCTCAGGACGGGCGTTTCCGATACTCTGTTGCTCCAAATTATGAATTTGATGTGCGAGTATCAATCATGCCAACACATTATGGAGAGAACGCTGTGCTCAGAGTTTTGCGTACCGATAATACTGCTTTAAGCCTTTTTGAGTTGGGAATGTCTGAGTCTGATCAGCGGCGAGTTTTGTCTGCGCTGGACATGCGCTCAGGACTTATTATTGCAACTGGACCAACTGGAAGCGGTAAGACCACAACACTTTACGCTCTACTCCAAATGTTAAACACTGCGGAGTCTTCGATTATAACTATAGAAGACCCTGTTGAATATGCAATTGGCGGAGTGCGCCAAATTCCAGTCTCTCCAGCCAGAGGTTTTGGTTTCGCTGGCGGTTTAAGAAGTGTGCTTAGACAGGACCCGGATATTATTATGGTCGGTGAGATACGCGATAGTGAGACTGCAAGTTTGGCTATACAGGCTGCCCTAACAGGGCATTTAGTACTTTCGACACTTCATACGACTGATGCTCTAAGTAGTATTGTACGTTTGGCAGATATGGGAATAGCTCCGTATTTAATTGCTGCAACTTTGAAGCTTGTTGTTGGCCAACGTTTAGTAAGAAAGTTGTGTTCGTATTGTTTTGGGCAAGGCTTAGTAGATACATGCAGTATTTGTTCTCTGAGTGGTTTTTCTGGTCGAGTAGGAATCTATGAAACTTTAGCTGTTGACGGTTTACTTGCGGAAGCCATTGCCAAAAAACAATCTTTTGGGGTGGTTGAAGAATTAGCGCTACGCTTTGGGATGACCACAATGCAAAGTGATGGGCAACAAAAAATTAGAGATGGCCTAACTACGACAATGGAACTGGAAAGGGTTTTGTATGAACAACGGTAAGTTACGGGGAAGTCATGTAGTAATTTTATGCAAACGCTTGGCGTTATTGCTTAAGTCTGGGTTACCCCTTGGTTTGGCTCTTGAGTTTTTAGCAAAAAGCAGCGAGCCCAAACAAAAAAATAGTTTTGACAGATTAACTAAGGCAGTGGCGAGAGGTGAGCTTTTATCTGTAACTTTAGAAAAAGTAAGCACGAGAGTAAACCCCACAGTGTTTGCAATTTTGGAAGTTGGTGAAAACTCTGGCCATTTAGTCGAGTGTTTAGATTATGCTGCAGGATTGTTGGAAAAACAAAAAATTTTACAACAAAAAATTGTCGGGATATTTTTATATCCAGCAGTGATTTGTTTTGCAACTATTGTGTTAGGTGGTTTATTGCTTGGATACCTTTTTCCCAAAATTATGCCTGTGTTTGCGAGTTTGCATGTCACTCTACCCTGGACGACAAGGATGCTTATCTTTGTTACAAACTTAATTTCGGAACATTGGCTAGTGTTAATTGTGAGTTTGGTAGCTTTAATCGGTGTCGCAATATTTATTTTAATTAAAACACCCGCTGTTAAAGTTATTTTTAATTTTATATTACATCTATGGATTGCCGGTGACTGTCTCCGTTTTTATTACACAAGTTATATAGCACGAATGTTAGGTATTAGTTTAATTTATAGCTCTGATATTTTTTTTGCCCTTCAAACAGTTGCAAACAGTAAAATACCAAGCCGGTATAAAAGTAATCTTTTTAAAATATCAGCAGAAATTAAAGAAGGGAGACCGGTTGCAGGTTCTTTGTATCTAGAAAAAAGTTTGTGGCCTTTAACCTTTAGTCAAATGGTAGAGGCTGCAGAATCTTCTGGGCAATTCTCTCAGACATTTTTATTTTTAGCCGATTACTATGAACAAGAGTTAGACGCTTTGGTTAAGCGTGTAAATACTCTTATGGAGCCGGCGTTGTTAATAGGTCTTGGACTTCTTGTCGGTTTTATTGCTGTTTCTATTATTACTCCTATCTATGGCATTACTCAAAGCTTCCGTCCCTAATGGATTTACTTTAATTGAAATAATCTTTGTAATGGCTTTGTGGTCAAGTTTACTTGGGCTTGGTTTAGTCATTAGTTTTGATGGTTATCGGGGACATCTTTTTTCGAATCAAACTCAGTTAGTTTTAAATTATTTGTATTATGCTAGGGCGTTGTCGATGGCAAATTTGAATGGGAGTGGTTATGGCGTGCAATTAACAAGTTCTAAAATTATTCTTTTTGCCGGTAATAAGTATAATCAAAATCAATCTAGTACTATAGTTATGGAAGATTTCGTTACAATTGGAAGCACTGGTGAGCCACAGGTTGTAGCTTTTTTGCCGCTGACTGGACAGACGGTTTCGCCAGTGATTTTTAATTTGAGTTTAGGGCAGAGGCAAAAAGAACTAAGAGTCAACAGCAAAGGAGGAATTTTATGGTAGTGAAAAAACCAGAGAGTGGTTTTAGTACTTTAGAAATTTTAATTGCATTTTCTGTAGTTGTATTTTGTATTTCAGCAACAACAGTTCCAATTTTAGAGATACACAGCAATCTTGTAGATTTACAAATCCGTGCTTCTGCTCAGGAATTAATTTCTCAAAAAATCCGTGAAATACAAATTTTATCTAACAATAATTTTTATGATGTTTATAGTACAGAGTATTCAAAAGATGGTTTTATTGTAAAACAAAAAGTAGAGGACGTTGATCCTTGGACAAAGTTAGTAATACTTACGGTGATTTGGACAGATTTAAAGCAAAATCAGAGTGAGTTGGAAAGAAAAACAGTAGTTACAAATTGGCAGTCAGGTTTGGGAAGTAGTACGTGTGATTTATTTTTAAATGGTGACTGGTCTCAACCCCAAATTATTAGTAGCACAAGTCTTGCTCAAAATAATAAGCCAACAGGCATTGATGTATTAAATGGTTTTGCTTATATCACTACAGACTCAAACTTACCAAGTGAGCCAGATTTTTATATTTTTGATCTTTCTATACAGGGGAGTCCTGTTATTAGTGCAGCTTTAAATACGGGTCCAGGGTTAGTGGCTGTTCATGTTGCAGGAAATTTTGCATACGTGGCTAATACTAGTACAAATAGCCAACTTCAAATTATCAATATTAGTGATCCCACACAACCACAATTAATAAGTAGTTATAAAATTCCAGGAGTAATTGTAAGTAATGGTGCTGGGGTTGGGCGGAGTTTGTGGTTTTCAGAGAACAAAATTTATTTAGGACTAACCAAAGCCAATGGGCCAGAATTTAATGTTATTGATGTTAGCGATCCACAAAATCCGAATCTTTTAGGAAGTTTTGAAACAAACACAGTGGTAAATGATATTTTTTTAAGTAACAACTTGGCCTTTATTGCCACAAGCACAGAACAACAACTCCGTACCTTAAATGTAAGCAATCCAAGTCAAGTAGTTATAGTTTCTAACTTTTCAGCCCCAGGCTGGCAAAGGCAAGATGGTGAGAGTTTGTCTGTTTTAGGAACTAGTATCTTTTTTGGTCGATCGGTCGGGGGTTTTAATAATGTTTTAGAGCATGAATTATTTGGTTTAAGTGTTGTTATAGATCAAAGCTTTTTTACTAATTTTTCTAAAGACACAGGATCTAGCATAAAAGCAATGATTGCTCATCACCAATTCTTATTTATAGGAACGTCCGATGTTAATAAAGAGTATCAGGTATGGGATATAACTAATTCAAATAATCCAAGTTTATTATCAAGTCTAGACTTGCCTGGGACTTTAGTTGATATGGATTGCGAAAATTCAAATCTATATGGAGTTAATGAAGGAACTCCGAGTTTTGTAGTTATAAGGGGTCAGCCATGAAGAAAAATATGCAATTTATCCAAGGTTTTACTTTAATCGAAACTGTTATGTATACAGCACTTTTTTCTACACTTATGTCAGTTGCGGTAATTAGTGGTTACAGTTTAGTGCTTGGAGGAAATCAGATTGAGCAAAATTTTATTGTTATGCAGGAACAAAGATTTATCAACTACAGATTAAATTTGTTCGTGGATTCGGCAGATGAAATCTTACTTCCAGTACAGGCGCAAAGTGATGACATATTAGAAATTAAGTTATTTGATGGGAGGGTATGTATTTTTAGTTTAGGAAATATGCAAACTTGGTGCGAGACAGAAGAGCCAGTAGTTCTAGTCGGACAACTTGTTAGTGTTTCGGAAGCGCAGTTTACTAATTACTCAGCGACAATTTTATCTCCTGGATATATTAGAGCTACATACAGATTAAATGGAAGATTGGTTGAGTCTGATTATTACTATTAATATATGAATTCAAATAATTTTACGTCTGAGTCAGGGTATATTGCCTTAACGACTAGTATTATTTTATCAGCCTTGCTGACTTTGGCGGTTGTTAGCATTAGTTCGCATTTGCGTTTATCACAATCAAGTCAGATTGCTTTGGAAAATAAAGATCTAAGTTATAATTTGGCATTGTCTTGTCAAAAACTAGCTTTAAAATTAGCAGTTAATTATTTTAGGCCACAGTTACCTTGCGATGTTAATACAGGTTCAGAAGAGTTTTGTTCGATACTCTCTATTAATGCAAGCCCAGAAAGTACAAATATTATTACTAAAGCAGTCGTTGGAGGAAGTACCACAGTTCTAAAAACAGAATTATTATTGGCCGAGCGCTCAATTCTTTCTTTGCAAGAATTATCGGAGCCGCCTTAATCTTAGTTGCTGAGTATTTACTAATTAATAGCTAAGAATATGAACTCACATAAATTTCCCCAAAAGGGATTTACTTTGATTGAAATCTTGGTCGCAATTGGCATAATCGCAATCTTAGCAACTATAGTTTTAGTCGCTATAAATCCAGGGCGACAGTTTGCACAAAGTCGCAATACACAGCGAGTTAGTAATGTTAATGCAATCTTAAATGCAGTTGGTCAAAATATGGTTGATAATAAAGGTGTCTTTACTTGCAGTAGCGGTGACATTCCCACAACTGCTAGTAATATGGCAAGTTCTGGCGGGTATGATATTGCAAATTGCCTTTCTCCAAATTATTTATCTACTTTACCGTTTGATCCATCAAGTAGTGGTGCACACTTTGCCAGCAGTAGTGACTACAGTACTGGGTATAGTATTGTAAAAGATAGTACTACTAACAGAATCACAGTCTCTGCGCCGAGCGCAGAGTTGTCGGAAACTATTTCAGTAACTAGATAAATTATAGTTAGTCTAAAACGCCTTGGCTTGCCAAGGCGTTTTAGTTTGCCTTGATTAACTAACGTAAGTGTGCTAGACTTTGGGATCGATTTTGACGGAGGACATTTGAGAGAAGGGAGGTTGGCTCATGGAATTGATGACGCCAGCAAGGGTTATGGCTCTTGCTCGGACTTTGCGCGAAGGCCAAAGCTTTGCCGCAGAGTTGCGGTACCAGTTTACGGCTGAACGTATTGCGCGCTTGCAAGCAGAACTTGCTCGTGAGTTCTGCGTCACGGAACACGGCGGCGGTTGCCCTGGGTGTAGTTGTCATGAGGGCCAGCCGATTAATCACGTACTGGTGGTCAGGCGGGAAGTTTTAAACCTGGCTGTGGCCACAAGCATATCCGGCACAGACTATGTCTGTTAAGCCAGGAGGAAACCATGTCACTTGCAACACCTTGCGATATTTTGCGGGTTAGTATCGCGCTTCAGCCAGGACGAGAGTTCACCGCCAGGCTAGATCCTGAGGAGTTCTCCAGACAGGAAGTCATTACTTTGGCCGAAGGCCTAAAGCGAGAAATGGGCATGATGTATGAACTACAGCTCGGTTGCCCAGGCTGTCATCGTCACCCGAATTACGTGAAGCCACACGTCATTCGGGTCGTCCGCCTTCGGGGCGAAACGCACTAGATTTTTTTGCGCAAACTACGCGCGCTTAATGCAGGGAGCTGAATAAGCTCCCTGCATTTTCATTATTTTGGCATTTTTTTGCCTATATGATATTATTTATAAATGGATACACAACAAAATGAGTCTCAAATTGAGACACAAAATTTAAAAGACAGTGAGTTAGCAACAGTTACGGGGAATTCTCTAGTTTCAGAAAATGGGGAATTAAATAGTCGAAGTTTTTGGGATAAGCACAAAAAGAAATTTTTAAATGGCGCCATTGTGCTTGGCTGCTTGTTAATTTTGGCAGGATTAATTTACAAGTTCGG
This sequence comes from uncultured Candidatus Saccharibacteria bacterium, assembly GCA_964617815.1. Lineage (GTDB taxonomy): Bacteria > Patescibacteriota > Doudnabacteria > UBA920 > UBA920 > CAZTXY01. The sequence continues at coordinate 32,132 of CAZTXY010000001.1, read as the reverse complement.
TAATTTAGTTGTAGTGGCTTCGGTTGATGGCCATGTAATTACTCGTTTTTCGGTAATTTCAGAGCTTGAAAAGCAAGGTGGAAAAGATGCTTTGGAATTGTTGATAAACAAACAGCTTGTTAATAAGGCGGCAAGTGACATGAATATTGTGATTACCGATTCAGATATTGATCCAGATATAAAACGATATGAAGATCAATTCTCGGCGAATGGGGGAACCTTAGACGAAAGCTTAGCGGTTCAAGGGATGACTCGCCAAGATTTACGTGATCAGATTGAAATTCAAAAGAAGGTAGAAAAAATACTCGGTGATAAAGTAAACATTACCGACGAAGAGATCGTGCAATATATGAAAGACAACTCCATTACGCCAGAAGCAGGTAAGGAACAGGAAGCAAAAGAGCAGATAAAAGAAGGCTTAAAGCAAGAAAAATTATCTGAGCATTCCAATCAGTTATTAGCCGATTTGAGAGCAAAGGCTAAAGTAAACACCTTTATTAAGTATTAGTATAAAATTTTAGCGCCACAACCTACCAGTTGGTAGGCTGTGGCGCTTTGCGTTAGACGCCAGTGGTCGCTAGTTCAAGCAGAAAGGCCTTGTCGGTCTGAACCATGATTGCATTGGAGAGTTTGCTTTCAAGCCTGAAAGTCGACTGACATCCAGCGTGGCAACAGCGCCAGGCAATGGTCATGTGTCGCCGTCTGTCTGCGACGAGAATGGGTTTCATCCCTTTTCCCAAGCCGTGCCCCAAAGTGGGGCAGTAAATCTGGGAGCCTAGAAATTTGCTTGCTAGCTTTGCTTTAGCAAACAAGCGTTTGAGATTTCCCTCAGGATTTTTGCTCCAGGCCAAGGATTTAAACTTCCAGAGTTCTCCCCAGCCATTGCCGACCAGAATGATAGAAGCGGCATACCGTTCTTTGCTGCCGAAGCCTTCGTTGAAAAGCTTCAGCCAAATTCGGACTGCAGTCTTGTGGCGGGCAGGCCCGACAGATTTTGAAAAGCAGTGCTTCTTGTCATCCCTTCCGCTTTTCGGGGGAAAGTAGTTAAATCCAAGCAATCCCAGCCTGCTCTGCAACCGCACAACGCCTTCTTGATGGCTTGTGTTCATCTTCCCTCCTACAGGATTTTCCAAGTGTCTCGAGGTGTGCGAGTAGCGACAGTATAAAATTATTAGCTTAAATACGCAAGAAATGTAAAGAAATTTTATTTAAAAGTCTTTAGAATTTCTTTATCTGATATAGTGTAATATATAGCAGTCTTATTTATTTTTATTGAATATCATGGCACATAGCATTCCACCACCAGAAGAACTTTTGGAAATTCGCAAGACTTTTCCGCGTGCTTATGAGCCTTGGAAAGATTCAGAGTTGGATGAATTAAAACAGGATTGGGAAAAGTTTATGCAAAAAGAACAAGGCATGCCCGAAGATTACGGGGGCTTTGTCGAATGGGCCGTTGGTCATTACGGACGCAACCCGGGGGCTATTACTTCGCGGCTTAGTAAAATAGGTGCCAAAAATCCAGCTCGAACACTTAGCAAAAAAAAGAAATCTGGTATCGCCCATGGCTCTATTCATGAAATTCCAGTCATGGACCAGAATCCACAAATAAAAAATGCACTGCAGATTTTAAATAACAGCAATAGCAATGTTTTTATTACTGGACGTGCTGGTACGGGAAAATCTACGTTACTAAATTATTTTCGGGCAACCACAGAAAAGCAGGTTGTGGTGTTAGCGCCAACAGGAGTGGCTGCGCTAAATGTCGAAGGCCAAACAATTCATTCGTTTTGCGGTTTTCCGGCAGACATTACTGTTGGACGAGTAAAACAGCTAAAGCCATATCAGCCAAAAAGAAAATTATTGCAAAAGTTAAACACTATAATAATAGACGAAATTTCTATGGTGCGCTCTGACCTTTTGGATTGTTTGGATAAATTTTTGCGTCTTAATGGTCGCAGTTCGCACGCCCCATTTGGGGGTTACCAGCTTGTTTTTATTGGCGACCTTTACCAGCTTCCACCTGTGGAGGCCGTTTCGGAGGATTCTGGTGCTAATTTATTTGGAGAATACGCTACGCCATATTTTTTTGATGCTCACGTGTTTAACCAAATTGATTGCCGTTTAATTGAACTGGAAACTGTCTATCGTCAAAAAGATGAAGTCTTTATTAATTTATTAAATGCGGTTCGTGATAATTGCACGACAGATGAGGATTTGGCACATTTAAACAATCAGGTTAACCCAGATTTTCAATATGAGGAAGGGGATTTTATTATCAGTTTGACTACGACTAATAGCCGTGCCTCAGCTATTAATCAGACACATTTAAACAAACTTTTTGGAGAGGCAAAAAAATATCGCGGGCGTCTTCACGGAACTTTTTCAGGTAGTCGTCTGCCTACAGAAGAGATAGTAACGTTGCGCGAGGGTGCACAGGTTATGTTGCTTAATAATGACATGGAAAGCCGGTGGGTTAACGGGACCATGGGAAAAATTTTAAGTTTTCAAAAACAGGAAGATAAGGCAGATAATATAATAGTAGAGTTGGAAGACGGCACGACACAGCAGATTGAGCCGTACACTTGGGAATTTTTTAAGTATGTCTTTGATTCAGAAACAAATAAAATAGAAAGCGAAGTAATCGGATCATTTACGCAATATCCAATAAAGCTGGCTTGGGCTGTGACAATTCACAAAGGTCAAGGAAAAACTTTTAGTAAAGTTCATATTGATTTAGGGACGGGAACATTTGCGCATGGGCAATTATATGTAGCACTTTCGCGTTGTCGCACGTTGCAGGGTATTACACTTCAACGCCCTATCCATGTAAATGATATAAAATTAGACGAGCGTGTGGTGACTTTTTTAAATAATTTTAAAACAAAAACCAGTGAGTGATTTTAAGGATAGAGTCATAGTATTTGTAAAGTCGGTGCCAAAGGGTGCTGTGGTTAGTTATGGCCAGGTCGCAGCAAATGCCGGCAGTCCTAGAGCTAGCAGGCAGGTTGGAGGGATATTACGCGCTCTTGGGCAAGGCTCAAACGTTCCTTGGTGGCGCGTGATTAATAATAAAGGGCAAATTAGTATTAAAGGAAATTGGGAAGTTACAAAAGAGTTACAAAGAGAGTTACTCCAGAAAGATGGGGTCTTTGTGGGGGCAGACTTTCTTGTGGATATCGAAAAGTACAGATATAAGCTAAAATAAGAATATGGAAATCAAATTAGACACAGCGATATTTGGTGGAGGATGCTTTTGGTGTACGGAGGCCGTATTCCAGCAATTGCGGGGAGTGTTAAGCGTGACTTCTGGCTATGCTGGGGGCCAACTAGATAATCCAACTTACGAACAAGTTAGCTTGGGTAATACGGGACATGCTGAAGTAATTAAGTTTGAATATGATCCAGAGCAAATTTCGTTTCAGGATTTGCTTGAAGTTTTTTTTGCAACCCACGACCCGACTACGCTAAATAGGCAGGGTAATGATGTGGGTACACAGTATCGCTCGGTAATTTTTTATGGCAGTGATATTCAAAAGCAGGAAGCTCAAAAGTTTTTGCAAAAACTCAATAATGATAAAATTTTTGAAGCGAAAGTTGTCACGACTATTGAACCACTGGTAAAGTTTTATCCAGCTGAGGATTATCATCAAAATTATTTCAACAGAAATGGCGATAAACCATATTGTCAGGTTATAATTAATCCGAAGTTAGAAAAGTTTAGAAAAAAGTTTGCAAGTTTATTAATATAAATGAAAATAAATTTAAAACCTCCAATAGCTGTGGCTAAAGCTGCAGCAAAAGGGCTTGTATTTCGGGCAAAATATAATCGTGGGGGAACCGAGATTGGTTTTGGTCGTGGTCAGCAATTAAAAAACAGAAAAACTTTAAGTCCAGAAATAATTATGCGCATGGTTTCATATTTTGCGCGCCATGAAGTGGATAAGCGCGCTAAAGATTTTGGAAATGATTTGCATCCCTCAAATGGTTATATTGCTTGGTTGTTGTGGGGAGGAGACGAGGGGCGTGCTTGGGCGCTTGACATTAAGCAGAAATTAGTCAAACTAAGATAGTAATTATTGAGATTTAAATTATGGAACAACCACAAAAAATTAGATGTCAAAGTTGCGGTGTCCCCTTAGAAGATTGGTTTTGGGGTACTGAGCAGGACGGAAGCACTAATCGAGATTATTGCCGGTTTTGTTATGCTGATGGAGTGTTTGTTGAGCCAGAATTAACTGTTGAACTTATGATTGCTCGCAATTTTGAGTTTATGACAAAAAAAATGAAGATTGATGATGAAAAGTCTCGAGAGTTTAGCTATGCTTTAATTCCTAATTTAAAGCGCTGGAAAAAAGAGAGTGAAATTTAATATGGTATAATTTAAAGATCTTATAAGCCTTAAATATAGTTCATGCAAGATATTAAAGAAATTTTTGATCGAATCCGTGAGACAAAACAAAAACAAAAAGAATTAAGAAAAATGTATAAAGATGAGCTTGAAAGCTCCTCCGAGTATCAGAATTTACTAGAAAAACTGGAGGAGTTAAAATTGCGTAAGAAACAAATTGAAACAGATATCAAAGATAACAATGCTGGAAATTTTAAAGCGCTTGATGCATATAAAATGCATGTAAAAACTGACATGGAATTACTCAGTGACGTGGCTTTTAATAAATTAGTTAGTGGTGAGACTGTGGAAATTGTTGATGGCGATAATAATCGATACCAACCAGTTTTTAGCGTGAGGTTTAAAAAAGCTTAGGCGCCAATGGCTTTGGAATATACAATTGAGAAAAGAAATGTTAAAAGGGCGCGTCTGGAATTCAGGCGCGATTCTTTATTTATAGTTGTTCCACTTAAGCGAAGCTTCGATATCCCTTCATTTATTGAGCGTCACAAGGCGTGGATTGAAAAAAAACAGAAACATTTAGAAATACTAAAGAGCATTTATAATGCTGGAGTGAAGTATCAAAGAACTCAAGTGGAGTTGCATGAATTAATAAAAGGTTTTTTAGAAAAAGGTTTTGAAAAATTAGGAGTAAAACCAAAGCAGATTCGTTTTAGAAAAATGCGCTCACGTTGGGGGAGTTGTACGAGCGGTGGTGTGGTTACTCTTAATGCCCACATTCAGAATTTACCAGAAGGTTTGATTTGGTATATTTTGTACCATGAACTATGTCATTTAAAAGTAGCTGGTCATGGAAAGCAATTTAAGCAATTAATGGGCGCTGAATTTTTGGATATAAAAAAAATGGAACAGCAAATGAGAGCCTATGCATTAGGTATTATTGAGTAGTAGAAATAGAAACTAATTTGGTTTATATGGCAAAATGCACGACGGGCTCTGCTATGTTACAATGAATATATGGTTATTGGGATAGAGGCTGAACGTGCAAATAGCACTCAAAAAACTGGTGTGGAGCATTATGCAAAGCAGTTAATCTTGCATTTATCCACAATAGATTTACAAAATCAATACATATTGTATCTTCGGACCAAACCAGAGGCTTGGTTATTGAATTTGCCTAAAAACTTTCGCCTCAAAGTTATGCCTTTTCCAATTTTTTGGACACAAGTAAGACTGTCAGTAGAAATGTTATTTAGTCCAGTAGACTTACTGTTTATTCCTGCTTCTTCTATGCCCATAATTCACCCCAAAAAAACCGTTGTGACGGTTCATGACCTTGCCTTTATGCATTTTCCTGAAACTTACACTTTGTTTGCGCGAACTTTTCATAAATTTGAAGATTGGTTGGTTGCCAAATTTGCGTGGAAAATTATTGCAGTTTCAGAAAGTACTAAGCAAGATTTCCTGAAATTTTGGAATGTCCCCCCAGAACGGATTATTGTTGTGCACCATGGTTTTGATCAGCCGCCGCTACAAATGAATGCGCTCAGTCAGTTAGAGCTCCCTGATCAATATGTGTTGTTTTTATCAACGCTTCAGCCGCGAAAGAATTTATCAACTTTGATTCAGGCGATGAAGGAGTTAGTTTTAGAATATCCAGAGTTAGCTCACTATAAATTGGTGGTAGTAGGTAAGCCGGGTTGGAAATTTGAATCAATATTAAAACAAATTGAAAATAACAAAAATTTTGTTATTTATTTAAACCATGTTTCAGATGATGAGCGGTATATGGTTATGAAAAAAGCTAGGCTGTTTGTCTTTCCAAGTTTGTATGAAGGATTTGGCATTCCTATCCTCGAAGCATTTGCCTCTGGTGTGCCGGTGGCCACCTCGAATATTTCGAGCATGCCAGAAGTTGCTGGAGAGGCCGCAGTATATTTTAACCCTGTAAGAGTTTCAGAAATCAAATCAGCAATTTCTAAAATTTTATTCGATAAGTCCTTGTCCGATAGACTAATTAGTCAGGGGACAGCACGACTATCTCTTTTTGGTTGGGATAAGTGCGCCAAAGAGACTTTGTCCGTTTTTCAATCTTAATTTTTATCAATGCAGTATTTGTTAAACTCAAAACCTAAAACAATTATTTGGCTGTTAGTTTTGTGGCAGATAATTTCTGTTTATTTAATTTCAATTGGGGTCTGGCCTGGATCTGTGGTTTTTATTTCTGTGGCTTTATGCGCAATTTTTATTATTAATTTTGATAGTTTTGAAAGTACTTTGCTTTTGGTAGCGTCATTACCTTTTTATATTATTGTTCCAAATCCATATTTCGAGACACTAACAAGTTTGCGAGTTCTTTATGCCTGGTTATTTGTAGTTTTTTTATTAAAAAATTACAAAAGTTTTTGGTCAAAATGGCGTGAGACATTTTTTGTTTGGGACGCATATATAGTAGCATGTTTACTTTTAGCAGGATTTTCAGGATTGTTTGCCAGATTTCCAATACAGTCAATCAAGCAAACTTTGTTTTTAGTAAACTTATATTTGCTCTATGTTGTTGTATCACACAGTCTTAAAACCAAAGCGCAGATAGTAAACTTGGTAAAATATGCTGCAATTTCAACTGGGATAATTGTTTTGCTTGGTTATGTTCAATTTGCGGCTACTTTTTTTACGACACCATATTATTTTTGGCAATACTGGTCGCTTTTAATTTCTAAGGCTTACTACGGTTTAGGGCTTTCGAATATTTTAGCGTACTCTAACTCGTGGTTTACTTATACAGGCGACACTCAAAGCTTGCGCATGTTTAGCATTATGCCTGATTCTCATTCTTTTGGTTTGGTCGCTGTATTTTTTATCGCTTTTTTATTGCCATTTTTGTATTTATACCCTTCGCTATGGAGACAAGGGAAAAGTTGGCGCGAAATATTGACTTCCAAAAATATGTATGTTTGGGATTTGGTCCGTTTTTCTGGTTTGGCAATTATTTTGTCCGGTACACGTGGGCTTTGGGTGGGAATGTTGCCAGCGATGGGACTTTCAGTTGTGGCATATTTTGCAAATGTAATGAGACCTGTAATGCGTAAATTAATACTGTCATTTTTAATGATTATATTATTTTTTGCAGCTTCTCCACTTATTAACCAAGGACTGAACTGGCTTCGAGTTAGCAGTTTTGAAGAAAATTTTCTTGACCGTGCACGGTCAATTTACGACCTGGAAGAGCACTCAAATGTTGGACGATTAATTATTTGGCGTGATAGTTTAAAATATTCGTTAATACATCCGTTAGGTGTAGGGTATGGGAATTTTGTGGTAACACTGGTAAAGGATGTGAGTTCTGAAATGAGTTTTGAAGACGTTGCAAGCCAAAAAAACTTACGTTATAATTTACCGCAGAAATTTGTGAGCGCACATAGTTTATATCTGAGTATTTTAGTTGAACTTGGTTTTGTAGGGTTGCTAATTTTATTGGTCGGACTTAGTCATTATTTGATATTCGTTGGAAAATTTTTATGGAAACATCGGTTTGATAATAACTTTTATCTATTTTTTATTGCTAGCATACTCTTTACAAATATTTGGATTGCAGGTTATAGTTTTTTTGATGTAACTATTTTTAATGACAGAGTATTTAGCTACTTTTTAATTGGTTTAGCTCTTCAAGGAATAATTATGCGTAACTATCAAAATTTAGTCTCGGAAAGGACTCCAGATGCCTAAGGTTGTTTTAGTTCAAATGGTTTATAACGCAATGCGCTATATTCCCAAGTCTATTGGGAGCATGGTTAATCAAACTTATCCAGATACTGAAGTGGTGGTTGTAATTAATGGAGATAATGATGGAAGTAAAGAGTATATTCAAAAACATTTCCCAACGGTAAAAGTTATTGATCCTGGAGAAAATTTAAAGTTTGTCCGCGGTTGTAATATGGTTTTCCGAACTATTGAAGCAGACTTTTTTCAGCTGGTTAATAACGACTTATGGCTTGAGCCAAATTATGTCGAAGAAATGGTAAAGGTTTTTGCAGATCCAAAAGTTGCGGCTTCTCAGGGAAAAATTTATCAATACAACTTTGCTACAGATGAAAGAACGAAACGTTTAGACAGTACTGGAATTATATATAGCAAGAGTGGTAGTGGCCGTAGTCGGGGACAACATCAAGTGGATACTGGTCAATTTGATGATCAGGTTAATTTGCTGGCGGTAGATGGGGCATCTCCGATGTTTCGCAAGACGGCCCTTGAGGACATAAAATATAAAAGGGCTGATGGCAGTTTCGAGTATTTTGATGAAGATTTTGATATGTACTGGGATGACAGTGATATTTCAATGCGTTTTATAAACGCAGGCTATAAATGTCAATTTGTTCCAAGCGCAATTTGCTACCATGGCAGAACAGCGAGCTCGAGCGTTGGAGGATATAAAAAGATTTTTGCATTTGTTAAACATCATAATAAACTGGCTCCGTGGATTCGAAAAAACAATTTTAAAAACCATATTTTCTTATTTATAAAAAATTCACCAAAATGGTACACACAGTTTTTTATTCGTGAATTGTTTATGCTAGGATTTATTTTAATTTTCGAGATTAAAACATTGTCAATTTTACCAACATTTTTTAAGCAACTTCCATTAATTTGGAAAAAAAGAAAATATATTCAAGCTAACCGAAAGATTGCTATTGAAGAATTTGAAAAACTATTAAGTTAATTTTATGAAATTATCAATAATCATTGTCCCTTATAAGGCTAAAGAAAAAGTTGAAGTAACGCTCGACGCTGTTTATGCTTCAGTGGTTAATTTTGACTATGAAGTTATAGTTGTTGATAATTTGCCGAGCAGTGGGACCGAAGATTTAATCAGGACAAAATATTTATCTAAACCTGAGCTTGCATCTAAGACAACGTATGTTCCTAATACTGAAAATGTTGGTTTTCCCAAAGCCAATAATCAAGGTCTAAAATTATCCGTTGGTAAATACAAGTTATTGTTAAACCCTGACACTAAAGTTTCTCCTGATACTCTGCAAGCCATGGTAGATTTTATGGACTCCAGACCAGATGTAGGTATTAGCACTTGCAAGATGGTCAAAGGAGATGGCACTTTGGATTTAGCTTGTCGCCGCAGTTTTCCTGATCCTTGGGTGTCATTTTTTAGATTGTCTGGACTTTCAAAATTGTTTCCTAAGAATAAGAAACTTGCCGCGTATAATTTAACTTATAAATCCATTGATGAAGAAACTGAAACAGATTCTGGCTCGGGAGCGTTTTTATTTGTAAGCCCAGCTTGCTATGAGAAGATAGGCCTGCTCGATGAAGGTTTCTATATGTATGGAGAGGATTTGGACTGGTGTTTTAGGGCCAAAGAGGCTGGTTTTAAAGTTTGGTATTATCCAAAAACAACTACTATTCATTATAAAGGACAGTCCTCTAGGCAAAATCCCTATGCTTTGTATGCATTTCACGACGCTATGTGGATTTTCTACAAAAAACATTTATATCACAAATATCCAAAGCCTTTTTCTTGGTTAGTTTATGTCGGCATTTGGGGAAGGTATTATTTAAAGCGGTTTATAAATTTTTTCAAAACTGAAAAGATTGTTAGTAAATGACAAATTTTAAAATAATTTTATTACCATCTTGGAAGTAATAAAGTCTTATCTCAAATCCATGGCAAATGTGCTATTATATCTATAGTTATTAAAATTTTACTTTATGGAAAATTTAGAAAATTACCAGTCGTCAGGTGAGTTAAGCAAGCCAAAAAGACACCGCTTGCTTGTGGCAATTATTTTGTTTATTCTAATTGCCGGATCTTTCAGGGCCGGTTATGTTTCAGGTAACAAAGGTTATACTTTTGAACCTAAAGATTTTAAAATTATCAATCAAGCCGATCAACCAAAAACTGTTGACTACAGTTTACTGTGGAAAGCAATTGATGTTGTCAATAATAATTATATTGATAGGCCAATTAATCAAGAACAAGTCCTTTATGGGGCGATTCGCGGAGCGGTAGCCGCTAGCGGGGATCAGTACACACAGTTTTTTGACCCCAAAGAGTTAGAAAGTTTTAAAGTTGACCTTAAAGGCAGTTTCGATGGGATTGGCGCAGAGATTGGGAAACGAAATAACAATTTAGTTATTATTGCTCCACTGGATGACAGTCCTTCAGCTAAGGCAGGCCTTTTGGCAAAAGATGTCATTGTAGCAGTAGATGGACAGCAATCAGCTGAGTGGTCTGTCGAACAAGCGGTGCAAAAAATTCGTGGACCAAAGGGTTCAGAAGTCACGCTAACTATTTATCGCGAAGGTCGTACAAAAACTTTTGATGTTAAAATTAAACGGCAGACCATTGAAGTTAAAAGTGTTAAGTCAGAAATTAAAACTATCAACAACAAAAAAATTGCGATAATTAAATTATCTCGTTTTGGAGATGACACCAAAGCTTTGTTTGACAGGTCTGTTACAGACGCGCTTGCTTCAGGCGCGCAAGGTTTGGTGCTGGATTTGCGAAATGATCCTGGTGGATATTTACAAACAGCAGTTGATATTGCTTCTAACTGGGTTCCAAAAGACGGATTAATTGTTAGTGAAGCTAGAAGTGATAGCGACAAAACTCCTTACAAATCTTTTGGTTATGGACGCTTAACTTCTATGAAAACAGTTGTCTTAATTAATGGCGGATCTGCATCTGCTTCAGAAATTTTGGCTGGAGCTTTGCAAGACAACAAGCTAGCGACTTTAGTTGGTGAAAAAAGTTTTGGTAAAGGTAGTGTGCAAGAACTTATAGATTTACCAGGTGGTAGTGCAGTTAAAGTGACCATTGCGAAATGGATTACTCCAGGTGGCCGAAATTTGCACAAAGATGGCCTTGTTCCTGATATCGAAGTTGTTTTGTCAGAAGAAGACATTGCTGGACAAAAAGATCCTCAATTAGAAAAAGCGTTAGAAGAAGTAACTAAATAATTATATGAAATTCAAAATAGTTATTGGTGTCGTTGTCTTAGTGTTATTGGCTGTAAGTTTTGGAATTTGGTCATCTCGTAAGACTCAGGCTCAGCCAATTACCCAGCCTTGGGCAGAAGTTTTATCTGACAGTCTCTTTGAGCTTGATGCAACTACCCGAGAGCCAAAAGCTACTATCGCCAGTGGTGATGAGTTGGAAATTGGTGATGTACTTCAAACTAATAACGCAGGCATTGCCACAATTCACTATCCAGATGGCTCTGTCGCACGTATTGATCCTAATACTACTTTTACTATAGACAATCATAATTATAATAGTAGTACAGGCCAGCAAAGTACTGGGCTAAAATTGGAGGCAGGGAGAATTTGGTCTAAGGTTTTTGAATTGGCTACTCCTAGTTCTTCTTGGGACGTAAAAACAAGTAATACTGTAGCGACAGTGCGCGGAACTGCCTTTGGTGTCAGCGCTGAAGGTAATCGAACTATTATTGCAGGCTCAGAGCATGAAATTAGCCTGCAGATAAGAGATTCACAAACATCAAGCCCAATCGGGGATCCAGCTTTAATTGGTGAAAAGAAATATATTGTGATTGACGAAGGGCTCTTGGCTCGCTTAAAAGATAATCCTAAAGCTTTAATTGAAGCTGTGGTTGATGTTCCTGAAGATCTAAAAAATTCTGAGTGGTGGAATAATAATCGTAGTCAAGACGATAACCGAAATTTGATTTTAAAAGACATTAAGGATAAAAACTCTGAACAGGGAGCTTATCGAAAAGCTGTTGCTAAGCATTTTCAAGATAGGTTCCGCGATGATATTAAAAGACAACGTAGAATTGGTCGCAATCCAGTTTATCGGTTTGTTATGGAGTTGCAAGAGGAACTAAGGACTGAAGATGGTGTTTTAGAAACGACTGGAGCTACAAAACCAACGCCAAAGCCAACAACAGGTGGTGGCACCAATACTGGTACACCACAAGTAAGCACTCCTTCCCCCCAAGCTGTGCCACAGCGCTTAGCAGTTTATAGTTTTTCTGACACTGCTAATATTAAATCCGGTGCAACTTTAATTTTTAAAGCTTTAGTTAGCTATTCAGATGGATCTCAGCAAGACGTAACTTCAAGTAGTAGTTGGTCAGCGGACAGTAATATAGGAGCAATTAGTAGTCCTGGAGTGCTTACCGCTCCAACATATAATCAAAGTCCAAGTGTCAGCGGGTATATTTCCGCAAAATGGACTAGCCCAGAAACAGGAGTCCAACTTTCTGGCAAGAGTTTAGTGCAAATTATCTTTCAACGACCACCATCTCCAAACGATAAACCATAATGATAAAGAATGCTTGGGTAAAATCTAACAGAAAAATACTTAGCCAACTAGGAGTGTGTTTTGTTATTTTTGTAGTTGTTTATGCTTCGCATTCTATTGGTTTGTTTGCGGGGATGGACAGAATTTTGCAAGATCGCTTGCAAGGGGGAAGAGAGGCTGATTCCAGCTTAGTAATTGTGGCAATTGACGACGAGTCTTTGCAAAAAATTGGTCAGTGGCCATGGCCAAGACTCGAGTTTGCTAAAGTTATTAGTGCGTTAAATCAAGTTGCTCCAGCAAGGCTTGGCATTGATGTTATGTTTGCTGAAGACAGTCGCTTGGGGCAAGCTGATGACTTGTCTTTGGAAACTGCTCTCAGCCAAGCTAATTACCCGGTAGTTTTGCCTGTTGAAGCCTTGGACTTAAAATTATCCAATGGAACTCCGACTGCAACTAGCTTAACTAAAACAAAGTTACAGTTTACCAATAAGCCTGTTGTCCTTGGGCACATTAATTTAATTACCGATCCTGACAACGTGGTTCGGTTATACCCACATATTATTTTTGATTCTTCGGGTAACAGTATTCCAAGTTTTGGCAGACTGATGGCAGGCCGTGAGATTGATGAAAATGAATTACTTGTTCGGTCAATTGTCTACGCAGGTGCGCCAGGCAGTGTTACGCGCATTCCTTTTTGGCAGGTCGCCAATGGAGAACGACTAAGTGAATTAGCAGGAAAAAAAGTTTTAATTGGCGCTACGGCAGCGGATCTGCAGGATACTCAAAGTACGCCAGTTAGTTTTGGAACAAAAATGCCGGGCGTAGAAATACAAGCCAATATTGCCAACATGATTTTGCAAAATTGGTCTTTGCATGAAGTTTCTCCGTGGCAGATGTTGCTATTCATTTTTATTGCAAGCTTTTTGCCGCTACTTTGGTTTATTCTATTTCGACGCACATGGCTTGTGCTTATTGTCAGCTTAGTTTCTGGAATCGTTGCGATTACTGCTTCGGTTATATTGTTTGACAGCGGTATAGTTTTGCCATTGATTCATGTTCAGCTGTCGTGGATACTTTCTTTGGTCGGTTTGATAGTTTTTCGGTATGTTAGCGCGGAACGTGAACGCCATGAAATGAAAGATATTTTTAGTAAGTATGTTTCGAAAGAAGTGCTCAATCATATTATGAGTAACCCAGCTCAAGTAAAATTGGGTGGAGAAGAAAAACAAGTTACCTTATTTTTCTCTGACATTCGTGGCTTTACTACAATTTCAGAAAAACTTTCACCAACAGAACTGGTCCGCGTGCTGAACAGATATTTTACCGTAATGACTGGAATTATTTTGGAGCGCGATGGAGTGGTAGATAAATACATTGGGGATGCGATTATGGCTTTTTGGGGTGCACCACTGGTTGATGATGATCAGGCAGATAAAGCTTTGCAAACTTCTATCGCAATGTTAAAAGCGTTGAAAATTTTGAATGAAGAATTAGTTGCAGCCGGGGATCCAGAAATAAATATAGGGATTGGTTTGTTCAGCGGTCCTGCAGTTGTAGGAAATGTTGGTTCTGATCAGCGTTTTGATTACACTGCGATGGGTGACACTGTTAACGCCGCATCACGCTTAGAAAGTTCTAATAAGCAGTACAATACTAAAATTCTTATTAGTCAGTCCACCAAAGATTTGTTAAAAAAAGAATATCCATTAGTTTATGTAGACGACGCTACGGTGAAGGGGCGAGTAGAGCCAATTAAAATTTACACACTTGATTTAGAGAAAATTTAAGAAGAATTACTAAACCGGCTTGACTAAAGCCGGTTTTTGTTATATATTAGGATGTTCGCGCACAACAGACGCCGACATTTTTGCGCTACTAGCGCACCAAAGGGAGGAAGACCGTGAGCAATAAATCCGGAATAGTCTTGGCGGCGACGCAGATTTTGGGGGAAAATCTGAAAGGGGGGAATTCAAACATCAACGCGCTAACTGCGAAGTTTGCGCCTGAAATTGGAATAGCTCTAGACGATTTTGAGTCTGATTTTCGTGCTCAGGAGAAGAGCGATCCAGATCACCTCAATGTCTTAACACACGGGAATGCCATGCTGACAAGGTTTTGCCATGTTGTGGGGGCTACGTCAGGGAACATTGGGTATTGTTGTGGTGATGGTCATAAGGCTAAGGGCAAAGTCCGCGGCATGATCTATACTTTACCTCCAGTACCAGAGGGGTCATCGACTAATGATCCAGACTGGATCGTGGAGGTCAACAAGATCAAAAGTCAGATGACTAGTCTCCCACAACTGAGCATGCTGTTTCAGTTCGTGCATAACTTCGCGGAGTATCCCCAGTATAAGCCGCTAGATAAACCCCTTGACTTCGGAGGGTATCAAGGAACTCTCCGGTATATAAGTTTTCCGCGTCTCTATGATGAGGTGTGCGAAGAGCTTACCAAGCAAACTCGAGACCGGGGATTCATCGAGCCGACCATGTACATCGTGGGCATTGACTTGGAGAGGGGTCAGCTGTTTATGCAACTACTGGTAAACAATGGATGGGATATGGATCCTGTTCATCGGACGGCCATTGAAGTGATGATGATTAATACGCTGATCGAAAGGCGCTTGCTCTTCGCAGATTTGGCTAAGGCATTTTTCAATGAGCGAGTTGACTTACGTTTCAGCACAAGTGAACTCGAAGTGCCGGCAGGTTCGGACGCCCAGAGGATCATCGACACTGCCACTGGGGTGTTGTCTGCAGATTCTGCTCCGACCAGTCGCAACTTGGCAGTGGAGCCTCCTGAGCTCGAAGAGTTCATCAGCCAAGACGTGATTCTCAAGGAGATCCTGGCTGAGGTTCGGAGATCCAATAAGATTGGCGCTCAGACGAACAAACTGCTCAAGCGATTGCTTGTTTCTGCCGGACGTATTCCGGCGCGGTAATCATTGTTAGTAGGTTCGAGTATGCCGGCGTTCCACGAGGGACGCCGGCTCTTCTTTTATCTTCAAAATTTAGATATAATACCAATATGATTACAGGAAATGAGCTAAGACAGAAATGGTTTGATTTTTTTGCTTCCAAAGGCCATGTAATTATTCCATCAGCTTCTTTAGTTCCAGAGAATGACGCTTCCGTTTTATATACCATGGCCGGCATGCATCCTTTGGTGCCTTTTTTGCTTGGCCAAGATCACCCAAAAGGAAAGCGTTTAGCAAATTCGCAAAAATGTATTCGCACTGGCGATATTGATGAAGTGGGTGATGACACTCATCTAACTTTTTTTGAAATGCTCGGCAACTGGAGTTTGGGAGATTATTTCAAAGAAGACTCTATAAAATGGAGCTTTGAATTTTTAACTTCACCAGAGTGGTTAAATATTCCTTTAGATCGTTTAGCTTTTTCAGTGTTTGCAGGTGACGAAGACGCCCCTCGTGATGATGAATCTGCTTCGATTTGGAAATCTCTAGGGGTACCGGATTCACGCGTTGCATTTTTGCCAAAAGAAGATAACTGGTGGATTGCGGGGACCACAGGACCATGTGGACCAGACACAGAGATGTTTTACTGGATAGATGACGGCACTCCAACTCCGGCAAATTTTCAAGAAACCAAAGACGATAAGCGTTGGGTAGAAATTTGGAATAATGTCTTCATGCAGTATGAAAAGAAAGCCGATGGAGCACTAATTCCTTTGGCAAAAACAAACGTTGATACAGGTATGGGCTTAGATCGCACACTGACTGTGCTTAATGGTCAAACTTCTGTTTATGATACTGAACTTTTTGCGCCATTATTTGAAGTTATTGCATTGTCGCAAGATATTATGACTAACACTGAAGTTAGGCGAGCTCGTATTATTGTCGATCACATCCGAGCTAGCGTTTTCATTGTGGGGGATGGCGTTGAGCCTTCAAATAAAGATCGTGGCTATATTGTCCGAAGACTTCTTCGTCGCGCCATGGTCTTCGCCAAGTTACTTAATTTACAGCCGCATTGGCTTGAAAGTTTAGTCGGTAAAGTTGTAACCATTTATGCTGAAAGTTATCCTGAATTGGTTGAACGATCTGAGCACATTTTTGCCATCATTGAAGGAGAACAATCTAAGTTTGTTAAAACCTTGGAAAAAGGTTTGAAAGAATTTGAGAAACAGTTTGCTTCCCAAAATAAAATTACTGGGACAGACGCCTTTAACTTATATCAAACTTTTGGTTTCCCGTGGGAACTTACAAAAGAATTAGCAGAAGCCTCAGGTCAGCATGTAGACGAGCAAGAATTTAAAGATGAATTTAAAAAACATCAAGACTTATCTCGAACTGCCAGCGCCGGAGAATTTAAAGGCGGCTTAGCAAATACTAGCGACAAAGTTGTGCGTTACCACACCGCCACTCACTTAATGCATAAGGCTTTACGGCAAGTTCTTGGCGAAGATGTTTGGCAAAAAGGCAGTAATATTACCGAAGAGCGAACAAGATTTGACTTTACCTATCCGCAAAAGATGACCGATGAACAAAAAAAAGAAGTTGAAGATTTAGTGAATGACTGGATTGTGAGAGATGCGACTGTGACACGTGAAATGATGCCTCTTGCAAAAGCGCGTGAACTTGGCGCGATTGGACTGTTTGGTGAAAAATACGATGACGTTGTTTCTGTTTACACAATTATAGATTCCAAAACAAACGAAGTTATTTCCAGAGAATTTTGTGGTGGTCCCCATGTTGAGCACACAGGCCAGATTGGTAAAGTTAGAATTGCAAAAGAAGAAGCGGTCTCAGCTGGAATGCGCCGCATTAAAGCAGTTATTGAAGAATAGTTTAAATTTCAGACAAAAAAGATAAAAAGTTTATACGAAACAAAAAAATGAAATTAGATTTTTTTAATTGTCCCAAGCCTGCTAGTTTTCCCCAGGAATTAAGTTTGGCCGAACCGCCAAACTTTATTACCTATGAACCAAATTGGGAGTTGGTAAGTTTAGCAGCAGAACAATTTAAAGACTATCAACACATTTTAGTTATAGGCCATGGAGGCAGTATCACCAGCCTCTATGGGCTTTACTATGCCATGCATGATCGCACAAAAAAGAAAATATATTTTTTAAGCACACTAGATCCAGACGATATTGCGGAATTAAAAGCAAAATTAGATTCAAAAACAACTTTGGTAGTTGCCATAAGTAAATCTGGTGAAACTGTCACTCAGTTAGAAGCCATGATGCATTTTATAAACTATCCATTGCTTGTGGTGGCAGGGCAAGACACACCACTTTATGAAATTGGGAAGCGTCTTAAAGCCAGTATCATAAACTATCCACCAATAGGCGGCAGGTTTACAGGCTTAACAGAAGTAGCGCTACTTCCTGCTGCAATTGCAGGCTTGCCCGTCCAAGAGTTTTTTGCTGGTGGCCAGCCTTT
Organism: uncultured Candidatus Saccharibacteria bacterium; assembly: GCA_964617815.1. Taxonomy (GTDB): domain Bacteria; phylum Patescibacteriota; class Doudnabacteria; order UBA920; family UBA920; genus CAZTXY01. The sequence goes on along the minus strand of CAZTXY010000001.1, from coordinate 14,099 downwards.
GTATAAACAGTTTGCTGGCGATAATTTAGCATGGAAATTAGCTAGTGTGATTTACCAACTCGAGAGCAAAGGTTATAGCAATGTTTTTATTCCAATCTATTCGCATTATTTATTTGCTTTGAGTACTTTAATTGTTCAGCTTTGTCACGAAACATTTGGCAAAGGTGGTCTGGGGCAAACATATTTTGTGCATGAAGCACCAGAGTCACAGCATCACACCAACCAACGTTTCTTAGGAGGTAGAAAAAATATTATTGGTTGTTTTATTAGCCAAGATAGTTATCGTCATCAAACTGAAACAATAGTTCCTCCTAGCTTGCATAGCGTGCCGATAAAAAATCAACATTTGCATATGCTCAATAAGGTCCCGCTTGGGGCTGCGATGCAATTTGAGCTTGAAGGTACGCTCGAGGATGCAAAGATTAAAAGCATCCCCGTAATTCACATGTCCTTACCAGATCGCGACCCTTTAGTTATCGGTGAGCTTATCGCTTTTTGGCAAATGTATGCTATTTATAGTGCGATTTTGCGAGATGTAAACGCTTTTGACCAGCCTGCTGTTGAAAATAGTAAGAATATTAGTTTTAACAAACGCTTAGGTTATAAGGGTTTATTATAGGTTGATTTGCCAAAGCCCCTAGAATTGCCTTAGAATAAAGACAAATATTAGCTAAATTTCCAGTATGATAAAAACCCTCTATCTAAATTTAGAGGATGATATTACTAAGATTACTGCTCGCCTCAAAAAAGAGGTCAGCAGTGAGTTAGTTTTAGTTTTCCCCAAAAAAAGTTTTTTATTTGCCGACAGTATTAATCTGCGACTTTTAAAAAAACAGGCTGACATTTTAGGGAAAAAACTCTCAATTTTGACAATGGATGAAATGGGTCAGATGTACGCTAAAGAGGCTGGTTTTGATTTGAAATTTTTACCCAAAAGAATTGTTAACAAAAACTTTTCAGATATCCGTCCAGGAATAGAATTCTCCCATAGCCCAAGTCAAGCACTGCCATTAGAAGTTGCCGAAGCACCAGTTGTTGAGAAAAAACTTTCAAGAAAAATTCCGCGTCCAGTTGCAGTAAGAATGGAAAGGGTTGGCAAGGCTCCTCTTCGCCGAGTTGCTGTTCCTAATATTTCAGTCCATCAAGGCAATAAAGAGAATGCCCAACAAGATGACTTGGTTCAGGCGTTATTTGATGAGGCTCCCGCCTTTGAGCAAGAGTTAACTCGAAAAAAAGCGCGAGGATACAGAAAGTTTGCGATTGGAATTATCAGCGTGTTTTTAATTATTGTTTTGTTGGTAGTCTTTGTAATCTTGCCAAGAGCACAAATTTTGGTATATGCCAAAAGTCAGCCGATTACCAGAGACATTGACGTACTATTAAATTCTGCCACGACTAATTCCGATGTCAGATCGCCATTTTTGCAAGCAGAGCGGGTCCAAGAGACAATGACGGCCGAGGAGTCTTTTGCTACTACAGGGAAAAAAGAAGTAGGAACGAAAGCTCATGGGACCGTTAAAATTTTTAATTTAACCTCAAATCCTCTTAATTTAAAAGCTGCTACCACCACTTTAACGCTCGGTAACAAAAATTATACTTTTACTTTAGACCAAGCTGGGATTAAACCCTCTAGTAATAAAGAAGAAGGCTCAGTTTCTGCAGAAATTATAGCAAGTAGTGGCGGGGAAGATTATAATTTACCTGCTGGTACGCGAATTGAAATTACAAATCAAGTTTTTGGGAGTAATCCTCAATTTTTGTACGCGAAAACTGAAACTCCAATTGTTGGCGGAACTTCTCGGTTTATTTCTATTATTAGCGAAGAAGATTTGGTTAAAGCCAAGACTGCGTTAGAAAATAAAATTATCGAGGAGTTGCGAACAAAATTAAAAGATAGTAATTTGATAATTCCAGACAAAGGCTACGCTGTCACTTTTAATTCTTTTGTGCCCGATAAGCTTGCCGGCACAGAAAGTCCAAACTTTACTGCAACAGCAAAAGTAGACATTAAAGGTTTAGCATTTGATTCTTCTCAATTAAGTCAGTTAATGCGTGACCGAATTGTCACTAATTTATCAGGCAATCGAACACTGCAAGATCCATCGCTGGACAATATAAAATATGAAGTTAAAGTAATGGATATTGCAGCTGGGACTGCAACTTTGTCTGTGCACTACGAGTCTCAAGCCATCGCAGAGCTTGATTTAGAAGGACTGATGCCACAATTGTTAGGAAAAACGAAACAGGAAGCAGGGGAGATTTTGTTGTCAGCTGATGACGTTGACCGAGTTGAGGTTTTGCTGAAACCAAGCTGGCAAAGCACTCTTCCAAGATTTAGTCAGCGGGTAGATATTGAGATTAAACGGTAGAGTTTGTTTTTGAGATTTTTAGACAGTTTTGTTGATAAAAATTCTTAATTTGACAATAAATTTTTGTTTTTGTCAACTCATTTGGCAATAGTTTTAAAATTCTTGACATTTTGCCTATTTGTGCTACAATTATTTAGATTTATGTATTTTATTGGTTATTTATCTCCGCACACACGAATTTGGGAAGTTTAGACCAAAATAAGCAAACAATTGAACTCGAAGGCAAGGTTTTAGAAAGCTTGCCTAATGCTGTTTTTCGCGTCGAATTAGATTCTGGCCAAATTATTACAGGACATTTAGCCGGAAAGATGCGTTTGAATAGAATTAGGGTTTTACCAGGAGACAAAGTTTTAATTGAGATGACCCCTTATGATCTAAAAAAAGGGCGAATTACTCGAAGACTTCGTCAGATTTAAAAACCTTAGTCACCAAATACTACTTATTTATCAGATCAATTTGAATTTATTTTTATGAAAGTCCGAGCAAGTGTAAAACCAATGTGCAAAAATTGTAAAATCGTAAAACGGTTTGGCCGAGTTTACGTTATTTGCACAACACCGAAGCACAAACAACGTCAGGGTTAAGTACTCAACCCCAAAATTATCAAATTATTACTTTTTAACTTTTCATCTATTTTATGGCCCGTATCGCAGGAGTAAACATTCCAAACGAAAAAAGAATTGAAGCAGCATTGCCTTATATTTTTGGTGTTGGTTTGACATTATCTAAGAAAATTTTAGCTGCGACCAAAATTGATCCAAATATTCGTACCAAAGATCTTAGTGATGAAGATGTTAACAAGCTCCGAGATTTTATTGAAAAGAATTATAAAATTGAAGGAGACTTACGCCAACAAATTGTCCTTAATATAAAGCGACTTAAAGAAATTGGCTCATATCGCGGGATCAGACATATGCGTGGATTGCCAGTACGAGGACAAAGAACTAAAACTAACTCCCGAACTAGACACGGTAACATTAGAAAAACAGCAGGTAGTGGCCGTAAGAAGTCTTCAGAAAAGACCTAATCAGGAGTCCCAAGTCCTAAGTGCTCAGTCCTCAGATCTGCATTTGGGTTACACACTAAGCACTACGAACTAAGCACTAAGAACTTTTTTTATGATTGAAGAAACAACAACAACTGAAGAAGTAACCACCGAAGCTGAAGCTATTGTTCCTGCTACTGCTGATATTGCCTCAAAGATTAAGTCTAGTAAAAAGAAAAAGTCTAAGATTAAGGTTACTAAAGGCAAGATTTATATTAACTCGACTTATAACAACACGATTGTTACGGCAACTGACCCAAGCGGAAATGTTATAGCTTGGGGCAGCGCAGGAAAAGCTGGTTTTAAAGGTTCTAAAAAGTCTACTCCTTATGCTGGTGGTAAAACAATGGAAGACACGCTTGTTAGAATCAAGGAACGTGGGCTTGCTGAAGTTGATGTATTGATTAAAGGAATCGGTAGTGGCCGAGAACAAGCCATTCGCGCATTACAAGGTTCTGGCTTAACAGTTTTAACTATTAAAGATCAGACTCCAACCGCTCACGGCGGTGTTCGCCCTAAGAAAGTCCGTCGCGTTTAATTTATACAGTTTTGTATTTAGTACTCACTAAGTACTAAGCACTAAGAACTAAGTACTACCCTATGAGATATACTGGCCCAAAAGTTAGAAAAGCAAGAAGACTAGGCATGGCATTTACTGCTAAGGATGCTAGGATTTTGCAAAAACGTAGCACCCCTCCTGGTCAACATGGTCAAGGACGAGGTCGTCTTTCAGAATATGGAACGCAGCTACGTGAAAAGCAAAAAGCTAAAATTAATTATGGAGTTTTGGAAAAACAGTTCTTGCGTTATTTTAATAAAGCTTTGAAGCAAGCTGGTGTTACTGGTGATAATTTACTTAAACTTTTAGAATTCCGACTTGATAATGTAGTCTACCGATTAGGTTTTGCAGAAACTCGGGCTCAAGCCAGACAATTAGTGAATCATGGATTTTTTGCTGTTAATGGAAAAAAAGTTGATATTCCTTCTTACGCAACAAAGCCTGGTGATATTGTGAGTGTCAGGGAGAGTAAGCAGACTTCTAAATATATGATTACTCAGAAAGACAAGATGAAAGCTACATCTACACAGGATTGGTTGGAACTCACAGCTAAAGATCTGTCTGGAAAAGTGCTAACTGCTCCATCGCCAGAACAGATTGAAAATATTATCAACACTCAGTTAATTGTTGAACATTACAGTCGTATTTAAACCTAGTCCCTAGCTACTAGTGCCTAGTCACTAGATATAATCCATTAATTAACGTTTGATCACGCAAGATTACGGGTTGACGTCAATCGTTAGAGAGGTAAACTATGGAAGCGATTCCATTACCAAATCAAGCTCACATCGAGCACGTTGAAGGCAATAAGTATACAGTGACCTTAGAGCCATTGTATCCTGGTTATGGTGTAACCATTGCTAATGCAATGCGTAGAGTGCTCTTGTCCTCAATGCCTGGAGCTGCAGTTACTGCAGTTAAGATTAAGTATGTTGATCATGAATTTTCAACAATACCAAATGTTAAAGAAGATGTGATTCAGATTATTTTGAGTTTAAAACAGCTTCGTTTAAAAAGCGTGAGCACTGAACCCGTGCGACTAATGTTAAAGAAAAAAGGCGAAGGTATAGTTACTGCCGCTGATATTTCTGAAACCGACCAGGTTCAAGTTATAAACAAAGACTTGCACATTGCAACTTTAGATAACAAAACCAGTGATTTTGATTTAGAGCTAATAGTTGAACAGGGCCGCGGTTATGTTCCAGTTGAAGCTCGAGAAAACCAGAAGCTTGAAGTTGGAATGCTTTCAATTGACGCTATTTACAGCCCTGTTAAGTCTGTCTATTTTGATGTAACCAATGTTCGTGTTGGTCAAATTACCAACTATGATAAGTTAATTTTGAACATGGAAACCGACGGGACTATTACTGGTAGTGAAGCCATTGAGATTGCTTCTCACATTCTTGTAGACCATTTTGCAATGTTATTTGGTGGAAGTGCTACATTGGCAGAAGAATCTGTTTCCGAAGAGGAAGTTGTAGCTGAGGAAACAGCAGAGGCTCCTACCGAAGTTCCACAAGGCACAGAAGATTTAGATAATTTACAGTTATCAAATCGAGCTAAAAATGCTTTGATTAAAAATGGAATTATTTCAGTAGAAGCACTTAAAGCATTGTCTGACGATGATATTAATAATATTGCAGGACTTGGGGAAAAAACTATTACAGAAATTAAGGAAGCCCTTGGACGTTAACTAATTACTCAGATCTAAGAACTATTATATGAGACATTTAAAGAAGCGAAAATTTGGTAAAGGTCCCGATCACCGCAGAAAACTGCTCCGGACTTTAGCGTCTTCGGCTATTTTGTACGAACGCATTGAAACAAGTTATGCTAATGCCCGAGCTGTAAAACCTTACGTTGAGAAACTTATTACCAAGTCTAAAGTAGATTCTTTACATGTCAGACGGCTATTACTTTCAGGTCTTACCCGTAATGCTGCCAAGAAAGCTTTGGAAGTTATGGGGCCTAAGTACAAAGAGCGCCATGGTGGTTATACTAGACTCACAAAGTTAAATGACCCAACTGCGGGACAGAGTAAAGTTCTCCTAGAATTTGTAGACTAAATTTGCGTTAAGTACTAAGAACGATTATATGAAAACTCAGAAAATCACATTACCTAAAACTGTTGCTCGCAATTGGTACGAGGTTGATGCCTCAGGCCAAAGTATGGGCCGTGTTGCCACAAAGATTGCAAATATTTTACGTGGTAAGCACAAGCGTTCCTTTACTCCTCATATGGATATGGGCGATTTTGTAGTAGCTATTAATGTCGATAAACTGAAATTCACTGGAAGAAAGATTGATCAAAAGAAATACTACCACCACTCTGGTTATTTGGGTGGACTGAAAGTTAAAACTTTGAAAGATGAAATTGTCCGAAGCCCAGAAACAGTCTTACAAAAAGCTGTATTTAGCATGATAGATGATATTAAATTCCGCAAAAAGATACTTTCCAGATTGAAATTAGTCAAAGGGACAGAGCATTCATATACTATTGAAAAGAAGATATAAACAATTATGGTAAAAGATACTACAACTAAAGATGTAAAGAAAGTTAAAGCGGCTCCAAAAGCGGTTGCTAAAAAGCGCGTCATAAAAAAGAAAGTTGCGACTGAAGAAGCTCCTAAAGTTGTTGCTTCCGATGTCGTTATTGAACAAGCACCTGCTCCTGTTGTTGTTAGCTTAGGTAAACCAGAACTTGCAAGTGGTAGATATGTCTTTGCAACTGGCCGTCGCAAAACGGCTGTTGCTAATATTCGTTTGCTTTCAGGCTCAAGCCAGAATCAAATTAATAAAAAGCCATTGGAAAAGTATTTTTCTCAAAGTATGAATCAGGACCGAGCTATTAGGGCTCTTCAGTTAACTGGTCTTGCTGGTGACTTCTATTTTACAGCGACAGTTAATGGTGGTGGTATTAACGCCCAGGCTCAGGCAGTCCAGCATGGCATTGCTCAGGCTTTAGCGAGCCTTGGTGAAGATATACGCAAAGTCTTAAAAAAGAATGGTATGCTAACTCGTGATGACCGTAAGAAAGAACGTAAGAAGCCAGGTCTTCGTGGCGCTCGCAGGTCTCCACAGTGGGCCAAGCGTTAAACAAAATTTTAAAGATCCCGCCCTTTATTATTAAAGAGCGGGATCTTTTGCTATACTACTATATATAAATAACTAAATTATTATCGGCTTCTGCGAAAGTTGCAGACGGCCCAACTAAATTTATGAATCTACCCAAATGGTTAGTTGAAGGCCTAGGCGGTCTTCTTGTGGCTTTTGTCGCTATTCTTATCGCGGATAAGGCTATAAGTCTTACCCAAACTTTACAAAATAAGAATCCCAAAAATACAATTTCTGTCAGTGCAGAAGGTAAGGTCTCTAGTATCCCAGACCTCGCTACGGTCAATTTAGGGGTGTTGACACAAGGGGACACAGCAGAGCGGGTACAAAGTGAAAATAGCCAAAAAGTTAATAAAATTATTGACTTTGTAAAACAAAAGGGGATAGAGCGTGATGATATTTCCACCTCACAGTTTAATATCTATCCTAATCAGGATTACAGAGATGGCAAAGCTACAATTACTGGGTATCAAGCTAACCAGACAATTACAATTAAAATTAGGGGTGTGGATAAGTCTACAGAAAAATTAGGAGAAGTTCTTTCTGGTGTGACCAGTAATGGAGCAAATCAAATTAATGGTGTTTCGCTTGGTTTTGATGATCCAGATGAAAAACGTCAAGAAGCTCGAAAGTTGGCAATTGAAAAAGCTAAAGCCAAAGCTGAAGAATTAGCAAAGGCTTCTGGACTTCGATTGGGTAAGGTTGTGAATGTTTCTGAGTCGGGAGGCTTTTATAGCCCTCCTGTCGCTTATGGTGAAGGCTCAGGTGGAGCGATGCCCCTTTACGATAAGGCTGCTTCGCCAAATATTGAACCTGGAAATCAAGACATTACAGCAACAATGACAGTTGTGTTTGAAGTAAAATAAAATAAATAGGACTTACGGGTTTGGTTGATTACTTTGTTATTTTGCTGTGGTCTTTGTCGTCGTAGTCTGACTACGCCTCCAAAAATCCTTGCAAAATGCCTCGTACTCAATTCAATCCCGTAAGCCCTGCTAACATTCTATGTGGCATCCAATTAGTAAAGTAGAGAATTTAATTCGGCAGAAGATTGTGACTCACAAGCCGGGGTTGTATTTGGATTTGCTTTTTCCCATAGCAACGACCTTCTTGTTAACTTTTATTGGCTCTAGAATAATTGGGTACTTAATGCCATGGCTATATTTAGAGATTGGTCCTGGTTTACATGTGCATCACTTTACTTACGGTGTCTTTATTTTAGCCCTTACTTCTTATTTGGCTTTAATTTTTGAAGGCCCTAGAGCAAAGTTTTGGATTGCTGGATTATTTGGCTTTGGTTTAGGATTGGCTTTTGATGAATTTGCGATGTGGTTAAATTTGAGAGATGATAATCCACTTCGCTGGGACTACGATGGATTTTTAATTGTAGCTTCAGTTTTCGTAGTATTGTTAACATTTCATCCAGGGTTAGCTTTTATCCAAAGACACTTACCGTTTAGTAAAAAAAGGCTTAAATAAAAGAGAATTTTGCATGCAATGAAATATTTTTAGTTTTTTACCACTAAACTATTGACAGAAATTTAAAAAAACCTTGATTTTATTAGCTTTTTCTGTTTATACTTAGAATGTTATTAGTCTTATATAAATAGGGCTTACCAGCCTTCTGTATAAGAAAATTATTAATTAGGTAACCCCGTATCCACATTGCTGGTTACGGATAAGGAAACAAATAGGATGACTAAATCAGAAGTCTTACAAGCCTTAGCTGAAACGCTCGGCAAGACCCGTAAAGAAGTAAGTGAAATGATGGATGCTATGGTAGCATTGGCATACCAAGAAACCAAGAAAAGTGGAGAATTTACTATTCCTGGTTTAGGAAAATTACAAAAGAAAGCTCGTCTTGCTCGCATGGGTCGTAACCCTGCCACAGGCGCTTCAATTCAAATTCCTGCAAAGACTGTGGTTAAGTTTCGCTTAGCCAAGGCAGCTAAGGACGCTATTCTATAAATCTTGTTGTATATATAAAACCCCTTCGCTCTGGCGAAGGGGTTTTATTATTTTTAAAAGTTTAATTTTGAGAATTAAGCAACTTTATTAATTTTCAAAATCTCATTAATTTTGCTGAGAATTTCTTCGGTGGTAAAGTAAGCCTTAACCATGTAAGCTTGTATTTTTAAAGCTTTAGTTCTCAAAATGTCCTTATTGCTCCAGAGGTTACTGAGAATAATTATAGGTGTGTCAGCAATTTGTTTATCTGGGTTTGTTCTGATTGTTTCTAGAACCTTAAAACCATCTACTTCTGGAAGCATTAAGTCTAACAGAATTAAATTTGGTTTTTCAGAAAGGGTGAGGTCTATTCCTTTGCGTCCATCTTCGGCGCCAACACATTCAAAACCATGACTTTTCAGCTTATGAATGATAATTTCGCGCATATCAAGATCATCTTCAACTACAAGGATTTTTTTTGGTTTATCCATACAAGCTAGTTACTTAATCTAATTTTATTGTACTCCAAAAGACAAAAAATGCAATAAGTTGGGAATTTGCCAAATATTCTATATCCGCAGTATAACAAAAATTTGTCATTTGATCTAATTTCTAGTATACTAATAAAAAGTTTAGAAATATGAAACAAAATGGTTGTTAAGAAAAATTCAAAAATAAAAGTAGCAAAATCGAAAATTGCTATAGCTGGAAAGAATGTTCAGCCACAAAAAATGGATGTTATTGATAATCCTAGTTTTGTGCCACCTGTTGCTGCCCGCCCGCAGTCTCATTTGGTTAAAACAGCAGTTTTCATATTGCTGGCATTAATGATAACTACGGTTTTTATTCCCGCCGTATTTTTTAAAGTTAATTTATTTTTTGGACTTGTTCCTCTTTATACCTTGGTTTTTTTGGCTTTAACGGTGTTTGCTATTGTCAAACGTAAGTTGTTTGATATTAAAATTATAACTAGCGAGCCAGTAATTATAATTTTATGGGTCTTGTTAATTGGTTTAACTTTGGTTACCAAGAGCCTAGATGAAAATCTAGTCCCGTTATTAGTACTCACTGCAGTTGTCTTATTTGGTATTTTATTAATGTGGAATGCAAGACGGGATGTTGAACAGCAGGAAAAGCTTTCAGCTTTGAACATTACTTTAAACGAGGCCAACCGAAAGCTCCAAAATTTAGACTTGGCAAGGTCTGAATTCGTGGCTATGGCAAGTCACCAACTTAGAACGCCACCCTCAACCATTAAATGGTATTTGGAAACAATTTTGGCCGGTGACTACGGTGAGGTAAACCCTGAAGTGCGTGACGCGCTTAAGAAGTCTGAAATTACCAATAATAGTCTTATCGCACTAAGCGACGAATTGCTAAATGTCTCTCGGATTGAGCGAGGGACTATGGAATTTTTCTTTGAAGATACGTCTTTAGCAGAATTGATACAATCTTCAATAGATCAGCTTTTGCCACTAGCAAACCTAAAAAAATTGTCGTTAAAGTTTGTAAAGCCTAATACACCAGCTCCTATTGTTATGGCTGACAGACAAAAATTTCGACAGGTTATTAGTAACTTGATTGACAATGCGATTAAATATACAAAAGAAGGTTCAATTGTTGTGACTTTAAGTTTTGACGACAAAAATATTACGGTTAAAGTCTCTGACACTGGTAAAGGAATTACCAAAGATCAAATGAAAGCCGTTTTCCAAAAATTTAGCCAAGGAAAAGACCTCTTGACTAGAGCTACTGGCATGGGGCTTGGATTATATTTAGCAAAAATTATTGTCACTCAGCACAAAGGAAAAATTTGGGCAGAGAGTGACGGTCTAAATAAAGGATCTAATTTTGTAATGACACTACCAATCCATAATGGCTTACAGGATAGTAGCTTTTTGGATCTAACTAAAAATCAGCCAAATTAATCATGAAAACTTTTTTACAAAAAGTAGAATTAGAAACAAAACGACAATTTGAGCTGGTGGTAGTAACAGAGCAGGTGCTTTCTGCTGTCACAGCTTCTAATATTACAAATGGCATCGTTGTTGTTTACAGTCCACATACAACAGCAAGTATTCGGCTTAACCACAATGAGCCTTTACTTTTGCAGGATATAATGAAAATGTTATATCGGCTTGTGCCTCTTGAAATGAGTTATGGACATGACTTGTTTGAGGTCCGACAAAAGGTAGCCCTAAATGAGCGAAGTAATGGGCATGCTCACGTGAAGTCATTTTTGCTTGGCTCCTCAGAAACGCTTTCTTTAGACAACGGCAAATTACTTATGGGCGAGAAACAAAGCCTATTTTTTATTGAGTTTGATGGAGGAAGAGCGCGTAATTTTTTCGTTAAAATTATTGGTGATTAAATTAAGCTAGTGTTAAAAAATAGCCTTGTGGTATACTAGTTATATGTATACTAGAGTTTTTATTATTGCGATTATATTAGCTGCTATTACTGCTACTTTTGGTGGCCTCGTTTGGTATCAGCATAAACAATCGCAGTCTAAAGTTCAGTCAATATCAGCAAAAGAGCAACAGAAGATTACTATTATTGAAGGTTGGGACACTTTTCAAATTAAAAAATATTTGTCTGAAAAAAATGTTGTTTCGGAAACAGATTTAAAAAATACCCTTGGAAACCCGCAGTTATTACAAGAGTATGAGTATTTATCGAAGTTAGCACTAGAACAGTCTTTGGAGGGGTATTTATTTCCTGATACTTATCTAGTTAATAAACCAGCAACCGCAGATGAAGTAGTTAGAAAATTTCTTAATAATTTTTTAGTAAAATGGAATATTGCAAAACGCGATGTAACACAAACTGCAGATCAAACATTTATTATACCAGGGTATAATAATTTAAGTTTAAACTCTGACGCGCGGGGCTTAACAATTCACGAGCTAGTCACCCTTGCTTCTATTTTAGAAAAAGAGACAGGGAGAAATATTGCAGGTCTGGGCCAGGAAGCTAAATTGGCGCTTCAAGAAGAACGCTCAATTGTAGCGGGAATATTTTATAACAGGCTTTTAATTGGTCAAGGACTAGAGAGCGATGCGACTATAAACTATGTAAGCGGTAAAAATGATCCTAGTCCGCTTTTGAGTGATACACGAATTAAGTCAGCATATAATACTTATATAAATAGAGGGCTTCCACCTGGGCCAATTGCTAACCCTTCACTTTCAAGTTTACAAGCTGTTTTGGCTCCTACAAAAACTGATTACTATTATTTTTTGCATAAACAACCATCAGGAGAGGTTGTATATAGCAAGACTTTTGCAGAGCATGTAAAAAATAAAAATAAATTTTTAAAATAAGAATTTTTTAGTTTAACTGTTGCCCAACAATTTTAGGGTGGCCATTTAAAAAACTTTTTATATCTGTTTCTGTTTTTCCAGCAAGCTGAAGGCTAATAATTTCTAGTTGGCCGTCTAGGCATTGGACATGTCCGTCTGGGAGTATTGTGCCGGGTAAGGCCTCGCTTTTCGTAGATTGAGCAAGACAATTTGTTATTTTTAGAACTGTTCCGTCAAGAGTGGTCCAAACCCCTGGCCAATTGGAGTATGCTCTGAATTGATTGTAAATTTTAGTTGAGCTACTATTCCAGTTAATCTTTCCATCTTCTTTCGTGATAATTTTAGTAAAAGTAGCTTTAGTATGATCTTGCTCTTGTGGTTTAATTGAACCTTTCTTTATTTTTTCTATAGTGTCCTCAAGAAGCATGCTTGAGGATTTTGCTAATTTATCTGCTAACGTTTTAAAATTATCATTTGAGTCTATAGGTAAGATGGTTTGCGCAAAAATTGGACCATGGTCAACTTCCGAATCCATTTGCATAATAGTTGTTCCAGTTTCGCTGTCGCCATTTAATAGGGCATATTGAATAGGGGATGGTCCTCGATATTTTGGCAATAAAGACGGATGAACATTCAGGCTTCCCAGTAGAGGTAGGGATAGAATATTATTTGGAATAATTTTGCCGTAGGCGGCAACTACAAACAGCTCCGCCTTAGAGTTTTTTAAAGTGTCTAAAAAATCTAAATTGTTTTTTAAAAATTCTGGTTTGTGGACTGCAAGGTTATTATTTTGTGCAAAAGCTCCAATAGGGGATGGAGTCAAAAGTTGTTTGCGTCCAACTAGTGCATCTGGACTGGTGACTACCACAACTTCAAATTTTTGCTCAATTAGGTTTTGTAGAATTGGCACAGCAAATTCACTGGTTCCGAAAAAAACTAGTTTCATAGTTATCGCTTTTTCATTTCTTTAATTACTGTACGAAGAATCTCAGCCTCAACTCTACAATCGCTAAGCGCATCATGAAGGTCTATTGCTGGGATTTTAAAATATTTCGCTAGGTTTGAAAGAGAGAATTTTTTGGGCCCTTTTGGTGTTGCAAATTTATTTTTTACGACTAAGTAAGTGTAAAAAATAACCCAAAGATTAATGTAGTGGTAATTAAACTCAAATTTCTTGCCAACTTGGCTATAAGCCGCTTTTAAAAATTCAATATCAAGACTACCGCCGTAATAGGCGAGCATTATATTTTTGCTGAACTTTTTATTAAAAGCGTTGATTACAGTTCGTAAAGTTGGAGCATATTTCAAGGTTTCCCACTGGATACCATTTATTTCCATTGACTGGGGGTCACGCCTGGCCCAGTGCTTGGGTTTAATATAGGCGTTAAAAAACTTTTTTTCCTTAAGAGTTTTTTTGTCCAACAAAACTGCCGCTATCTGAATGATATCGTGTCGCTTTGGATCTAGCCCGGTAAATTCTAGGTCAATTAATAGAATATCTTTATTAAACATGGAGGCCTTTCTAATTAGTTAAGCACTTTTTATCATGCGGCGGAGAATGTCACCTGACAGCCTCGCTTTTTCTAAAGCGTTATGCCGGTTTTTCAATTTTAAATTAAAGTGATCAAGAAAAGTGTGAAATGTCGGCATTTTTTTTATTCCATATTGGAGCGTGTAAAGATAACCAATAGTCCATAACTCTAGTATATGAAAATCAAAATCAAAAGGGATGCCAGTTTTTTTAAAAGCATTTTTTAGAAATA